>NZ_BAABFB010000052.1:0-23970 GCF_039540555.1 Rhodococcus olei | reverse complement strand
GTCTTCCTGGCCTCACCCCGGGCCGGCAACATCACCGGGGCCGACTTCGTGATCGACGGTGGCCTGATCGAGACCCTGTGACGGATCCGTGGGTCAACCAGTCGCCGCGCCACGCCCGCGAGGACGACGCGGGTCATTCCGTGCCGTGTCCCGAGGTACCTCCGATCACGTGCGCGTTCAGTTCCTCGGTGAGCTGGTGGATCCTCCGAGTGAGATTGGTGTTCTCGACCAGCAAGGCATTGACACTCTGATAATCGCTGTCGGCCTTCGCTTGCTGGAACGCGGCTTGTCGATTCTGTCCGATCATGACGAAGGTCGAGAGGAAAATGGCCTCGAGAGACACCATGAGGGTCAGCGTCGGCCAGGGACTCTTCTCGAAAACCAGCATCCACAGCGTGAACAGGACGGCATGGATGTAGACGAATTGCATCGATCCGGCAAAGGTCGTGATCTTGTCGGCGATCCGGAGCTGCAGGTTGGCGGCTCGCTTCTCGAATTGGTCAACGACTGCCGGATGGTGCAGAACGTTGGGATCGAGTCTGCGCATGGGATCTCACCCTCCGGGTGGCTGTGTGCATGTCGCGCGGGGGCGTTGCGCCCGATACCCGCGGGCGGTGCCGGACATCCTCGACACCTGCGTAATCAGTATGGCGAGAAGGACCATCGGCCGGCGCCCAACCCGAAAGCGGGCGCGTAACTCGGGTCCGCTCCCGGTTGTTCATCGGGTCGGCGGGGTGTGGGCGTGCGGATGCGTCAGCTACCCGACGGTCGCGTTCGTCCAACGGTCGGAGCGGGAACTGCCGAGCGCATTTCGTTCCACCGGGCAAAGTTCTTACCCCCAACCGCCCATCCAGAAGTCGAAGTCGGACAACTGCGACGAGGACACGCTTGACAAGCCACCCGAGACCCGATCAAGGCGGGCTCTTCCGCTTCGGCGCTATGGCCACATCTCGTTGGGGTGGGTCAAAGGCCGGACCGGGCCCCGGCCACTCGGCGTGCGGCAGATCCGAGCCGGACCCGCCGCGTTGACGACGGTCAACGGTAGCAGGGGCACAATGACGTTCGCGGCGCGGCGGAGTGGTGTGAGCGCGGCCTGCTCCCCTGCGCCTATCTCGTCGCAATTCCCGACGGAGTCCGTCACCCTCCTCAGTTCCTCGACGGAGCCCACAACCGGGGAATGTGCGGCTGTTCCGGCTGGCGTGTGAGTACCTGATCTCGATGTGGGTGATCCGCCCGGGTCCAGTGACGGCGCGTCGCCGGGTCGCCGCCCATGCCCGCGCACAGGCCAAACGGGAGACCTCCGACCGGCTGGCGTACGAGTTCACCCCCAAGCGGTACACGCAGGTCGATGCCCTGCCGGCGGTCGACCCGGCGATCGGTATGACACGGTGACGGTGGCTGGCAAGTCGTCGCGCATCCGCCGTTCGGCCCGTGACTACGGTCGGCCGACCAGGAAGGACTGCAACATGCTCAAAGCGAAGCGAACCAGGACAGGCGTGGCAAGTGTCGCCCTTTCAGCTGTGACGTTGTGGACCGCGTGCGGAATGCAGGACACGAACCAGACGAGCGACGAAACTGGTGTCACCTCAAGTAAGTTGCGCTGCAACCGATTCGATTCATCCTCAGGGCAGGTCGTGGTCGGCAATCTGCCGCCGGCGCCGACCGTGACTGGTTGATACCACTGCCGCCGGGGGAGCCGCCGCCGGCAGCGCCTGTCGTGCCGACTCCAAATTCGATCAAGCTCGAACAGGTAGAGGACGGGATCACCGTTGTCTTCAATTTTGATGGCGACGGATCGATCGGGTGGACCGCACGTTTCGTGCAGATGCCGACGCTGCGAGGCACGGATAGTCCGGTATCGATCGTGAGTTCCTGCGTATTGCAGATTGACGTGACCAACGTTGACACTGGCGATGCCTGGACGGACAGCGGGCCGATGCGAATATGGCCTGGCAGTGCTGGGTCCCCGATTGCCGAGGCCCTCAGTTACCCGAGTAGCGACGGCGTGGCACAGACGTTCGTTGGAATCCGAAGCGATGCGGCCGCGGTGACGGTCGAATCGTCATTCGACCGCTTCGTGACCACCATCGCAGCTTCGTGACCACCATCGCAATCGAGTCCTGAAATCCGTCAGCGGCTCGTCAACTGCTCGGTCGGCACACCGCGCACGAGTACATCGAATTGGGCTGCGAATCCGCAATTGGCCGAACCGGCATTGACCCTGGTCCCGGCACAACCGCGTCCGGGCCACATATCGCTCGCGTAGCCGGTGTTGTTGATTCCGGACCGCACTCCCACGAGGCTGTTTCTCCCAGCCGTTCGCGTGCGGCTGTGGCGCGAACTGTACGACCTCATGGGCATCCCCCCGATGCGGGAGACCGACGTCGAGCTCATCGTCGGTCTCCGCTTGAGAGGCGGCTGAGGAGTTGCGTCGCGGAGGGGTCAACTCGGCACCTTTCAAGTCCCGTAGTGCCGACACCGACCAGTGAGAACGATCGCCAAGCAGGACGCACGTCAGCCGAATGGGAGTGTCGTGGCGACTCCTCCAATAGGTTTGACGGGTAGCAGAACTCGGGGGCAGATCCTGCATTGTTCGCCCCTGGGGCGGGCGGTCGGGCCGGCGGTGATTCGAGTAGGACGACGGAGATGGGAGGCGCGATCGCGGCACGGCCGGTGTGGCGTGAGCCGCCGGTTCTTGTAGCGGTCGCGCTGGTTCTGAGCTACTTACTCCAGGTGTTCGTGGGTCGGGTCTACCTGATTCCCCTCGGAGTCGATGGAACCGGCACTGCGAACGTTGCTCAGTCGAGGTAGATCTGCGGGTTGCCAAAGCTCTGAATCGACGAGCAGGATGGCCAGGCTTGCGGCTCGTCGTGCTCCCCGAGGCACGGGGCGCCCCACGTGCCTCGCCCGGCTGATGCTCGCGGGTCATCCGGCACTGGTGGTCCATGTGCCCTTCGTCGCCGCGGCCGGCGACGCTGCCATCGCTGCGATGCAACGGAGTTGAACGGCGACGTACGGCGGTGCCGTGTCGCACGCGCTCACGCCGCGGCATGGCGCAACCCAGCGCAACCGCCTGCGCAAAGGCAGCGGAGGCGGTCGTCCGGTCCGAGTCCATGCCGAGAAGTACACGTCCTATCGGCAGTGTGGCTGTGGCTCAAGCGTCTCGCGAATTAGGAGACGCACCCTAGTAGTCCCAGACGGCCGAGCGCCCCGGCCCGGCAGGTGACGGCAAGTTTGTCGTAGCGGTGGCCAAACCTCGCCCCTGCTTGACGGTGGCGAAGGACCGCTCTACGACATTGCGGCCCGGCTCCCGCCACCACGTGGGCGCCCTGGCCGACGAGCGCAGCGGTGATCGCGAGGCCGATGCCCTTGCTCGCGCCGGTGACGACGGCGGTCGTGCCGCCCAGCTGTAGATCCATGAGTCCGCCCTCCCCCGTCAGCTGCCGTTCGCGGCCGCGGCCGCGACGATGACGTCGGCGACCGCGACGGGTTGGGAGACGAGCACGGCGTGGGAGGCGGCGATCTCGGAGGTGTGCGCCCCGATGCGGCCGGTCATGAAGCGTTGGGCGGCTGGCGGGATGATGTTGTCGCCGGTGGGGATCAGGGCCCAGCTCGGAGTGCTCGACCAGGACGTTGGCCCGGACGGTTCGAGGTTGGCCCACACGGCGATCGAGCGCTGGTGGGCCAGCATTGTCGCGGCGGTCGCGGCGCTGACATCCGGCGCGAACACCCGGTGGAAGGCGTCGTCGGCGATGTAGCCGTCGAGGTTCTTGCCGCCGATCGCGTGGGCGTCGTCGACGACCTTGAGCTGCAGGACGGGCGGGAGCAGCTGGCTGCCGGGGAATCGGATCGGGTCCAGCGCCAGCTGGACGGGTTCGCCCTCGGCGGGGGCGAATGCCGCGATGTAGACGAGGGCCTTCACATTCGGGTTGTGGCTGTTGGTGATGACCGCGCCGCCGTAGGAGTGGCCGACGAGCACGACGGGGCCGGAGATCCCGGCGAGGGTCTTCTCGATCGCGGCCGCGTCGTAGCCGGGTCCGCGCAGCGGGTTGTCCGGGACGACGACGGTGTAGCCGCGGCCGCGCAGCTCGGCGGCGACCGGGTCCCAGCTGGTGGTGTCGGCGAAAGCGCCGTGGACCAGGACGATTGTCGGTTTCGGCTGGGCGGCGGCGGGGCTGATCAGCGCCGCGGCCAGTGCGGCGACGAGGGCGAGGGTGACGAGTGCGGCTCGGGCGAATCGAACGATGCTCATGGCGTGCTCCTTCGCTGGGTGCGCGGGATGTGGTCAGGACGAATCCGGTCCGGTGTGGGCGATCTCGCGCCGACCAGCGAGACTTCCCTGTGACGGCCGATCATTCGACCAACTTCCGGTCCGTCGAGACGTCCCGCATCAGCCGGGCGATGTCGTCGGGAACATCGGGGATCTCCTTCCGTTGGTGGCGCCCGGGACCTGACCACACGAAGTTCGCCCGTAGCGCGGGATCGACCTCAGGGTGGTCCGAACGGTCGTGGCAGCCACGGGTTTCGCGTTGTTCCCAGAGCTGCGTCCAAGGTGGCAGGGGCCGCGATCACCGACGACCTCGGGTGGAAGGTGTGTGCGAGGTCCTGGAACCCCGCGGCCTCGGGATGCACGCCTCGATTCGTCATCCGGTCCTCGACCTCATCGAGTTCGGACAGCCCGGCACGTATCCCCGCCTCGACCCTGACCACGCATGCTGCCGCCCGCAGGAGCGGGTCATTGATTGGTCAACCACTCCGACAACCGCGTCTGTGCCAGACTCGCCCCAGGGCCGGGCACCAGCTCGCGGTCCGGCAGCGCCCCGAAGTACCGGGCCTGCGGATCGGTGATCACCTCGCGCGGATCCTGACGTGCGGCCAGCACTGTGGCGATCCACTGGTCGAGGCCGAACTCCTCTGGCCCCGCGACCTCGACGGTGCCGTTCAGCGGGGCACTCGCCGCGGCCTTGCCGACGGCAGCGGCCACATCATCGGCGGCCATCGGCCGCACAGCCGCGCCCGACAGCCGCACCGTCCCGTCGACGGTCGCGGAATCGGCAATCCTGCCGGCAAACTCGAAGAACTGCGTGGCGTGCACGATCGAGTACGGCAGCCCCGAACCCTTGATCAGTTCCTCCTGCGCCGCCTTCGCCCGCATGTACCCGGACTCCGGCAACCGGTCGGTCCCCACCACCGACAACGCCACGTAGTGTCCGACTCCGGCCTCGCGGGCGGCGTCGAGCAGGTTCGTGGTGGAGGTCCGGAAGAATGTCATGACGTCGTCGTCGGCGAACGAGGGCGAATTGGAGACATCGACCACGACATTCGCGTCCTGGAGCACCTCCTTCAGTCCTTCTCCGGTGAGGGTGTTCACGCCGGTGTTGGGCGCGGCCGGGACCGCTTCGTGGCCGTGTTCGCCGAGCCGGGCGACGAGCTTCGAGCCGATCAGCCCGGTACCGCCGATGATGACGATCTTCATGCTCATTCCTTCCTTCGAGTGGCTGCATCAGGGCAACGGGATCCCCGCTCGGTGAGCCGCGAACATCCGCCGCGTCAAGCGCTGGCAGGACGGGGAGATGGCGGTCCGCCTCCCGCCGAGGCCGGTGAGCCGTTCCTCGGTGTCACGGTCGCCTGCACCTCGCCCACCCAGGTGCCGGGACTCGGGCTCGGTCCTGTCGATGACCACCTCGCCGGGTTCAGCGGGTCAAGTCGGCCGCGCTCCCGCGTGGCTCAGCGCCCATTCGAGCGCGTAGTCGGCCACCTGCTTCCCAGCCGGGCTCGCCACCGGTGAAGTGTGAGCGGTCCGGAAAATCGTAGACCTCGGTCAACGCCTCGGAGTTGCGGTACTTCTTGGCGTTTGAGCGGATCACCGCAGGCGGCATCAAGTGGTCCTTGCCCCCGCTGACGAACAGCAGCGGGGCACGGTCGTCCAGGTCGTAGCCGAACCAGGTCTCCTGATGCCCTCGACCACATCGATGAGATGCTCGAGCGTCGCGGGGACGGTCGCTTCGGCGATGATCTCGGGCTTCTCTCGGAGCGCCTCGACCTCGATCTCGAAGCCGGGGTACGCCGGCGCGATGACCTCATGCCCCTTCGCCCGGTAGCGCTCGACCCAGTGATCCCAGCTGCGGGGCGTCATCCATAGCCCGTGGATTAGCACGATCGGCGGGGAGTCGATCGGCGGATCGTTCATGATTCTCCTTCCGACAGGCTGCTCAGTTGCGCCAAACTGAAAGGTTTCCAACAGCTTCAGAGTCGATCCGTTGGCCGCGTCGACGCGTCGTCTCGGCATGAACCATCGCCGCCAGGCTATCGATGGATGCGCTGCGCACAGCGCCCCGCCGCGCCGCGCCGCACGAGACTGCGACTCAAACCCGCCTCCAGCCTCAACCTGAACCGCTAGCGTGTCAATGTCGGCCCGTTGGATGGCGTATCCACCAACGAGAGAGTGACGCACGGGCGCGGTTGGTGAGTTGGGCTGCGAGTGCTACCCACCGCCCCACTCCGGTCACCGCTGAGCGTCGCACCGCACATCCGCAAGGTGCCCGCCCGCCGGGACCAGTCTGGCCCTCAACGTCAAGGACGATGTCCGCGCTTCACTCGACGCGTGCAGGCCACAGTTCGACACATTCCACCTCAGGCCGCGCGGACCGTGATCGACCTCTTGCTCATCCGACTCCACGGGTGCACGTGCGCACCCTGGCCCTGTTTATTGATGCATCAACAAACTGAATTTGGTGCCCTCCCACGCCACCCAGGGCGGGGTCGTGCCCAGTGCCCCCGAGATGGACGCAAGGCTGCAAGAGGATCGGCGGACGCCCGCCGGCCGGGAGCGTACCTCCCGAGCCGAAGCCGGCGCCCTCCCGGACGGGGTCTTCGCCCGACTCGACGGCGATGTCGGGCTCTGGCAGGACGGTCGACGGCTGCTGTGGTCGATGAACGGGTACGGCGCGCCACTCGAGGTCGCCGCCGAGGTCGAGGTCGAGGTGCTCACCCCACGCGCCGCGATGAACGTGATGGCCGCCGGGTACGAGCCGGTCGTTCACCCGTCCGCACAAGGCGCGAACTGACATCTCACGTTCGAGGGCCCACACACGTCTTCACGGTGTGGGTCGAAGGCCGGCCCCCACGACACGGAGACGAGCGTCACGAGATGACCGACCATCCGACACTGTTCCCGAGCGAGCCGAAGACTCCCGCCGGCTCACCACTGGGGTACGGCCCGGACGTGGTGATCGACGCCGGTTTCCGTTCGGCCGAACGTATCCGACTGGACGAGAACAGCTGGATCGAACACGTCCACGGCTGGCTCGACGGGCACGAACATTTGATGCGCCTGCTCATGGACACAGCATCGTGGGAGCAGAGGTCACGGTGGATGTACAACCGCACGGTGCAGGAGCCGCGACACACGGCGGAATACCCGGTCATCGCCGAGGCCCCCAGAACGTCCTGCACCGCATCACCGACGCCCTGTCCTCCCCACTACGGCAGGCCGTACACCCGCCTGTGGATGAACTGGTACCGCGACCACAACGACGGAGCTGGCTGGCACGCCGACCGGCCACAACACAAGCTCGTCGAGACCGTGATCCCCGTGCTCGGCCTCGGCGCGACACGCAGGTTCCTCATCAAGCCCGACGGCAGCGGCCGCTCGACGGTCATCGAAACGCGCGGCGGCGACCTCGTGGTGATGGGAGGCCGCAGCCAGACGGACTACAAGCACTGCGTGCCGAAACAGAAAACTGTGGCGGGCCCCCGGCTCAGCCTCAACTTCTCAACCGAGGTCAACCAGAGCGTTCCGGCGCGGGCAACGTCGCGACTGCACCATCCCTGAACTCGCAACACCTGACGGCCGTGCCGCGCCCATCGTTCGCCCGCAACTCGGGATGTGGCCGGTGAAGTCGCGAGGTGGATTGGGACGCCTGCTCTGGACTGTTCCCGCTGTTCCAGGCTGATTACGCCCCTTGACAGGATTTCGCAGCGGCGCGGATCACGTCGAGAACGAGGCCGGGCTGGGACAGCATCGGGACGTGGCTGCTGTCAGCCTCGTAGGTGCTGGCATCCATGCGCTTCGCACAGAAGCGCTCGAGCTCGGGATGCACGGTGCGGTCGTTTCTGCCCACGATGTACCAACTCGGCTTCGACTTCCACGCGGTGCCCGAGACCTGCTGGTCGAAGAGGTCAGCAGCGGGCACACCTTGAGTCGCAAAGACGAGCTGCTGTTCCTGTTCGGAGAGGTCGCCTGCGAAGCACTCGATACCGTCTGATCGCAACCAGATCCGACCCTCAGAGACCTCGATGTGCGCGAACACATCCGTCGTGGGGAACTTGGCCTGCAGGCTCTGCGACGTCTCGTCCTCGTCCGGGGCGAGCGCGGCGATGTAGACGAGCCCCGCGACACGGTCATCGGTACCCGCTGCCGTGATGACGGTGCCACCGTACGAATGCCCGACAAGGATGGCCGGGCTTCTGACGCGGCCCAGCGCCCGCTTGACCGCGGCGACATCGCCTTCCAGGGTGTCGAGGCTGTTCTGCGTGGACACCACCTCGTGTCCGTCAGCCTGCAACGCGGGGATCACCTTGCTGAAGCAGGACCCATCGGCCCACAAGCCGTGGGCGAATACGATGCTCGGTGTGGTCGGCGTCGACATGATGCGCACCCTTCCTCGGCACGAATCAGCCGGATCCGCACCGGACTAGGTTTGTTCTCCGTCTTCGAATCGTGACGGCCGGATCGGCCCCACGGTCACCATCGTCCTCCCATGACCCGCAGCAAGGCCAAGCATTCGAAGGTCTGTCCGCGGAGCCGACGGCCGGTTCGGGACTTCGTTCCGCTCCGCGTCAAGTTCGCGACGGGCCCGTACTCGTGACGAGTGGCCCACCAGGTCCCGGCAGCGAGACCATCCGGGTCGTCCACTGAAGTTCGATTTGGTTCGGCAGGGAATCTCACGAAATGCGTTGCGCCGACGTCTTCCACATGTCGCGGGTAGCCGAGGGCTGCGTCCTCAGGTCTGCGGTCTCGAACCACAAACCACAGGAGGGATCGGCAATGGCTGGCAATGTTCCCGTTGTCGCAGGGGCTCTTTCGACAGCAGTCTTCGTGGCATCGACGATGCCGATGATCCTGAAAGCGCTACGCACCCGAGATTAATCCTCATACAGCGGGGGAAATCTGAACCTCAGCAACGCGGGTATTCTTCTGTTGCCGTCTATGTCGTCAGTCTTCCGGTTGGACCCGCGTGGGCTCTCTATGGTTTCAATCTGTCGGTGAGCGTGACGATGCTGGCACGGTGGCTCCGCTACAGGGCGGCACTCGAGGTCTCCGCGCCTGGCGGAGCCGTCGACCACCCACGGCAGAACGCGGAGGCAACGTCGACCCGCATACTGATCGAGGCATAGCCGCCGAGCATCGGCGTCGGGTTCTTCGGCAGGTGGATCTCATCCCGGGTCGCCACCGTGAGGTATACGCCTGGTCCCCGACCTCCCCGCAGACAACGACGACCGCGCTGACGGCGCCGATGACGAGTACGCGATGACACCACGACAGATGCGTATCACGGCGATCGTGGCACGAACTCTCGCCGACAGCGCCTACGACGACATCGTCACACACACAGACACTCCCGCCACCGCCGACACCGACTGGGCCGTGTTCGCCGACTACCCCACCGCCACATGGCACCAGCCCGCACAGTGGCGCCGGCACGCCG
This sequence comes from Rhodococcus olei, assembly GCF_039540555.1. NCBI lineage: Bacteria > Bacillati > Actinomycetota > Actinomycetes > Mycobacteriales > Nocardiaceae > Rhodococcus > Rhodococcus olei. The sequence goes on along the minus strand of NZ_BAABFB010000052.1, from coordinate 14,260 downwards.
CCCGAGCATTCGACGACCTCGCCTCCGACATCGAAACCGGCACCCAGCCCCACCCCCACCTGCACCGGCGAGGAGATGGCCCTGCACCTGATCCTCGCACGCGCCGCCGCACTGCACAGCGACGGCCACTTCGACGACCAACTCGACGACCTACCCGCGCACCCCGACGACACCGACTGGGCAAGCCCCCTCGACTACCTCTTCCAAGACCACGACGTCCTCGTCCTGTGCGAGAGCAAAACCATCGACGACGCCGTCAACCTCGACCCGGACGACTGGTTCACCCCGTTCGAACCACCCCCGCGCCCGCAACCACCACCGCGGATTCCGACGGACAGCGGAGCCGCCACGGCCGCTGGCGTCTCCACAGGCCTGGTGCCAACCCTCGCCAACCACCACGCCGTGTCGCTCGTAAGCACATGAACTGCGCTACCTCGCTGTGGGACACGGGCGGCCGCAAGCGCCGTCGCGTAGGTCAGCGAGCCATCAAGTGAACCGGCAACGGCGCCGACCAAGCCCCAAGAGAGGAGGTTCATTTCGACGTGCGCCGGGACGTGCCGAAGCCGGGACTCACTCGGGTCCACGAGCAGATAATCCCGCACCGTGATGGGGGTGGACCCCAATTCCGAAACCACACCCGCCGCTCAGGATGCGTGACGCCCCATCCGCCGAGTGGTCCCCTCGCGCCCCCGCCGACCCGGCGAGATGACCGCCGCGTCCTTTCGGCCACGCCCAGCTTCTGTTGGGTGCGGCCCGGCGCCTCTGGGTGCGCCATGTGGAGAGTTGACTGCGGCGTGTCGCGGCCGACATCGACGCGCGCATGTGATCTGGGTGCCCATCCCAGGTCAGCCCCTCGGAGCCAGCGGCAACCCGATCATCTCCTCGACGAAAGTGCCCAAATCTTCAGCCGTCCGCGTTGCGCGCGTTCATCGCCCGGCCACTTTCAGCAGGATCTTGCCGCCACGGAGGAGATGCTGCACCGCGTCCTGGATGTGCTCCAGGGGGTACACACCCGCCACGGGGACAACGAGGGCGCCTTCGGCCACCAGCGGTGCCGCCTCACGAATGACAGGCACCACCTTGTCGCGGTAGTCGAAGTCGCCGACAAAGAATCCGCGAACAGTGAGGTGCTTGCCGACCAGTGTCGAGGTATCGACCCACATGGGCTCGTCCCTGGCCCAGGAATAGCTGACCAACCATCCACCGTCGGACAGCAATTCGAGCAGCCGCGCCACCACTGGACCACCGACGGCCTCCACCCCCAGCGCCACTCGAGCGTCGCCGATCACTGCTCGAACATCGCCGACCGCATCGCGGTCGTCGACGTGGACCACGTCGGCCCCGGCTGCTTCGAGCTCTGCGAATGTCGCGTCGTCACGGGCCAGGTTGATCGTCTTCAGCCCACGAAGTTTGGCCAACGCGATCAATGACCGTCCCACACCGGAGTTCGCAGCGTTCTGAACCACCCAGTCACCGCGCTGCAGGGGCGTGCATTCACTGAGCATCAACCCTGCCGCCGGGGGGTTGCTGCCCAGCATCGAGTACTGCTCGATGCTGCCGCGAGCGGGGAGTGCGAACAGGCCGTCGGCGGGCACGACGAGCCGCTCACGCCACGCACCGGCATACAGGGGTAGCACGACCAGATCGCCGACTTGAACTCCATCGACCTCGGCGCCAGTGGCAAGAACGCGCGCGACGCCCTCGGCGCCCGGTATGTGGGGCAGGGGTGGTCGCGCCAGCATGCCGGTGACAACCAGTAGGTCGTGCTTGTTCAACGGCGAGACCTCAACGCTCAACAGAACCTCGTGCGGGCCCGGTGGTGGCGGCTCCTCGATGTCGACGACGCGGAGCACCTGCGCGGGGTCGCCGAACTGTTCAATCTGGACGGCGCGCATATCAATCCCTCTCCATCGAAGGTTAGGCCGCTGTGTAAGCCCGCCTAACGGATAACGCTCTATTACCCCGCCGGAAGCTGTCAACCTCCCTGAGGCACCGTAGAGCGGTATCAACTGAGTGGTCCGGGTGCGGCTCGACGCACAGCCTCAGGCCTGGGACACCCCACGTCCTCGGCGACCGCGCCCCGCACGGGGACGGACCAGGGATCACCACTGGTGTGAAGCCGAGGCCGCGGGGCGAGGCTGGATCTCGACAGCAACTCCCCCACCGATCGGAGCAGCAATGACCACCGACATCGTCAACGGCCAGGCCGCCGACGGGGCCGGCATCGCCCAGGCGGCGTCGTTCGCCTCGGTGAACGACCTCGTGCAGGCGTTGGTGCGCGCAGCGATCGCCCACGGAAGGCACGAGGAACACACCGGCGAGTACGACGCGAACTGGCCTCAGTGGTACGCCGCGTACATGGTCGCCGAGCAGACCGGCGCACCGCTGCCGGTGTGACCCGCGCACTGTCACTCAACACATCCAACCCACTCGACCAGGAGCACATCATGTCCACCATCCACATCCACGAGACGACAACCGCGACAGTCGAGCAGTTCGTCGCCGCGCTCACCGACTTCGGGCCGGACCGCTCGACGGTGTTCGGCAACAGCGACGACGAGTACCTCGAGGTGCACGAGCAAGGTCGCGACCACGCCGACGTCACCGAGGGATCCGGTGGAGTCTGGGAACGCCTGTCCTACGACTGGTCCGACCCGAACCACATCGTTCTCACCACCACCGACTCCAACGTGTGGGGAGGCCGGTCCGGCCACACCTACACCCTCACCCGGCGGCCGGACGGGATGACCGACATCGACGCGGTCGTCGTCCGCGAGGGCAAGAACCTGAAGGGACGACTGCTCGGGCTCGTTCTCGGGACCGTCGGCAGGGGCGTCCTGCCGAAGGCGTTCGACAAGTCCATCGCGGCGATCGAATCCCGCAACGCGCAGGGCGAGACGGCCGGACTCGCGGTGACCCCGCGCGACACTCGTGACGAGAAGTGAGAATTCCGATGTCACACACCACGCAGGCGCTCGAACTCTCCCAGCTCACAGCCGAGAACCTCACGGTCGACGCGGCGAACGGCGTCACCTACGCTTACCGCCGCTTCGGGACGAGCGACAACGACCAGCCACCGCTGCTGTTCCTGCAGCACTTCCGGGGCAACCTCGACAACTGGGATCCCCTGCTCGTGGACGGCATCGCCGCACACCGGGAGGTGGTCCTCCTCGACAACACCGGCGTCGGCCTCTCGTCCGGCACGGTCCCGGACTCCGTGACGCAGATGGCACGCGACGCCATCGCCTTCCTCGACGCACTCGAGATCGACCGGGTCGACCTGCTCGGCTATTCGCTGGGCGGCATGGTGGCCCAGGAGGTCGCGCTGCTGCGGCCACGCGCCGTGCGCCGCATCATTCTGGCCGGGACCGGTCCGCGCGGAGGCCGGCAGATGCACGGATGGACGTTCGACATCGAGCGCACGGCCAACAACGCGGACAACGGAATCGAGGATCTGCTCCGCATCTTCTTCGAGGTCACCGAGACCAGCCGCGCACGCGGCATCGAGTACGTCCAGCGCGCGTTCAGCCGACAGGAGGGAGCGGACAGGCCGAACGGCCCCGAGGTGACGCGCGCCCAGTACGACGCGATCGTCGAATGGGGCATCCCGGACGAGACCCGGCTCAACCGGTTGGCCGGCATCGTCCAACCGGTCCTCGTCGCCAACGGCGCAAACGACATGATGATCCCGACGATCAACTCCCAGCTGCTCGCCGACCAGCTGCCCAATGCCCGTTTGCGGATCTATCCCGACGCAGCGCACGGGTTCCTGTTCCAGTACCCCGAGCAGTTCGCGGACCTGGTCACGGAGTTCCTGTCCACGGAGTGAACCGCCGCCACGGAGCGAGCCGCTGCTTCGGTGCAGCAGAAGCCACGGCTCGCTCCCACGGCTACGCACAAGCCATGGGCGAGCAATGGTGGTGCGCCTCCCAGCCGGGGCGACCGGATCGGCGAGTCGGTCGGGCCACCGACGCAAATCGGTGCTCGACCTGCCGGTCGCCGTGGTCGACAGTGGATTCATGCGAGGAATCGACTTCGACCAACCGGGGCCTCCCGGGGTGCTCACGTGGAGGGAAATGACACTCGCCGAGCCGTCGCCGTCAGATGTCGTGATCGACGTTCACGCGGCCGGGATCAGCAACATCGACCTCCTCCAGCGTGACGGCCGGTATCCGGTGCCGACCGGGGCACCCCACGTCCTCGGCCTCGAGTGCGCGGGCACGATCAGCTGGGTCGGTGACCGGGTGATCGGCTGGTCGAAGAGCGACCGGGTCTGTGCGCTGTTGGACGGCGGAGGATACGCCGAGCAGGCCGTCGTGCCGGGACGCCAACTGCTTCCCGTGCCCGGCGGCCTGGACTTTCCGCGGGCGGCGGCGCTGCCCGAGGCGGCGTGCACGGTCTACGCGAACCTGACGCTGAAGGCACACCTGCGCGCCGGGCAGTGGGTTCTCGTGCACGGCGGCGGCAGCGGCATCGGGGCAATGGCCATCCAATGGGCCAAGGCGTCCGGCGCCCGCGTCATCACCACTGTCGGAAGCCACACCGCCCTCGCCCGCGTCATTCGTCTCGGCGCGGACGTCGCCCTCAACTTCCGCACCGACGATTTCGTCACGCGGGCCCTCGATGCCACCGACGGCCGCGGTGTCGACGCGATCCTCGACACAGCGGGCGCGCCCTACCTGCGTGCGAACGTCGAATGTCTAGGCCCCGACGGACATCTCGTCGTCATCGGCGGCACCCTGGCACCCGCCGAACTCGACCTCGGTCTGCTGTTCGGCAAGCGTGCCAGCGTCGCGGCGACCTCGCTGCGGTCCCGACCGCCAGACCAGAAGGCCGCCATCGTCGCCCGGGTCCGCGAGTACATGTGGCCGTTGATCGAACGGGGCGTGATCGCCCCGGTGGTCGACACCGTCCTGCCCATGCCGCTCGCCGCCGAGGCGCACGAATTCCTCCACAGCGGACGGGCTTTCGGCAAGGTCGTCCTGGTCACCAGGTGACCGTTCGCATCTAGCGGGCTCGGGCCTGCAGCGCTTCTCGCAGCTCCCGGCGCGAGCTGATGCCGAGCTTGCCGAACACCTTGCGCAAGTGCCACTCCACGGTGCGCGCGCTGATGTAGAGCTCGGTGCCGATCTCCACGTTGGTGCTGCCGTCCCGGGCGAGTCGCGCGATCTGCTCCTCCTGCGGGGTGAGGTCGCCCCGGGTGTCGGCGGTGCGCTTGCGGACCTTCTCCCCGGTGGCGAGCCTCTCGTGCCGCGCCCGCTCGGCGAAGCCGTCGGCGCCCATCGCCACGAATTCCTCGAACGCCGCCTTCAGCTGGCCGCGCGCGTCTCCGCGCCGCCGCTCCCGGCGCAGCCATTCGCCGTACAGCAGCCGGGCGCGTGCGAGCTCGAACCGCAACCGGGTCCGGCCGAGCCGCTCGATCGCCTCGGTGTACCCACGTTCGGCGGCGGCGCCTTCGCCGACCAGGGCTCGGGACCGGGCCTGCAGGCCGGCGGCCCAGTCCGAATCCTCCATGGCGGTGTACGTGGTGAGCCGCGCCAGCGCCTCGGTCGCGGTGACGGTGGCGCCGCTGCGGACCGCGGCCTCGACCAGATCGGGCAGGGCCTGAGCGGTGAACGGACCGAGGTTGCCGGTGCCGGCCTGCCGAGCGGAGTCCAGGGCTTCGGCGTAGCGCCCGAGGCCCAGGTGCAGCAGCGCCGAGGCTCGGTGGGTGATCTGCAGACCGAGTCCCTCACCACGTGCGGTGGCCTCCTCCGCAGCGGCCGCGATCAGCGGCACGGCCTCGGCGAGGTGCCCCCGGTAGGCGAGCAGGAACAGGTCTCCGTACGACACCCGCCGGGTCCCGGTCACCTCCTTGACGGTCGCCTCCTCCAGGCCGAACTCGACGGCGCGGTCCACCTCGCCCCGCCACAGCGCGATCACCCGGTGCACGTTGAGCGCATTCGCCAGCGGAGCCAACGCACCGGTGGCGCGGGCCAGGGTGACGTGTCGGGCGCTGGCCGATTCCCAGGCGTCGTAGTCCCACAGCGACAGCGCCGCGTTCGCGACCAGCACACCGCAGCGCAGGAAGTCCTCCGGCGGCACATCGTCGCCGAGGAACCCGGACACCGCGTCCCGCAGTCTCGGTCCGGCCGCGGCGGCCCCGTCGGTGACCAGCGTGGCGAGCCCTTCGAGCAGGTCGTCCGACGGGGCCGGGCCGTCCGGTGCCTCGGGTGCCGAGCGTGCGGCTCGGGACACCTCGGCAAGGTCGCTGCCTGCCTGCGCTGATCCGCCTGCGACCAGGGCCGCGCCCCAGGCATCGAGGTAGGTGTGTCGGGCGAGCCGGATGTCGAGTGGCTCCAGCCGTCGCGCCGCGCGGAGCAGCGCGACCGGGGCTTCGCGGCCCGACCGGGCCGCGCGTTCGGTGCGGCCACGGATCAGGTCCACCCGGGCGCGCTGCAGCTCGTCGGTTGCGTCCGCCTCGGCTCCGGCGAGCAATGACATCGCGCTGTCGAAAGCCCCGGCATCCAGGTGCGCCTGCGCAGCGGACAGCGCCCGTTCGGTCCGCACCGCCGGATCGGTGGTCAGGCCGGCGGACCGCTGCAGCAACGCGGCAGCGGCCGCCACACCCGCGCGCGCCTGCGCCCGCCGGGCCGCGTCGGCGAGGGCGTCGGCGACCTCGTCGTCGAATCCGGTTGTGGCAGCGGCGAGGTGCCAGACCCGACGTTCGGAGTCGGCATCGACCGCACCGGCGAGGGCCCGGTGCACGGTGCGGCGCTGTTCGGCGCTGCCGGCCGCGTATGCCGCCGACCGCACCAGCGGGTGCCGGAACCGCACCCGGGCGCCCACCTCGAAGAGCTTGTCCGCCACCGCCGGCGCCGCGTCCTCCGGTCCGAGACCGAGGGCGCGCCCGGCCCGCCAGAGCACGGCGGCGTCGCCGGTCGGGTCTGCCGCGGCGACCAGCAGAAGCTGCCGGGTCGGGTCCGGGAGAGCCCCGATCCGGCGCACGTACCGGTCGACGAGGTCACCGGTACCACTCGCCGGGAGCCCGAATCCGCCGAACAGCTCCGCGGCGCCGGTCCGCGACAACTCCAGCAGCGCCAACGGATTGCCGTGCGTCTCAGCGACGATGCGGTCGCGCACCTGGGAGTCGAGCCGTCCGGGGTGTGCGGCCGCGAGCAGAGCCCGGGCGTCGTCGTCCGTGAGTCCGCCGAGCTGCAGCGCCGGGATTCCGGCGAGGAGCTCGTCCCCGGTCGGCACCCGGACCGCGAAGACCAGCAGCACCGACTCCGCGAGCAGGCGCCGTGCCACGAACCCGAGTACCTGCAGGGTGCTTTCGTCGAGCCACTGCGCATCGTCGATCAGGCACACGAGCGGCCTCGCGGCGGCCGCCTCGGCGAGCAGGCTCAGCACCGCGAGGCCGACGAGGAACTTGTCCGGCGCTGCACCACTCGTATGACCGAAGGTGATGTACAGCGCTCGCTTCTGCGGCTCCGGAAGTGCCTCGATCAGGTCGAACATCGGCGCGCACAGCTGGTGCAGCGCGGCGAACGGCAGCTCCAGCTCCGACTCCACACCGGAGATCCGCGCGACGCGGCATCCGCTGGCGCTGCCCGCAAGGTAGTCCAAGAGGGTGGTCTTGCCGATCCCGGCCTCTCCGCGCAGAACCAGCACCGCGCTCTCGCCGCTGCGGGCGCTTCGGAGCGCGTCGTCGAGCCGGGTGCGCTCTGCTGAGCGGCCGCGCATGGTGATGGTCGCAGGGGGCATCCGGCTGAGACTAGCGCCTTCGCCCGGTCTCGTACCCGGCCTTCGCCCGGTCCGTCGGACCGGCGGGGAACGCCGCGACCGCCACGGCGAACCGCGGCGGGTACCGGGACAGGTGGCCGGGGTCTCGTTGACCTACTGCGGCAGGTCGTCGCCGTGCTGCTCGGCGACCATGTATGCCGCATACCACTCGGGCCAGTTCTGGTCGTGCTCGCCGCCGTTGCGGGCCTCGTGCTCGCCGTGGGCGACCGCCGCCCGCTCGAGCGCACCGACCAGGTCACTGTGTGAGGCGAATTCGGTGGCACCTGGGTCGACGCGGCCGCGAATCCGGGAGGTGACCTCCTGGATCAGGAAGCTGTTGCCGTCGGGGTCGCGGAAGGTGGCGAACGAGCCGTAGCTGGCCCGATCCCCCGCCGGCCCGTCGGCGCGGCCATCGGCGATCCGGCCGAACTGCCCGCCCGCCACCTTCGGGTGGAACACATCGCTCACGTCGGCACCGAGGGCCGCGAGCCGGCGACGCGCCGCTGCGATGTCGGTGACCACCAGATAGATGCCCTCGGCAGTGCCCGGCCGTTGGCTGGTGATCTTCGTTCCGAACTGGACCGACGCGGGCGATCCCGGCGGCGTCAGCTGCACCACCCGAAAGCCGTTGTCGAATCTGAAGTCCGCGTCGAGACGCCAGCCCAGGTCCTGGTAGAAGTTCTTCGACCGGTCCACGTCGGCAACCGGGATCACCAGTGCCTCGACCTTGAGATCGGTGTTCGTGGTCGCTGTGCCGGTCGCCGTCTCGGCGACCGCTGCGGTGGGGTTCATCTGTTTCACTCCTTGCGTGTTCCGAGTGGGGTTGCTTGTCATTCGCGAGTTTGCGCCGGGCTCGGCCCCGTCTGCTGCCACCAGTCCAGGACCAGCGACGCATACGTCGCGGGGTCCTGCTCCCAGATGAAGTGGCCGGAGTCGACGATCTCGAGGCTGCTGTGCGGCAGCCGCCGGTGCAGGTACTCCGCGTTGGACGGCGGGATCGCCGTGTCCTTCGCCCCCGTGACGATCCGCACCGGCGTCCGGACGCCGCCGAGCACCTCGGCGAGCGCGGCGAGTTCCGTCGGGTAGGACCGCACGTAGCCCATCGAGTCGGCGAATCGACGCCCGCCGTACGAGGCCAGGTAATCCTCGCGGATGTGGTCCGGTAGCGGCGAGGCCGGGTGGATCTCGGCGATGACGCCGGTCATGACCTGGTTGGCATTGTGCTCGTACTCGGACAGGTCGGTCGCGTTGACCCAGGTGGTGATCGGTTCGCCGATCTCGAGCGGGACCGTGGCCGCGCCGGTGCCGATCACCGCGCTGTGGAACCGCTCGGGGGAATCCGACGCCGCGAACAGCACCGCGCTGGTGCCGATGTCGGGCCCGACGACGTGCACCCGATCGACGCCGAGTGCATCCATGATCCGCAGCACGAAAGCGCCGGCGGCGCGGGGGGCGAACAATTCGGGCCGGCTCTCCGAGAGCCCGAACCCGGGCAGGTCGACCGCGATCAGGTGATGGTTCTCCGCCAGGGCAGCCCAGGAGGGCTCGAAGGCGTACACGCTCTCGGGCCACGGGCTCAGCAACAGCGCGTCGGGGCCGCGGTTCTCGCTCTCCGCGTACCGGATCGACAGGCCGTCGACGGTGACGTGCTGCGGATGGATGGGGCTCGTGCTCATGGTTCTCTCCTTGCGAATCGCGCCTCGTGGTGGGCACCTCCCACGGTCCTCGGGGCAGGCAGCGCTCACACCCGTGGTGATCCCTGGTCCGTCCCCTGGGCGCCCGGGCACGAGCACACCTCGCCTCATCGCACGACGGAGGGGCAGCTACCCGATTGCCCGGCCGCCATCCCCTCCGGCCGGGCGATCGTCGTGTGCGCCGGCCGACGCCAGGCCGACGGCTCGGCGGGAGCAGCGACGACACCGACGAGATCACCGTTTCGGACGGCAGTGATCTCGACCGCGCCGCTCGGCGCGCTGACCTCCGCACCATTCCCGCGCTCGACGTGACGCGGGCCGCCCGCAGCCACAAGACCCGCCGGCGCACTGAGAATCCGTTCCGCCCGGGAATACGTACGGGCATGCCGGTGTCGATCTCGGTGCGGAACTGCGGGAAGGAGTTGAGTCGGGCCTCCTGTGCCCGCCAGTCGTAGGTGCTGCGCCACGAGGCGGCCAGTTCCCTCGTGTAGTCGAGCGGGATGCCTGCGCCCACCCCGCACCGGGGTCCGCATCGGGAACATCGCGTGTCGTCGAGTCGGCGATTGAGGTCGTCGAGCTGTTGTTGTGGAACATCGCTCCGGAACGGGGTGATCTCTGTGGTCATGAGAGCCACGGCAGGACTCTCCTAGGACAGCTTTTGCCCTGGGAATCGCGAAGAATATCGTTGACGAAGAAGGTCCTCGACCGCGCCGGGCTCGACATCGGCGACATCGACGCATTCGAGGTCAACGAGGCATTCACCCCCGTGGTGCCGACCTGGCAGGTCGAGACCGGCGCCGACCTGGGCAAGGTCAACGTCAACCGGGGCGCGATCGCGATCGGCCACCCGCTCGGCGCCTCGGGCGCCCGCCTGACGACCACGCTGCTGAACGCGCTCGAGCAGCGCGAGGGCCGCTTCGGCCTCCAGGTCATGTGCGAGGCGGGCGGCCTGGCCAATGCGACCATCATCGAACGCATCCGAGCCCACGCGTTGACCCCACCGTCCCTGCATCGGCGCCTGGGCGCGCCGGCGACGGCCGGTTCGTATGGGAAACGCGCCCACACGCCCCGACTCCAGGGCAGCCCGATCGGTACCCCGATGAGGACCGGATGCGACCAGTGCGGACGTTGGGGGCAATCCCGTGCGTGCCGCCGTGACCGGTTCACTCTGGGACACCGACATCCCTCCTGCGGTGCCGCTAGCCCCGGCGAGACGGGCAGTGGCCGCAGGGTCGGCCACACCTGCTGACCGACTTCCTCATCGGCACGGCCGAGGGCTCCGAATCTGGGTCGGCAACATCCGCGCAGTCACGGCGACTCCGCGTCGGACTTCGGGTCGATCATGATCTTCGCGTGCTCGTCCGGGCTGGCCAACTCGGCAAATGCGGACCCGACACCGGCCAACCCGACCGTGCCGGTGATCAGCGGTGCCGGGTCCACCCGGCCGTCGGCGAGCATGTGCAGCGCGTCCCGGAACTCGCGTGGGTCGTAACCGAAGACGAAGCGGAGGTCGATCTCCTTGTTGATCGCCATCGCAGGCCGGAGGCGGTCGGTCTCCATGCACACCCCGACCACGACGACACGCGAGCGCAGCGGGGCGCCGGCCACGATCTGGTCGATGACACCCGGAACGCCGACGCACTCGAAGATGACCGGCCCCGACGGAATCGCACCGACCTTGTCGGCAAGTGCAAACGCGTGCCACCACGGCAGCTTCGGAACCCGGCGCAGCTTCTCCATGGTGTCGAGCCCGAGGCCGAGCAAGGCAGTGACCTCGGTCATCTCTTTGCGCCGCGGATAGGAAGTCCACGGCGACTCCGCGGCCGGATCCACCACGATCCCGGCCCCGTACCGCCGTGCGAGCTCGCGCCGCAGGGGCGAGAAGTCGCTGGCGACGATCGTCCGTACACCGACCGCTTTCAGCATGCCGATCACCGCGAGACCGATCGGCCCGCACCCGATGACGATCGCGGTCTGCCCCCGGCCCACCTCCCCTCGGCGCACCGCGTGCAACGCCACCGCCATCGGCTCGGTCAGCGCGGCGGTCTCCACCGGTAGCCCGTTCGGGACCGGTATGGTCATCGACTCCTGGACCACCACCTGTTCGGCGTACCCACCCGGGGCCGCCGCCGACAGGCCGGTCATCTGGACGTCCGAGCCGGTACGCACGATCGGTAACGACACAACCGCCGTACCGACCGGCCAACGACTCCGGCAACCGGGACCGTAGTCGACGACTCTCCCGCTGAACTCGTGCCCGAGCACGACACGTTGACCAGAACGCATGAAGTCGTGGTAGCCGCTGTCGGCCGCGAGCGCCGCCACCTCGTCCGCGTGCGTGCGGGCGTGCAGATCCGAGCCGCAGATTCCGCACCGCGACACGTCGATCAGCAGCTGCCCCCGCTCGGGGGCGGGGGTGGGGATGTCATCCACCTCGAGTCGAGCATCGACACAGATCACGGCCTTCATCAGGCACCTCCGAGACGTCGGATGATGTCAGCCTTCCACGACATGCGCGACGGCGCCGTCGAAACGACGGGCCCATTCGGCCAGCACCCGTAGCCGGCTCGAGACCGGCGGGGAACTCACTCCCGGACGCGCGGGTCGGCGATCCGGTGTTGATTCTCGCCGAGCCCCGCCGGCGGCGACACCCGCTCGGCGACATGACGTGCGGCGCACCGCATCTCCGCACCGTGCGATGGTCGGACGTAGATCGGCTTGTCGTTCACCCAACCTCGGCACGTGCCTGGCAGCCCTCGACCCCGACGAGTAGGAGTCGGTGATGCGGTCGACCGCTCGGATCGGGTGGCGCGGGGACAGCCCACTGATCGTGATCGGCGACCCGATCGCCATCCCGAGGTGGCCGCCCCGACGTTGCGCCGACCGTATGCACTCACCGGCACCGAGACCGAGGTCGCCGTGCAGACAGCGCAGGGCGACGGATTGAAGCTGATCGCCGAGAGATTGCCCGTCTCGATCACCACAATCCGGACCCATCTCCAGCACCTCTTCGGACCGTCAAGCCGAACTCGTCTCCTTCCGTCCATCGGCCCGGTCCTCACCAGGCTGTTCAGCGCTGCGCCGCACGGAATCCGTGCATCCGAACACGAGATCACCTCGAGGATCGAGGGCCCTCGGGAACGGATGGGACTGCTGCACGATCGTGAGAGTGTCGACCGGATCCACGCATGCACCGCCCAACTCCCGTACCCGATGAGCGTGACTCGGTGAAGGCATCCTTCGAATGGCTACGGGTCATGGACTTTCGACGTTTCGTGGTGCGAACGTAGATGTCGGGCCCGCCCAATCGCTGATGCGACCGGCGGCCGGAGCCAGGAGGATCCGAGGTCGTGGGAGTGAACCTCCAGATTGTGCGGCCCGGCCACGACGTGTCCGAGCGACGAACGTCCGCGAAGTCGAAAACGTCCGGCGGGGCGAGACCGCCCTGAAGCACGCACGGCCACATCGCAACCGGTAAGGACCACACCCATGAGCGCCATCGTTCGATTGACCCGGGCAGCCGTCGTCGCGCTGACGTTCGTCGCCGCTGTCGCCGCCGCGTTCGCGAGTCCGGCGGCCGCGCGACCACTCCCGACGGTCGTGCTGGTGCACGGCGCGTTCGCCGACACCACCAGCTGGGACGGAGTGGCCGCGAACCTGCGTGGGCGCGGCTACCCGGTCGTCGTCCCCGAGAACCCGCTTCGCGGACCCGCCTACGATGCGGCCGCGATCGAGAAAACCGTCGCCGGGATACGCGGTCCGGTTGTACTCGTCGGCCACTCGTACGGTGGGGCGGTCATCAGCAACGTCCACAACCCGAACGTCAGGTCGCTGGTCTATGTCGCCGCGTTCGCACCGGCGCAGGGCGAACCCGTGCAGCTCGCGCTCGACCCGGTCCGATTCCCCGGCAGCCAACTGGTCCCGCCGGCGCTGCAGGTCAAGGTCGTCGACGACGCGCACGCGATCGGCGGCAAGAACATCGACGCCTACATCGCCGCCGATGCCTTCCACAGGGTGTTCGCGCCGGATGTCAGTGACGCCACCGCCGCCACCATGCTCGCCCACCAGCGCTCGATCGCCGTGTGGGCCAACCTCGAGCCGTCCGGTCCGGTCTCGTGGTCGAACACCCCGAGCTGGTATCTGGTCTCGGCGAACGACACGGTCATCCCACCCGCGTCGCAACGATTCATGGCCGGCCGGATCCACGCACACACCACCGAGGTCGCCGCCTCCCACGTCTCGCTCGTCTCGCAGCCCGCCGCCGTCGCCGACGTCATCGCCGCCGCCGCGGCCGGCATCTGACCGCGGGTCGAACCATGGATCTGCAGCTCGACGGCACGACCGCCGTCGTCACCGGCGCCAGCAAGGGAATCGGCCTCGCGATCACCGAAGCGCTCGCCGCCGAGGGCGCACACGTCATCGCAGGTGCGCGCAGCCGCACCGACGAGATCTCCACCCTCGAATCCGCCGGCAACGTCACCTTCGTCCCGGTCGACCTGTCCACACCCGACGGGCCGCCCGCCCTCGTCGACGCGGCCGACAACCGCGACGGCATCGACATCCTGATCAACAACGCCGGCGCGGTCACACCCCGACCGGGCGGGTTCACCAGCGTCACCGACGACGACTGGACGGCGACGCTGACGCTGACGTTCCTGTCCGCGGTCCGCACCACCCGTGCCGCGCTGCCCCGAATCACCCGGCGGGGCGGCGGAGCCGTCGTGACCGTCAGCTCGGTCAACGCCTTCCTCCCCGACCCCACGATCATCGACTACTGCGCCGCCAAGGCCGCGCTCACCAAC
>NZ_BAABFB010000051.1:0-73159 GCF_039540555.1 Rhodococcus olei | reverse complement strand
TGGGCGACACGTCGCAACCGGTCGGCGTGTCGACCACAACAGGGCAAAGGTTCACGGGTGCGGCACTAGCTGCTACCGACGTTGCCCGGCCACAATTCCCCGTGGCACCAATGCCCGACCGGTGACCCCGCCCAGGCTGACGCTGGCCGAACTCGACGCCGCGATTCCTCGTCGGCACCCACCACCGGCGGGTGTACTCGGAAACCGGTGTCGCGCCACAGGAAGGACCAGCCCTCCGGAAGGGAATCGGAAGTGCAAAGTAGCCCTGGCGTGGTCGAGCGGAGCAGCTTCGGATTCGTTCGCCACCCGGCATCGGTGAGCCGTCGCTGACCGGGCAGAGCGTGATAGCCGCCCAGCGTGGTAGGGGTGGCTCTGCCGAATCGACGGTGCTGTAACCGCGGGTGCTATCTACTGGTAGGCGTGGCGATGCGTCGGCGGCGGACTCGGAAGGCAACGCGTCATGGCGGGACGGTCGGAATCCGGGCCCCGGCACACCCCGGATTGGGAGCGGGGGCGGGAGCTGCGGCTGGTGTCCGGTGACGGCTATCCCGACTGGGAGTCGGTGTATCGAGACAACGTGACCTGGGTGTACGGCCTGATGTTCGCTCATGTCGGCAACCGCGCGGACGCGGAGGATCTGACCGCGGAGGTGTTCATGGCGGCACTGCGCCCGTTGCGGATGTCGGCGAGCGTTCCGGAGGTGCGCGGGTATCTACGTGCGACCGCGCGGACAGTGCTGGCCGGGTACTGGCGCACCCGGATGGGCCGTGAAATCACCGCGATCGACGACGATTTCGCCGCCGAACCGACCAGTGAACCGGCCGTGAACACGAAGGCCGAGATACGCGCGCACGCGTTGCTGGACCGGCTTCCGGCGCGGTATCGGCGCATCCTGGAGCTCAGGTTCCTTCAGGGGCTCTCGGTACGCGACGCCGCGACCGACCTGGGAGTCAGCGTCACGAATGCGAAAGTATTGCAGCACCGGGCACTGCAGATGGCGGCACGGCTCAGCGAAGGAGGTGCACAGTGAGCGGGAGAGAGGTACGTCGATACGTCGAAGACCTGCTGGCCGGGCGGCGGCCACGATCGTTCCACCCTGACGAGTCCGACGCCGAGCAGATGCGCGCGGCGATCACGCTGCGAGCGGCCAGGCCGGGCGCCGACGCACCTAGCGAGTCGTTCCTCGCCGATCTGCAGCAGCGCATCGCCGCCGACATCGACGAACCCGCGTCCGAGGACTCCGACATCGGTGGCGGGTCGACAACGCGCAGGCAGGTGCTGATCGGGGGCTCGGTCGCGGCGGCAGCGGCGGTTGTCGGCGCCGTCGTCGATCGCACGATCTTCGGCGGAATCGCTGCGGAAAAGGAACAGGGGCCGTCGGCGACAGAGTCGACTCTGGCACCGACCAACGGGGCGTGGCGGCCTGTCGCCGCAAGTGCCGACGTCCCCGACGGCGCCACGGTCGCGTTCGACGTCGGCACGATCAACGGGTTCGTGAGCCGTGTCGACGGACAACCAGCGGCGGTGTCCGGGGTCTGCACGCATCAAGGCTGCCGGTTGTGGTTGGACGCGCCTGCCGCCACGTTGCGGTGCCCGTGCCACGTAACCTCGTTCTCGACCAGCGGCCAGCTGCTCGCCCACCAGCTGCCCGTCGCTCCCGCGCCGCTTCCGAATCTGCAGATCCGCGAGACTGGCGGCACGATCGAGGTATTCGCGCCCACCGAACCGGCCTGACCCACACGGTGTAACCCACTCCGCTATCCATTGGTGAACGATCCGCTGGTGAACGATCCGCATCAGCGGATGATCACGGACCGATGGAAACGGCGGGCGAATGATGAACGCGCTGATCGAGATGTCTCGGCTGGCGATGCGGCGCCCCGGCCCCGACACCGACGTCGAAGCGGCCGCTGCGTGGTTTCAGGCGAAAGGCCGGCTGCTCGAGCAGCTCGCCGCCGCAGGCGGCCCCGACGCGGCCGACTCCGCCGCCCACGCCGCCGCCGCGTACGCACGAGCCGGGTCGATGCTTCGCGGACAGCACCGATCGCGGTCTGAACCGCATCATCCCGGCGACGCAACCAGACGTCTCGTGTAACCCCGGTCCCCATCTCTCGGTGGACGTCCCGAACCCCGCGGAGACGACCCGGATCGGAGAACCAGACCCATGAGAGTGTTCTTGGAACGACAATATGCGTTGGCGGCCATGGTATTTGCCGCCGCGGCCGCATTGCTCCTGAGCGCGTGCGGAGGACCCGACACGGCATCGCAGGCCGACAACGCCTCACCGACGTTCGTCTTCTCTTCCGGCGCCGAGACACCCGGGATGCCGGGCGGCACCGCACCCGGCACCGCAATGCCGGGCATGCCGGGCATACCGGCTGCCGTACAGAGCCCCGAACCAGCGCCCGCGAACTCGAACGCGGTGAACATCGACAACTTCGCGTTCGTGCCATCCTCGCTCACCGTGCCGGTCGGGACGACGGTGACCTGGACCAACAAGGACGAGGAACCGCACACCGTCGTCAGCAGCGATGGCAGCTTCCATTCACCCGGTATGGGCGCCGGCGCCGGCTTCACCTTCACCTTCACCAAGGCGGGCAGCTTCGACTACATCTGCTCGATCCATCCGTTCATGCACGCAACCGTGGTGGTGACACCATGAGCACATCACAGCGCGAACACACCGATCCGCGCGACCCGCACACGATGACGCGACGCCAACTCATGCGACACACCGCCTGGTTCGGTGCCGCCGTCGGGCTGACCGTCGTCGGCGGTGAGATCCTCTCCCATGTCGCCGGGGCCGCGACCAACTCGGCCACCCCGACAACCCGTCCGACCCTGCGGTTCGCCCAGATCAGCGACAGCCACATCGGCTTCCAGGGCACCGCGAACAGCAACGTCACCGACACCTTCACCGAAGCGATCGGGCAGGTCAACTCGCTCGACTACACCCCCGACTTCGTCATCCACACCGGCGATCTCACCCACCTCGCGACCCCGGAACAGTTCGACCAGGTCAAGCAAATGATGACCGGACTCGACACGCCGCACATCTTCACCGTGCCCGGCGAACACGATTCCACCGACGACGGCGGCCAACGGTACAGGGATGCGTTCGGCAAAGGCACCCGCGGCGACGGCTGGTACAGCTTCGACACCGCCGGCGTGCATGTGATCGCACTGGTGAACACATTGAACTTGAAGCTGCTGGGCCACCTCGGGCAGGACCAACTCGACTTCGTCAAGAACGATGTCGCCGGGTTGTCCGCCGACACCCCGATCATCGTGTTCAGCCACATCCCGTTGTTCGCGATGTACCCGCAGTGGGGGTGGGGTACCGACGACGCCACCCAGGCCCTGAGCTACCTGCGCCGCTTCTCGTCGGTGACCTGCCTCAACGGCCACGTTCACCAACTGTTCACCAAGACTGACGGCAACATCACCTTCTACAGCGGCACCACCACCGCCTACCCGCTGCCGAAGCCCGGCGAGGGTGGCCCGGACGCCAAACCGAAACCGGTCACCCTGCCCGCCGGGAAACTGCACACCGCCCTCGGCATCCGGGAAGTCGGCTACGTGAAAGGTCAGCAGACCCTCGCCATCAAGGATCAGGCCCTGACATGAACCTCACCCGGACATCCGCGCCCGAGAATGCGCCATCCGTCAGCGTCGCGGACGCGGCGACCGACGGCGGGTCCCGCAGGTCGATGTGGCGCACCCTGCCGGATCTGTTGCTGCGCATCGGGATCTGTGTGTCGGTCGCGATCAGTGGCTACACCCATTTCGACCTGTACCGGGGCGGCTACCGCTACATCCATCTGATCGGACCGTCGTTCCTGCTGCAGGCCGCCGCCTCCTTCGCACTCGCGGTGTTGCTGTTGCTGGGAGGCCCGCTCACGCTGCGCATCGCTGCGGGCGGTCTCAGCGTCGGCGCGTTGGCGGCGTTCGTGTTGTCGCGCACCGTGGGGATCTTCGGGTTCACCGAGATCGGCTGGGAACCCGCGCCGAAGGCAGCAGTCAGCGTCGCGGCCGAATTCGCCACCGTCCTCCTGTGCGTCGTCTCGATCCTGATCCATCTGCGGGCGCTGCGTCGAAGCCAGATGAGCCGGGCGGGTGGGGTCAATCGATTCCCGCAGCCATCGCCGCCGAACCGGACCAGAGCGGGAGCGTGACCCCATGTTCAGCAATATCGGCTCGGACAAGATGATCATCCTGTTCGTCACAGCCCTGGTCGTGCTGGGACCTGAACGGCTACCTGGCGCACTGCACCAGTCGCTGCAGTTCCTGCGCCATGCACGCGACTACGCCGGCGGCGCCACCGAACAGCTCCGCGACGAGCTGCGGCCCACCCTGGACGAGCTCGGTCAGGTGTTTCCGCAGCCCACTCGTCACCCGGACATCGCGCCACGGATCGTCATGTCCACTCACCACGACACCGAGGGGACCATCGCCGGCCGACACGACGTGCCCGCTGAGGACCCGGTGCCGCACGCACCCACTGCGCCCGCGAGCGATGCACCGGAAGGCCGAGATGAGGACGTGTAACCCGCGCCCCTATCTGTCTGTGAGGGTCTCTAGAACCCTCCACCGACGACCAACGTTCTGGGAGGCATGAGATGGGCACAATGAGCCCGTGGCACTGGGTGATCGTGATCGTGGTCCTCATGCTGCTGTTCGGTTCGAAGAGGCTACCGTCCGCGGCGCGGGGCCTGGGACAGTCACTTCGCATCTTCACCAGCGAAATGAAAGAGATGCAGCGCGAGCAGACCGCGGCATCCTCCTCGGCGACTGCTCCCGTCTCCACCCCGGGTGATCCGCGCCCCTCGGCTGCGCAGCCCGCGCCGACACCCGAACCCTCTGACCCCGAGCCCTGAATCGTTCGTCGCTACGATCCCCCCAGTCCGGGGTGGGATCATCCGAACGGGCGGTTTCCTACCAATCACCAGAAGGCGACAGTGCGAAACCCGTTCGAACCGCTCCGTCGTAGAACCGCCGCCGATCCGGACGGCACCATGTCGCTGGTCGAGCATCTGCAGGAGCTGCGCACCAGGGTGCTGATCTCGCTCACTGCAGTCCTGATCACCACAATCGTCGGTATCGTCTGGTACTCGCACTCGATTCTCGACCTCGACAGCCTCGGCGAGATCCTCCGCGGCCCCTACTGCGCGCTGCCCCCCGACACGCGTGCGGCCCTCACCGTCGACGGCGCCTGCCGGTTACTCGCGACCGGACCGTTCGAACAGTTCATGCTCCGGTTCAAGGTCGGTCTCACCGCCGGCATTGTGCTCGCCTGCCCGATGTGGATGTACCAGACCTGGGCGTTCATCACACCAGGCCTTCACCCGAAGGAACGCCGATACGCGATCGGCGTCGTCTCGACCGGCGCCGCGCTGTTCATTGCCGGCTCGGCGCTGGCCTACCTGGTCGTCGCCAAGGCATTGCGGTTCCTCATGACCGTCGGCGACAACGTCCAGATCACCGCTCTCAGCGGGGCCCAGTACTTCGGGTTCATGATCAGCCTGCTGATCATCTTCGGGGTCAGCTTCGAGATACCACTGCTGATTGTCGCGCTCGACTTCGTCGGCGCGCTCACCTATACGCGGTTGAGAGCATGGCGGCGTGGCCTGATCTTCGGGTTGTTTGTCTTCGCCGCCGCTGCGACGCGAGGCCAGGACCCGTTCTCGATGCTCGCGTTGGCGTCAGCGCTCACCGTGCTGTGCGAGGGCGCGGTCCAGATCGCGCGCGTGCACGACAAACGCAAGGCCAGGCGGGAAGCGAGCGAAGGCTGGGGCACGGTCGCCGACCACGAAGCATCCGACCTCCGCGCACCCGCGCCCGTCGCCGCGGTCGAGAAGATCGGCGGCCCGGATACCGTGTGAGACTTGCCGCGCGCCACCGTTCTTCGGGATCCGCGAACGCCACCTTGCCGAAGCTGTCCCCAATTGTCGGTAGACCGGCAAAACCAGCCGGAACGCCGTGCGTCGTCCCAGACGATGATGGGCGTCGCCCTGGTCCTCGCCCTGCGGGAAACCATATCGGCTCTTCCCGATCGGGAGTTTATGACGATGCTCCGCGGCTGACGGGGTGAGGCACAAGACATTGGCGAGTCCTGCGGTGTGAGGATGAAGGTTCCTACACCACCCATCCAGCAACCACAGGACTCATGACCGACACCACCGGCCTCATCGCAGACACCATCTGCCGAACCGTCGAGCTCGGAGTCACGATCACCGGCGCCGCCATCGCAGATGACCTACCTGGATCGAGTGCGGGCCAGTCGAATCGGATCCGACCTGCCCGACATGCGAGCAGCCCAGGCGACTGCGGACCACGTCGACCGCATCCTGACCGACCTACCCTGGTCGGGCACCCCGACCCGGCTGCGAGTCCGGCTACCCCGGTTCACCTGCATGGACGACGCGTGCGAGGTGACGATTCCACCGGCAACGCATCGACCAGGCCGCCGCACCGAAAGCGACCACCACCCGGCGGTGTGCCCGCTGGATCCTGCAGCGCTCGGCGATTGGGACATATCCGATAGAGGCTCAGACCGATCAGTACCGCAGCCAGGTGGCCGTAGTCCGTGAATGTCTTTCCGTGCCAAGCCATGACCGCCAAGAAGCCTACGATCATCGTCACCGACCACCAGCGCCAGGCGCGGCGAGTGAACCGAAAAGCGAAAAGGGCCGTGACGGCCCAGAATCCGTAGCTGGCGCCCACGTCCACCGTGCCGGCGAACTTGGCAGGGAGCAGATCGTGATCCAGCGCCCAGGCGACGCCGGCGACCGTGATCAGAGTCGCGCCGACGTGCCCGCCCACGAACACCAGGACCCACCGGCCGCTGCCGAGCCATCGTTCCGCCGCCACCATGACTACAAGGAACTCCGCGACCGACATCCAGGGGAAGCTGGTGCCGTCCTGCCAGAACGCCGACACCACCAGTACCTGAATCGGGTCGTGGGTCATGTTGTGCAGGTTGGTCGAAGCACCCACGACCAGCCTGTGCAGCGTGCGGCGGTCCGTTCCCCGCAGCGACCACCAGGTGACGACCAGGGCAAACACGAACACCAGCGACACCGGTGCTCGCCCGAAGTGGTCGCGGACCCGCGACCAGCGGGACCGGATCCGCACCGTCTGGTGCTCCCGCGCAGCCACCACGGGTCCCACGGGGGTGTACGGCACGGCTACCATCGGATCGACTCGCTCTCGATGACCCGACCGCTACCGCATCCGGTGGTGTATCGATCCGTGGCCACCGCCCCCGTGCGTGATCACGACGACCGTGTACACGATCGCCAACAGGAGCAGCAGGGCGCCGGCGATCCACAGGGAGATCTGCCCGAGCCGCCGCACGCGATCCGACGCGTCCCGAGCCGCTTGGGTTTCGCCGCTCGCCCACAGCGGGAAGACGTTGAACGCGTGCGTGAATGCCATGAATGCGAGCGGCCAGAAGAACAGCAACGACACCACGGCCCAACCAGCATTGCTCGGCGGCCGCGGTTCGTTCCCGGCGGCAGACCCTGGCGTGGTCGCCGGCGTGGTGACGGAACTCGACTCCGGCGGCGAAGGGCTTTCGTCGGGAAGGGACATGGTGGGTCTCCTGACGGGTTGACTGCCAGGCTGACGCTACCGGCGTTCTACTGCGGAAACGCTGGGCCCGAGCTGGCAATGTGCTGTGCGCCGGGTCGATGACGTCGGCCAGGTCAGTTCGCACCATCGGCCCGGTGAAGGGTCAAGATCCCATCCGCCGGTCCGGTTTGGGACCAGGCAGACCACGCTGTCCGGAATCGACCGATTTCGAGACCGGTGACTCCTCGCGTACCCGACTTCCCCCAGAATCCGGGGCAACGCCGATCGTGTTGATGAAGAGGCCGGCGATCGCCCCTTGGAGATCGAGTGCTGACGCTCGAGTCAGTCGTGAGTCGAACTTCCCAAGCTCGGCTTTCGCGTCGGCAAAGGCTTGCGCCGCAGCCTCGCTTGCATGAGACCGTGCCGCATCAATGTCGTGGTCGTGGTCTCGGATCTGCTGGCGCATTTTCGCGAGGTCGGTCTGGGAGGTCAGGGGCCTTCCCGATCGGGAAGAGCCAGGTGAGGCGGCACCGATGAGCATGGGCTCCGCCCATCGGGCGTGGCCGGCCCCTCCCCCGCAGGCCGTCATTGTCATGGAACGGGCTCGTCGGCGCTGTGGTGGCGCGAACCGGCGCCGGTCCCGGCCGAGCGCGACGGTCTCCCTGTCCACGATTGCGCCACGCGCGCGAGCCACATCGACAAGGCCGCCAACCTCCAGCTGTTGTCGATCACGCCGTGGGTTCTGCTGTAGTGGCGGATCACCCCGCCCTCGGACTCGGTGATCACCCGCTGGTCATCACCGTTGGATGATCACGCGGATTTCCTCGTGTCCGTTGAAAACCGGTTCCTGGTCGCTCATGTGTGTGAGTCGGCTGCAAGTGTCCCTCGGGTGACCGATACCCCTCCCTTGGTCGAGCCCTGATGCGCGAGCAGGAAGCTTGCCGCGACCACCGCGGCCCCGCAGATCAGCAAGGCGAGGATCTGATTCGGGTGCATACCCGAGAGCCGCAGAATCAGCGCTGGAAGGACGAATACGGCAGCAGTTCCCAGGGTTCGCAGCAGAGTCCTGCGGTGGGCGGACATTCCGGGTGGATCAATCGTGGTCGAATTCGATGACATCGGTTTCAGGCCTTCGGGTCAACGGCCGAGGCTCATCCGATACGGAAAGGGAAAGTCTTCGGCCAACAGTGGTGTTGGTCCGAAGGTATCGCTCGCCGAACAGGTTTCACGTGTGCTGTCCTGTGGCGATCCCCGCCGAACAGCACGACGAGTGGATCGAAGGTCGCCGCTACCTCGGCCTCCTCGCCCACTCCCGCAACGACAACACCACTGAAACCGTTACTCATCCCACTGAGGAGGTGGAACCAGCCTTGACCGCACAACCCACCGACGAAGACTCACGCGACGACGTCGCACACCACCTCACGGGACTTGACCGACCGTCTTGGCCGCCCGCATCTCGACACTCATTTCGCGTTCGATGGGGTTCTGCGTTTTCTCGCGGCTGCACGCCGTTCCAGGGCCTCGCGTACGGGTTACCTGCCGTGGCAGGCCTTTCGGTAGTTGTGGATGGCACTGCGGGCCGCGGCGAGGTCCTTGACCTCTTGCGGATGGGCGGTGCGGAAGGCCTGCAACTCGGCTTTGCGCTGATCCCTCGGCAGCGACGCCGCCTTCGCCAGTTCCGCTGCGACGTCGGGGTGCTCGTTCAGGTATGCCGCGACCTTAGGGGCGCTGTCCGCCACGGCCTGCGCCCGCGCCTGGGGTGAGCACTGCACGGCGGGATCGGGGGTATCCGCGATCGCCACGGCCGGAGTCGACACGGTGGCGATCGCGCACAATCCGATCGCCACAGCCAAAAGGTTGGCACGCCGGAACGAACTCGGTCGGTCGAACACGGTCATCACGCACCCCATATCCGCAGTTTCCCAATTGCGTTGTCGGCGAGTCGCACTCGAGGACGATGCTGACCGACCACCGTCAAAAGGATACCGTCCTTCGCGGTGTGCGGCACTGAAGGTTTCCTGAGAATCGGGATCAACGCAGCGTACGTGCCGCGGCCGTCCGCCACACCAACCTGTCGGCAGGGTGGCGCCCCAGTCGACACGGTCGGTGTCCGCCGAACTCGCAGTGCCTTCACAGCGTCTGAGCAGGTTCATGAACGATCATGTGGGGTCGTGCTTGCCGAAGTGACACCGTCCGCTCCCGACCCGACACCGAGTCCGGCGACACTGGCCGGCCAGGGGGCGCCACACGGTCAGGGTTCCATGGTGGGTATCACCATGGAATTTCCCTGCTAGGTCGCTGGCTTCCGGTGACGGTAGAGATCGTCGCCGTGATCGTGTTGCTGGCGGCGGTGGGGGGCGCAGTGCACTTGTCCGGCGTACCCCGCGGCGTCCGCCGCACCGACTGCGGTCGATCGCCGCCGACTGCCCGCAGCTACCTCGCGGGGTGGCGGCGGAGGCGGTGTACCTGTGCACGCCCGAGGACAGCGAACCTCATCGCTGACAGGGTGATCGGGTTCAGTTCCGGCTGCCTCCAGCGGAGCCGAGCGCCGCGGACAGTGCGTCGGCGATCTGCTGATGCCCCGATTGGTTGGGGTGGTCACCGTCGTCGGCCAGCAGGCTGGTCGGGTCCTCATCACCTTCCGCGCCCTTGAACGCGCCGAACAGGTCCACATAGGTGGCCCCCTGCGCAGCGGCGACCGACGAGATGACGTCGTTGACTCGGCGAGTGAGCACGGCACTGTCCTGCACGAACTGTGGACCGTACAGCCGGCGGGCGACATCGCCGTCGGGGAAGATGTCCCAGTATCCGGTCATGAGCACCTCGGTCCTCTGACCCTGCCGCAACTCGGCGATGCGCTCGAGCACCGACGTCAGAGTGTTGTGGAGTTGGGGCAGAAGGGAGCTGAAGCAGTCGAGGTCGTCGTCGCCACCGCAGTCGCCGCCGAGGTAGGCGTCCAGTTCGGATTCGAAGTCGTTGGCACCGATCGTCACCGTGACGAGGTCCGCCGCACCCACCGCGTTTTCCTCGTACCGGTCGACCTCTAGCGAGTTGAGCAGATCCGTACTGGTCCACCCGCCCACTCCCAGGTTGGTGACCCGCACAGGACGCTCGCCGACGTCGGCGGACATCTGCCTGCCGAACAACTCAACGTACGGCGTGCATCCGGGGCATCCGTCGCCCGAAGGGATGGAGTCACCCAGTCCCACGATCGACGACGGACCGGGAGTCGTCATCGTGGTGCGTGCGGAAGGCGTCGGCACACGCACAGTCGGGACCGACCCCCCGGTGCAGCCGACCACGAGCAGAAGCGCGCCGATCGTTGGGGTACCGGCCATCGCACGTACGAACGAACGCCGCACTCGGCCTCCCCGTCTCTTTTCTTCTCCGAACAACCTTGTCCGCACAACACTCCCTACGGCGTCGTCACTTCCCGAGCGGGCGGAAAGTGGTGGAAGACCCTGAGTCACTGTTTCAATCGAGGACCCGGACCGGGCACACCCTTCAGGGTCTCTGCCCGCAGCAGCCATCTCGGCACCCTCCTCGACGCCCACACCGCCATCCCCACCTGCCGCAGGTAACGACAGGAAAGGGGCGAGGAGGCCGTGCGGCGGCGACCGCTACCGGCAGTTCCCGCCGCTTCCCGCAATGCCTGCACCCGGCTTCGGCCTCCGTGCTGGTGGTGTGTCCGGAACATCCGTGGCCACGGGAATTGCGTGGGCAATCCCCGGCCGCGATGACGTGTCGATGACTTGTGATGCAGACCATCAGCGACACAGCCGGCGCGGCCGGCGCCGAGCGCAATGCACCGCGCTGCGAACGCCACAACCGCCGAATGCGTCAACCGTTCCCGGTTTCCGGGACGCTTCGAGTGGTCGGCGGTCAGCCCAGGCTTACCCCTTTTTCCCGGACCGACCACACCCCGCGACTTGGGCAGACCCACGTGGGGGCTTCCTGGATCGATCGGGCGAGGGGCAACCCAATCCGCATTGTCCACAGCCACCCACCGCATTTCAGCTGCCGAAGACGCCGCTGAGCGGACTGGTACCGCCGGGAGTGGTCCCGCCGCCGAGCAGACCGCCGAGCGGATTGGAGCCGTTCTGGGAGTGGTTCTGGTCGTCCTGGTCCTGATTGTTGTTCCGCCAGTTCTGGTTCTGGTGGTCATGGTCCTGGCGGTTGTGCCAGTTCTGATCGACCGGCACCACCCCCGACACCGGGACCGGAGCCGCTGATGCGGGTGTCACGATTGCAACCACGGCGACCGCGGCAAGTGCTCCGGTAATGGCAATCTTCACGAGAAGGCGCCGCGTGCCTTCCTTCTTAGATTGTTCGGGCATTCGATGTTCCTTCCTCAACGCCGAACAGACCGAGGTGGGGCCGCCGTCTTCAGCATGGTGAACTGCAGTCCGTGTCGATCTCGAAACCTGGGTCACTTCAGTGCCTCGTACCCTCCTTCAAGGACTGACCCGAAGCGCGCCGCCAGGAGGCGGCGCTACATGGCAGTGAACGCTCCATCCCTGGCCGGTCGACGGGATGCGCCTGTGAATCTGCTGGCATTCGTCCTTGATGCAGGTGAAGCCCGCGTCCTCGAGTGTCAATCGCCAGTAGATCGTCCCCGTAGGAGGCCACGAGTTCTCCCCGGTGGCGGCCGGTCGACGCCACCGACCGCATCCGCCAACAGGTCCCCGAGGACGATCAGCGTTACCGTTGACACGTTGCCCCCATCCCATCACCAGGATCGCGAGGTGCCGCGATGCGCGATCGCCTCGACAACTCGGAACCGCACATCTGGCCCGGCATGCTGGTCGCCGCCGCGATCGTCGCGCTGGTGCTCGCCCTGCTGCTGTTCCTCATGTGGTGACCCGGTCCGCCGTTGACGCACGATCGCGGCCCGGTGAGACTGCCTCATGTTGCCGCCCCGCACAACGCCGCGCGCCTGCCCCAGCTGCGGGCATGAGCCCACCACCCGAGCCGAGGCCGTCCACCAACGAGCCAACCGGGCCATGAGCTGGCTGCATGCGACGCCCACGCCCCCGGCGACATCGTCGCCCGACACCACTGCCGCAGCCGCCAACCCAAAGGTCCTGCCGTCACCGTCACCGACGACGGAGCAATGATCAGAACCTGTGGATCCCGGGAGGGCGCGCCTTCCCGGAAGATGATCTGCAAGGAATCCGAATTCTGATCAAGACCAGCGTTGGGCGCGCTGGCGGGAAGGCACGCCCGTGCTCACGGTAGTGGACAACAACGACGGCCCCAACGAGGCCGGGACCGCGGCCGGGTCGGGGCGGTCGCTGCTCGACGAGATCGTCCGCGACGGTGCCCGGAAGGTGCTGGCCGCGGCCCTGCAGGCCGAAGTCGCCGACTACATCGCCCGACATGCCGGTGAGGTCGACGAGAACGGGCACCGGCTGGTCGTGCGCAACGGCTACCACACCGAACGAGAGGTGACCACGGCCGCCGGCGCGGTGGGGGTGAAGGCCCCGCGTGTCAACGACAAGCGCACCGACCCCGACACCGGTGAGCGCAAGCGGTTCTCGTCGGCGATCCTGCCGGCGTGGGCCCGCAAATCCACCCAAGTGTCCGAGGTGCTGCCGCTGCTGTACCTGCACGGACTCTCCACCAGTGACTTCGGCCCTGCCTTGGAGCAGTTTCTCGGCACCGGCGCCGGCCTGTCAGCCTCCTCGATCACCCGGCTCACCACGCAGTGGCAGGACGAAGCGAAAGCCTTCGCGCGGCGGGACCTCTCGCAGGTCGACTACGTCTACCTGTGGGTCGACGGCATCCACTTGAAAGTGCGGCTCGAACAGGAGAAACTCTGCCTGCTCGTCATGCTCGGGGTCCGTGCCGACGGCCGCAAGGAACTCGTCGCCGTCACCGACGGGTACCGGGAATCTTCCGAGTCGTGGGCGGAGCTGCTGCGCGACTGCCGTCGGCGCGGGATGCGCGCCCCGGTCCTGGCGGTCGGTGACGGTGCGCTCGGGTTCTGGAAGGCGCTGCGGGAGGTGTTCCCCGAGACCCGGGAGCAGCGCTGCTGGTTCCACAAACAAGCGAATGTGCTCGCCGCGCTTCCGAAGTCCGCGTACCCGGGTGCGTTGGCGGCGATGAAGGAGATCGTGGGTGCGGAGGACATCGACAAGGCGCAGTTGGCGATCGCGGCGTTCGGACGGGACTACGGTGCGAAGTACCCGAAGGCGGTCGCGAAGGTCACCGACGACGTCGACGTGCTACTCGAGTACCACCGCTACCCGGCCGAGCACTGGGTGCACCTGCGCACCACCAACCCCATCGAATCGACCTTCGCGACCGTGCGCTTGCGGACGAGGGTCACCAAGGGTCCGGGGTCGCGGGCGGCGGGGATGGCGATGGCCTACAAGCTGATCGAGGCCGCACAGGCCCGGTGGCGGGCGGTCAATGCCCCGCACCTGGTGGCACTGGTCCGTGCCGGTGCGCTGTTCCACAAGGGCAAGCTCCTCGAACGGCCCGTCGACATCACCCCGGAACCGTCACCGGATACACCAGTGTCCGAGGTCGCCTGGCGATTCCTGGGTTTTGGCGCACTCGCCCGGGGTCTGACCCTGGGATTTGTCCGGTGACCGGATATCGTCGCTACACAGCAATCGAGCCGGCAGACCGCCGCAACCGAAAAGTGGGGACAGATGGCACCGATCACCGTCAACGTCGACAACTTCGCGCGTGTCGAGTCCGACACCATGATCGCCGAGATGCTCCCCATCCTCGGCGGGATCGGTGTCTTTCACCACGACAGGCAGCTCGCACCCCTGGATCAACAGCCGGTGATCCGACAGAACCGTGACACGCTGTATTCGATTGCCATCGTGGACATCTCCGGCGGGGCGACGCTGACGATCCCTGAGTTCGGGGATCGGTACCTGTCGGCGATGGTGATCAACCAGGACCACTACATCAACCGCGTCTTCCACACCGCCGGCACCCACCACCTCACCGTCGACGAGTTCGACACCGACTACGTGATCGTCGGAGTCCGCATCCTGTTCGACCCCACCAGCGACACCGACGTCGCCGAGGTACATCGGCTCCAGGACGGCCTGGCGATCACCGCCGGTGCGCAGCGCGAGTTCGTGTTACCCGACACCGACGCGACGTCACACGCGCAGGTCCGGAACGCGCTCCTCGAACTGAGCAAGACGATGAACGGCCTCGCGGGGTGCTTCGGGCGGGCCGACGAGGTCGACCCCGTCCACCACCTGGTGGGCAGCGCATCCGCCTGGGGTGGACTTCCCGACGCCGAGGCCTCCTATCTGAGCGTGCATCCCGGACTCGGAAACGGCCGGTACACGATGACGTTCCGTGACGTGCCCGCCGACGCGTTCTGGTCGCTGAGTGTGTACAACGGCGACGGCTACTTCACGTCGAACGATCTCGGCGTCTACAACGTGAACTCGGTGTTCGGCACCCGGAACGGTGACGGCTCAATCACCGTGCACCTCGGAGACTTCGACGACTCGGTGCCCAACCTGATCCCGCTGCCCGACGGGTGGAACCTGCTGATCCGTCTCTACCGTCCCCGTCTCGACGAGCTGGCCACGTGGATCGTGCCGCCGATCGAACCGGCATAGCACCATCGGTTCGGGCACCTCGCGGCCACTCGGTCAGCGAATCTCTTCGCCCGCATTCCATGTCGCCCGACGACCGCGGTCCACAGGATTTGACTATTCCTCGGTGACGAACACCTCGACCGGGACAGTCCGTCGCTGCGCGGACCTTCGGTGTGCGTTCGGCCACTCGGTCACATGTCGTCGAGCAGCCGGTACCCGACGCCGCGCACCGTCTCGATGGTGGCGAGCCCGAAAGGGGCGTCGATCTTGCGGCGCAGGTACGCGACGTAGACCTCCACGACGTTCCCGCTGCCTTCGTAGTTGTCGTCCCACACCGCACGCAGGATCTCGGCCTTGGTGACCACCCCGCCCTTGTTCCTCAGCAGGAACTCGAGTACCCCGAACTCGCGCGGTGTCAGCGCGAGCACCTCGTCTCCGCGGGTGACCCGACGTCGGCCGGGGTCGAGGGACAGGCTGCCCGCCGTCAGGATCGCCGGACGCTCGGGGGCGCCGCGGCGCAACAACGCACGCAGCCTCGCGACCAGGACCACGAACGAGAACGGCTTGGTCAGGTAGTCGTCGGCACCGAGGTCGAAGGCGTCCGCCTGGTCGTATTCGCCATCCTTCGCCGACAGCATGAGCACTGGCGTCCAGACCTGGCGGGCGCGCAGCTCCCGCAGAATCTGATAACCGTGCATGCCGGGCAGCATGATGTCGAGCACGACCACGTCGTAGTCCCCCGTCGCGGCCTGTTCGAGGCCGTCGAACCCCTCATCTGCGATGTCCACGACGAAGCCCTCGGCTTTCAGGCCGCGGCGCACAGTCTCCGCCAGCCGTGCCTCGTCCTCAACCAACAGGATCCGCATCGCAACTCCATCCGCTCAGTGCCTCCATTAGAGTCCCGACACGTCCGTTGGAGGTCCCGACCGGGATCGATCGAGGGCCCGCTCTCAGTGTTTTCACAGCGGCAATGTCGAAGACTGACACCATGTCCGACATCCTCGACATGGTGCACGGGCTCGTGACGGAGATCCGGACCGAGTCCGCGACCTCGGAGGTCGCGCTGTGGACGGTCTCGATCACTGTCGCCGTGTATGCCGGTGCTCTCCTCGCCGAGCGGTGGTTTCGTCGGCGCCGTGAGGGCACCGTCGGCTGGGTCGCGGCGCGGTTTACGGCACTGGTGGTGATGTTCACGCTCCTCACGGTGCAGGTCCACTCCTCGGGCTGGTTGACCGGTGCCGACACGACAACCCTCGATTGGTTCGTCGCCCACCGGCACCCCGCTGCCACGTCGGCCGTGATGGTCATCGCCGATGCGACCAGTCCGGTCGGCGTCGGTGTCGCCGCCGTGGCCGCGGCGGCCCTGGCGGGCTGGCGTCGGCGTTCGTTGATCCCGGCGGTGCTGATCGTCGGCATGGTGGCGGTCGCCGAGACAGCGGGCGCGGCCGTGAAAGTGATCGTCGGACGGTCGCGGCCACCTGTGGCCACCCAAGCCGTCACCGAAGCCGGCTGGTCGTTCCCCTCGGGACACGTGACCGGGATCGTTGCCCTCACCGGGGCGCTGCTGGTCGTGCTCGGCACGCAGGTACGGACCGCTGCCGGTCGGGCGCTTGCCGGAGCTGCGGCGGTCTTCGCCGTGAGCGTTGTCGCGGCGACCAGGCTCTACCTCGGGGTTCACTGGCTGACCGATGTGATCGGGGGTGCGCTGCTCGCAGGCGCGGTCGTGACCGCCGGATCGTTGGTTGCCGCGGCCCTCGCGGCCCGCCGCCGCACCATCGTCGATCCGGCGCCGCTCCCCCCACCCGAGCAGATCCCGCCCGTTGACCACAGGACCGTCCGAAACTCTGCCCCGCGGCACGACTACGTCGACCCTCCCCGCCCGCCGGTGGAGACCAGGTGATCTCGTGCCCAGCATCGAGGACCAGATCATCGAATGCCGGTTACAGCTTCGCGCGGCGCAGGCTGACGTCACCTGCCCCCCGTGGTGGTCCTCGAACGGCATGTCGCCCACCGCGCGCGACGCCGGCCATGGCGGCGCCGCGGCGATGGTGCGATCGGGTGACCGGCGCGAAAACATCGGCGGCGCCACCAGTTCTTCGGTTCATTTCGGAGGAAGCCATGAGGAGCATCGGCCGCCCCGTCGCGTTGATTGCGGGTCTGCTGATCGTCGCCGCTGAGGCGACAAGTCGCCTGGCGCGCCGGGCGCCGTTGACGGTGTTGCGCGAACTGTGACCGACCCGGCTCTGGTGCCTGCCGAAATGATGGATTCCCAGCCGCTCACAGCGCCCTCACAGGGCCGACTCGGCAGCCTGACATCAGCGGGCAAATCGGCTGGACGTACGGGATGGAACGACACGATGACGCTCAAGAAAGGCTCACGGCCGCAGCGGTCGAACCGGCCGTCGGCCGTTGACAGCGACCGGATTCGGGAAGGAAACCAGCACGGCCCCCGGGGTCCCGGCCGCGCCCGGTGTCGTACAAGCACCCGCCCGCTGGACCACGGGGCGGACGATCCCCACGTGCCTACGGCTCGCCCCGCGATGGTCGAGGATGAGGTGGTGAAGAAGACCTGGCTCCTGCCTCATCCAGCCAGGTGGGGGCTGCGGGTCCGGTCCGCGATCATCGCCGCTGTCGTCGTCGCCGTCGCGGTGGGAGTGGCCGCGCTGGCGATGATGCTGGTGCTGGATCGGTCGATGATCTCGGCCTCCGACGACGCCGCCGCAGCCCGGCTGGACGAGGTCGCGGCCCAGTTGAAGCTCGATGCGCCGGTCGACCTGGACGACACCGTCCTCTCGGTCAACCCTCGGGTGGCATTCGTACAGGTCATCGACGCCCAGGGGCACGTGGTTCGGTCCTCACCCGGCAGCCCTTCCGACCCCGTCACGTCGGTCCATCCACCCGAGGGAACGGTCGTTCGCGCCGCCGAGCCGGCCCCGTACACCGACGGGCTTCGGCTGAGCGTGGCGACGACCACCGGAGTCGGGGGCCGATACACGGTCGTGGTCGCGGCGAGCACGGAAGGCACCGAGAACACCCTCAAACTGGTTCTCCTGCTGGGCGCGTTGGGAACGCCGTTCATCGTAGCCAGCGCGGCCGGCGCCACGTACGCACTGATCGGGCGCTCGCTGCGGTCGGTGGACAGGATCCGAACCCGGGTCGCCACGATATCGAGCTCCGACCTCACCGAACGCGTGCCGGTCCCGGCCCAGCGCGACGAGATCGCCGCACTCGCCAAGACCATGAACGAGATGCTCGCCCGGATCGAATCCGGACAGAACGCACAACGCCGCTTCGTGGCCGACGCCTCCCACGAACTGCGAAGCCCACTGGCGACGGTGACCGCGGCATTGGAGATCGGCCGCGATCGACCGGAACTGCTGGACACCGAACTCGTCGAAGGGACACTGCTGCCCGAAGCCGACAGAATGCACCACCTGATCGACGACCTCCTGCTCCTCGCGCAGGCCGACGAGCACCGGCTGCCGTTGCGGATCACCGACGTCGACGTGGACGACATCGTGGCCGCCGAGATCAGGCGCAAACGTGCCGAGAAGGGTCCGCACTTCTCCTGCACCCTCGACCCGGTACAGGTGAAGGGCGACCTGACCCAGATCTCCCGGGTCGTACGCAACCTCGTGGACAACGCGGCACGCCACGCATCCGGCGCCGTGCGCGTACGGGTCTCCCAGGCTCACGGCGTCGCCACCATCGAGGTGTCCGACGACGGGCCCGGCATCCCGGAATCCGATCGGAGCCGGGTGTTCGAGCGTTTCGTCCGCCTGCAACGAGACCGCGGCCGCCGCACCGGAGGATCCGGGCTGGGCCTGGCCATCGTCGCCGAGATCGTCTCCGCGCACGACGGGACCGTCCGTGTCGGCGACAGTCCGGACGGCGGCGCGACCCTCGTCGTCGAACTTCCGGTGCAAGGACCCAACCACCCCACACCGCCCACCCACCGATCTCAGTGAATGGAAACCCGTCGCAGAACTGGACTTTCAGCGGCTTCTCAGCATCACCGTGGAACCCTCCCGAGGGCACACCCCCGGAACGTCACCAGGATCCGAGCCGTACCCGGACTCCGCCGGGGCGCCAGCTTCGACGCGCACGACGTAGGGAGTGCCACCCAACTCCCGGCCTACCGGGAGTTGGGCGCGGCGGACCGCCGCAGGTACCGACAGAAACGAGATGGGAGAACCATGTCCTCAGTCAGCATCGGCGCGGAAGACGCCAGCCAGGAGGCGAATCCGCCGCGGTATGTCATGCGCAAGCTCCCCCACATCACGGCCCTGTTCTGGGCGCTGAAGATCGTCGCGACCACCCTCGGGGAAACCGGCGGCGACCTGCTCGCCCAGACACTCGAAGTCGGCTACCTCGTCAGCACCGTCATCTTCCTTGCACTGTTCCTGGTCGCCGTGGTGTTCCAACTGCGAGCCCGACAGTTCCGTCCCGCGATCTACTGGACGGTGATCGCCCTGACCAGCACCGCCGGCACCACGTTGTCGGATCTGATGAACCGCACCGGGGGCATCGGCTACGCCGGCGGCGCACTCGTCCTGACCAGCTGCCTGGCGATCGTGTTCTACATCTGGTGGCGCAGCGGTCAGACCCTCGACGTGGAGAACGTCGCGACGTTCAAGGGCGAGTTGCTGTACTGGGTTGCGATCTTGTTCTCCAACAGCCTGGGAACCTCGAGCGGAGACTTTCTCGCGGACAGCCTCGGCATCGGATTCCGGCAGAGCGCACTGATCCTGTCAACGATCATGCTGCTGCTGTTGGCGGCGCACTACTTCACCCGGATCAACGGCATGCTCTTGTTCTGGATCGCGTTCGTGCTCACCCGGCCCCTCGGAGCCACCGCCGGGGATGCGTTGAGCAAGCCACGCGACCACGGCGGCCTGAACTGGGGCACCACCTGGACCACCGCCGCATTGCTCACCATTCTGGTCGTCCTCATCGTCTACCAGAGCGCCCAGATTCGCCGTCACCCGCTCGACCCCGTCCCCGCCCCGGTGAACCGGCGGACCGGTGAACCGGAGCAACCCAACGGCGCGCTCGTCACCGACCCCGTCTGACCCGACCGGGGCGAAAGCCGACCTCGCAACTACTTGATGGTGCCTTCTCCGTTGCTTGACCCGTCCCCGTCTACCCGGCGTTCGTCGACATCACCGGCGAGGACGAACCGAGCCTCGGCTCCGCGATCTCACCGTTGATCGACTCTTCGACGGCGACGGCGACGGCACGCCTTCACCAGGGTTCAATCCGCTCGACGTCCTGACCAGCACGAGACTCCCGGACCGCACCGTTGACGATGCACCGCCGCGAGATCGGGACCCGTACCGGTCGACGCGCTCGAACACCTGGCGCGCAGGCGGAACTGGTGTTGCGGTGGTTCGGCGACGACGCGTCGGTGCGCGAGCCCGCCGCGGAGGCCGGCGTGGCGATCTCCACCGGCGTCCCCGAGCCCACGGTGCGCGCAGGGATGCGGGCTCACCCACGGTTTCGGGCTCCGGCTGCCCGCGTGGGGGTGTGGGGCACCCCTGGCCGCGACATGGACGCGTCGCGACCAGGCAGACCCCGATCCCGGCCGACGGCCACCACGAATCGCCGAGAAGGGCCATCGACCCGACTCCGGAGAAAATGAGTGCGATCACGCACGCCGTCGGGAACCCGTTCCGCGTCAGACCCGAGGTCGGCTCCCGGGGCCTGCCCGTCGCCGAGATGCGACCCGGTGCGGGGTCAGAGCGGGCGCACGTTCTGGGCCTGGGGGCCCTTTTGGCCCTGGCCG
The DNA here is from genome assembly GCF_039540555.1 of Rhodococcus olei. Taxonomy (NCBI): domain Bacteria; kingdom Bacillati; phylum Actinomycetota; class Actinomycetes; order Mycobacteriales; family Nocardiaceae; genus Rhodococcus; species Rhodococcus olei. The sequence goes on along the minus strand of NZ_BAABFB010000051.1, from coordinate 52,219 downwards.
ATCTCGAACTGCACCCGCTGCCCCTCCTCGAGGGACTTGAAGCCGCCGCCGGCGATCTCCGAGTAGTGCACGAACACGTCCGGTCCGCCACCGTCCTGGGCGATGAACCCGAATCCCTTGTCCGCGTTGAACCATTTCACGCTGCCCTGCGCCATACCGAGAACTCCCCTGCCTCGATGCGCCGGCCCACCATGACGGACCGGCCCACCCTCGATCATGCCACCGCGCGCCCCGACACGACGGTTCACCCCGGGACCCCGGAGTACGACACCGCACCCTCTCCCCGGCGCGGACGCCGGCCCCGGGGGTGGCCGAGAGGCGGCCCCGCAGCGGCGGACACCGGCCACACCCGAGGGAACCCGTCCCCGGACGGTCGGCTCCACACGGCCGGGGCGACGAAGGCGCGCGAGAGCCCCAGCGGCGCCGTGCCGACCCTGATGTGTCAGACCCGCCACGGCCACGCACGTCATCGTTCGCCACGCCCCCGGGAACTTACGGCCACCACCACCGCGATCGGGTCGAAGCACGTCATTCGGGGGATGATGAAGGAGTGAGCACGCCGGTGGCGTATTGGATCGCCGTCGCGATCGGCTCCGTGACCTGTGTGGTTCTGTGCACCGCGGCCCGCAGGCGGCCCGGCCGCTGGACCGGATGGGCCGGCCGCGCGATCGCAATCGTCCTCGTCGCCGATGCGCTCGCCTTCGTCACGGTCCCGCCGGACGGCGGCCGCTGGTCGGTGCAGACGTCGCTGCCGCTGGTGCTGTGCGATGTGGCGGTGGCCGTCGCCGCCCTCGCCTGCTGGCAGCCGAGCTGGTACGTGGCCGTCGAGCTCACCTACTTCTGGGGACTTGCCGGCACCCCGCAGGCGGTGGCCACCCCGGACCTGTCCGCCGGCTTCCCCAGCCTCGAGTTCTTCGAGTTCGTCGTCGGGCACCTCGCGATCGTGGCCGCGGCCCTGTTCCTCGTGATCGGCCTGCGGCTGCGGCCTCGGCCGGGCGCGGTGCCGCGCGTGATCGCGATCACCGCCGCCTACACGGCGTTCGTCGGCGTCGTCGACTGGCTCACCGGCGCCAACTACATGTTCCTCCGGGCGATCCCGAGCCACCACTCGCTGCTGTCGGTGCTCGGCCCCTGGCCCTGGTACATCGCCAGCGCGACCGGCGTCGCCATCGCCCTGTTCGTGATCCTCGACGCGCCGTTCCACCTCCACCGACCCCTCCGGCCCACCCCGGCCAGGGGCCCGCGACCGGGCACGCCCGGGCCCCGGCCGCGGGCGGGCACGGAAGAAGTTGGAACGACGGCAGAACCAGGACCGACGACACCGCCCGGCGAGTACTCCGACGCGGCGTCCCAACCGCGCCGGTCGGGCGAGCACTGACCGGGCCGGCCACATCCCGTTTGACAAGCACACCAGCGACGGCGGACCCGACCGCCGATTCACGCGCGGTCGCCGCCGAAACCCCACGCTCCGAAGAAAGCACCGAGTAACACTCCGGGCGCATCCGGGTCTCGAACCACGGCGGGAATCATCGACGAACACCTCGTCGACCACGGCATCGAGGAGATCGAGGCCCACATCGAGAGCTCCCACGCAGCCGCGACGCGCCCGCGCGGTGACGATCCGGTGCCGGGCGACTGGGGCGCCGGTAACGGGGATTTCGACATTCACCCCGGCAGAGGCGGCAGTTTCGGGCCACCGGATCGCGAGCCACCACGGTCCTGCGGGGCAGCGAACCTCGCCGGGCCCGCTGGTCCCCCCCGGAGCCGGCAGGAGCTACCCGAGGCAATCATCTGGAGGAGGCCCCGCCCCAGATCTTTTGAGGTTCGAGCTGGCGGTTCAGGAGGCGACGGTCGCGTGCGACAAGTCCGGAGCCCGCAAGGTCCCGGTGCTGTATGCCGCCGATGCCGAGCTGATCATTCGCCTGCTGAGAAGTCCACTGCGAACGGTGATACAAGATCCGGCCTCGGGCTGCGTTTGCGCATCACGGGCCCTGGTGCCACCGACGCGACGGGCCACCACCCCACCGGTGACGCCGACGGGTTCGTCGAGAATTCGCCCGCGCCGCGAAGGGTTCGGTGGTGTCAGTACCACCACGGACTGTCGAAGCCACAGGTTGTTCGCAGGAATCTCGCGGTCCGACCGGACCGCTGGGTGCTGGCCCCTGCCCGATGGACCGACCGATCCGGGTACGCGCTCATCGTTGTCGATTGACACATCCGCACGGATCATCGTGACCGACGAGCCGACCTCCCCGGCACACACGCAATGGACAAGAACGGGAACCGGCCATGCCCCGAGACCGCCCCACCGTCATCATCCTGGCCCGCGTGTCCACTCATCCGTTGACCAATCCTGGAGGAGGCGAAGGTGTCGACGGCCAGGCCATGCTCCGGCCGCCCAGCATCCGGGGCGAGGCCGCCGAGCGCGGTGGATCCGCGCGGGGTGCGGTCGTCGAACTCGACGAAGATCGCCCCGGGCCCACAACTCAGGCTCATGTAGCTGCACGAACCTGGCGGGCGCCAGAGATGCGGGGCGCCAGAGATATTTTCACCCTGTGGATGGGCGAGTTTCAGGCGACCCCCAGGGTGGTTCGCGGGTCGATCGATCGTTCTGTGAATCTCCCCGGGTAACAGCTCGTCGAACTGCCGGTGGATGTCGAACAGGCCGCCGTGCAGCAGCAGAACTGCGCGCCGCTCGAGACGTGTACCGCGTAGTGCATCCGCAGATCGCCTGGCTGCGCATGTCCGATCAGTCGTGTTTCGCCTCGTAGCGCAGGAGGACCGTGCCACCCGGGAAGGTGCGGTTCTCCAACAGTCGCAGCGAGATCCATGACGGCAGTGACGGGAAGAACGGGGTGCCGCCGCCCACGGCGGTGGGCGCGACCACGATCCGGTATTCGTCCACCAGTCCGGCCTGCACGATCGGTGCGGCCAGTGTCGCGCCGGCCACCTCCAGCCTGCCGTCGGTTTCGGCTTTCAGCTTCGTCACCACCCCGACCGGATCGCCGCGTTCCAGGCGGGAATTCCAGTCGACGGACTCCAGGGTGTGCGAGAACACGACCTTGGGCATGTCGCGCCAGATGCGGGCGAAGTCGACCATCAGAGGGGTGGCGCCCGGGGCCTTGTCGGCAGTCGGCCAGTACTCGGACATCAGTTCGTAGAGCCGCCGCCCATAGAACGACAGGGCGGTCTCCCGCTCGAAGTCGTTCCAGTACTGATGCAGTTCTTCGCTCGGATCGGTCCAGTCGATGTTGCCTTGTGCATCGGCGATGTACCCGTCCACCGACACGTTGAAGCCATAGACGAGTTTGCCCATGCAGATCAGCCTGCGCCGGAGGGCAAAACTCATCGCGACGCAACACGAGTTATTGTCAAATCGTTGTGGTGGGCGAGTGTCCGGCGACTTCTTGGGTGGTCTACGAATCGACCGGTCGTTCCATGGGTTCCCCTTCTCGAACGCGGCTCCGGCCGGAACGAGGGCGACCACAAGAGGCGAATGCCCTTGCTGTGCTTCCGAAGTCGGCACATCCGGGCGCGCAGGCGGCGGCGCGCTGGTCATTTCACCGTGCGCGGCTGGTGGTAGGCATTGCGGACCTCGAGTCGACGACCGTCCTCGTCGATCTGGCCGGCGAACTGCTCCACATGCGCTCGCCTTGGCGATCGCGGGGCAGCCGCTGCGCCTGCGCATGCCCGAGATCTGGGGGGGTCGAGGTGACCGGCCGGCTTCCGCGCTGGTGTTCGGCCAAGGACGTCATCCTCGAAATGCTCCACCGCCACGGCGTCGCGGGCGCGGTGAACCGGATCATCGAATACCACGGACCCGGTCTGGCGACGTTGACCGCGATGGACCGCCACGTGATCGCGAACATGGGCGCCGAACTCCGTGCCACCACGTCGGTGGCTCCCGCCGAGGAGACGGTCCGTGACTTCCTGCGCAGCCAGGGCCGGGAGGGCGATTTCACGGCACTCGCCGCAGACTCGCCGAGTTCGACGTGCACGAGGCGATAGACCTGTCCACGATCGAACCGCTGATCGCGCAGCCGTCGTCCCCGGGCAACGTGGTACGGTCCGCGAGGTGGCCGGGGAACCGGTCGGTCAGGTGGTCATCGGCTCGTCCGCCAACCCGGTACTGCGCGACTTCGCGATCGCCGCCGCGATGGTGGCCGGCCGGCAGACCGCCCCGAGCGTGAGCTTCGACATCAACCCCAGCTCGCGGGAGATCTTCTCCGACCTGACCCGGACGGGCGGCACCCTGGACCTGATCACCGCGGACGCCCGGATCCACCAATCCGGGTGCACGGGCTGCATCGGCATGGGACGGGCGCCGGCAACCGGCCGCAACCCGTTGCGCACCATGCCGCGCAACTTTCCCGGCCGGTCCGGCACCCGGGAGGACTCCGTCTGGCTGTGCTCGCCGGAGACCGCGGCCGCATCCACGCTGACCGGGGCGATCACCGATCCGCGAGACTGGGCCGAGGAGATGGGGATGGGCTGTCCGCAACTCCGGTTGCCGGCCGCGGCCGCGGTGAACACGGCGATGACGGTCGCACCGCTTCCCGGGTCTCGCCCGCCCGAACTCGAAGCGAGCCGTGGGCACCGGGCTCAAGCCTCGCGAATGGGAGACGCGCCCTGGGTCGATCGTGCGAGGTCAATCGTGCTGGCGCATCAGGTGTGCGCCGAGTCGGACGGGCCGATGCCGCGGGCGGTGGCGGTCGTGGCGTCGCAGCGCCGCCGCACCCCCGATGCCCCCAGCAAGTAGCAACAGCAACTGTGCGAGATTGGCGTTCACGCCGAAGTGCCTCCTCGGGATTCACGGTGGGTGGGTGCCGGACGGTCGGCGAACATCGCCTCGATCCGGGACTTGATCTCGGCGGTGCTCAGCGCCCCGTGGGGTGCGGAGCGGAGGTGCGGGTTATGGGTGCTCGGTACGGTCACGCGGTCGAACTTCCTGTCCTGTCGTGTCCGGTTTGTGGCCGGGTCGGATGGGTCGGTCAGATCATCGGTGCGGCGACGGTGACGGCGACGACGACGAACACCGCGATCAGCGCGGCGAGAACCAGCGATCCGGCACCCCCATCGCGGGGGCGGCGGCCGGCACCGTGGCGCCGAACGCGATCTCGTCGTCGGTGTTGGCGCACGTGATGGTCACCGCCCTGCCCGTTGACCGGGATCGACAGCGGGCAGAGAGCACTGACACGCACGTCCAGAGCCTGCGCCCCTCCTGCGGCTCGAGCAGGACCAGTCCGCCGACGTGCATGGGGTGCTCGCGGGACTCGCCCAGCCGGAACATCGAATCGGTCGGCGACATGGGCAGCAGCATCGGTGCCTTTCGGTTCGCGCACGGACCCCGTGGTGGCCCGGCCCCTGAAAGAACTTCGGTAGAGCAACATTTCGATGCGATCCACAAACCGCCCGGAGTGCATGTGTTTCAGATCACGACCGGATGACGTTATGGAATCCATGTCTACGCCACCGATGGGGCCGCACGCAACCTGAGCAGCCGCCCCGCCTGAAAGGTTGAACGTCCAGTAGAAGCGCTGGGGGCCGGGGACTTTCGCGACCATACCGACATTCGAGGCAGGCCACTTGACCTACACCACTTTTCGGGGCCACTGCACCGCGATCGAGAACATCACGAAGCCGCAGTTGGATTCACGTTGCGACTCAATCGAGTAGGTCGAGCGAGAGCCCACAACCGCTTTCCGGTAGCCACGCCACCGCGCCCCGGATACGATCGGCTGGTGCTCGGGATCCCCCTGGCGGTAGCCCGATTCAACTACCGGCTAGCCCGCCTACCCTTCCAGCTCCTCGAGGATCTCGGCATGTCTCAGCTCCGTGAGGGGTCGGCGCTGCGGCTCGCCTACGAGCGGGCCCTCATCGGCTGCGATCTCGCCGCCGCCCGCCTACTGCACGACGGGTCCGCGGCCTCGCGGGCCCGCGCACTGCGGGAACGAAACGCCCCGGCGAGAATCACGGTGGCCCGCCGGCTGGTCGTAGCCGAACAGCAACGGCAGGAGGAAGATGCGGCCGCCGCCGAACGCATGCACCACCAGCGGGAACGATTCCTCGAGCGCCACCGGGCCCACACACACGGCACCCGCTGAGGATGCGGGCGCGGGACCACGTGACGATGACGACGTGATGTGCCGACCGGCGCGCGACCACACAGGGCACCACCCGCAGGTGTCTGCCGACGCGGGTCCGCACGGGATGGCCGAAGCGAGAGAACCATCTGGTCACGCGCGTTTCGGCGCTCCGTCATCGGGGTAACCCTTCGTAGGAACTGTTCCCTCTCGAGGAGGTGGGTGATGACAACACCAGGTATGTCGATTGAAAGACATCCCGATATCGCCGAAATGCGGGCTCGCTACGACCGCGTCTCCGAACAGCCGATGACACGGGTGATCGACGGCGTGTTGTTCCTGGCAGGCCTGTTCATGGCGGGGTCGCCCTGGATCATCGGGTTCTACGGCCAGACGGGTTTGGCGACGTGCAACCTGCTGACGGGTCTCGCGGTCGCACTGCTCGCGGTCGGGTTCACCTCGGCCTACTCCCGGACGCACGACATGGCGTTCGTGGTGGCGCTGCTCGGCGTGTGGATGATCGTCAGCCCCTGGCTCGTGGCCGGAGTGACAACCACGGCGGGCATGCTCTGGTCGAACGTGGCCTGTGGCATCGTTGTGTGCGTGCTCGGGCTCGGCCTCACCGCAATGGGAATGATGCGAGGGAACGCGGGCAGGCTTGGCAGGATGGGACGATAGGTTCCGAGCACGAACGTGCTGAAGCGCTCACCGGTGAGGTGGGCGCTTCGTTGTCCATTCCACCGCGATGCGCGGTGATCAGGTCGTAGATCTCCGATCGAGAAGCGAGGTCGCCACGGATCAACTCGGGTGCCGATTCCGTGCCGGACCGCGTTCGACGTCGAGCAGCCGAACGGTCGCCTCGAGGTCCGGCGTGACCGGCGCCCGCTGCCAGAGGGCCGCCGGCGCGTGACAGAGCAGTGACGCCCATACGGTGAGATTGCGAGGATCGCGGAGGGTGTCGACCGCCAGGTGACCGACCAGTTCGGAGCATCTCCCTGCGGACCGGCGCATCAACGCCGTCAGGATCCGGTTGCGGACCTCGCGCCGGCGACGCGCAGCGCCGACCCGGGACTGCAGGTGGAATGCCACCAGGTCGGGCACGTAGCACAGGTCCCAGCCGTGCCGGTACAGGTCCAGGGCGAGCATCTCCTCCTCGCCGGGGAACCGGAGCACATCATTGAACCCGCCGGCCGCGAGGAACGCAGTGCGTCGCACAAGTACCGAGCTCACCAGGAACCCCAGCACCGACGGACCTGGCAGGCCGGGTTGCCGCCCCAGTGGGCTGTTGCTCATCCGTTCGCACACGGGGTCGGTGCCGCCGCCCGGGAACATCACTGTCCGAGCAGCGAGCACGCCGACGGATGGGTGGAGGTCGAAGAGATGCTCACCGTGCGCCAGCGAATCCGCCTGCCACCACGTGTTGTCGTCGCAGAAGGCGACGAAGGGTGTCGACGCACACTCGACGCCGAGGTTGCGGGCGACTGCTCCACGGTTGTGCTCCAGGCCTGTCCACTCGATCACCGGGCCGCCGGAACCGAAATCGTTGACTGCGCGCACCACCTGCGCCGTGGCATCACTCGATGCCATGTCGACGACGATGATCGGCGGTGACGGGCGCAACCGGCGCATCTCGCGCAACGTGTGCAGCAGTACCGCCGGCCGATTCCGGGTCGAGACGACAACTGTCGTCCTCCCGTGCAGGGCGGTCACTCTGGCGGACACACGCCGCGACTACCCACGGCGCCGGGGCCTCAAACGGGCGTGTGGTCTGCTCGGACACAGACGGAACGGTCTGCATGCGGGACTCTCCCGCATGACTGTCCGATGCCGCCGCCCACTCTGCCCGGACCGACCGACCGTGCACGCCCCAGTCGGAGGCGCCTGGTGCACGTGTCGCCGAGCAACTGTCGAAATGACGGCCGGCGATCAGGCCGACGACGCTGCCGTCCGCAGATCCGCGACGAGACCCGCGAACATCGCGTGCCGGTCCGCCGTCGGCGCCCCAGCACTGCCGAGGGATGAACGGTCACGTAGATGACGGGTGCCGACCGTACCGGGAGATCGTCGCCGGGCCTCAGCGCCTGGCCACGGTGCGCGCCGATGCGAAACTACGCACCCGACAACGACCGGGCGGCGGTGGCGCCAAGACCGAGCACGACGTCCGGCTGGATTGCGTCGATTTCCGCGAGCAACCAAGGTCCGCAGGCGACGATCTCGGTGCGGCCTGGCCGTTGATGGATCCGGCGTGCCGTGTCCCCTGCGGACGAACGTGAAGTGTTTGCCCGCGTTGGTCATTCTTGCGCAGTGCGAACCCCACCGCGGTGTCTGCACGGAGGGGTTCGCACGGGCACGATTCCGATCGGCGCACCGCGCCTCGTCGGATCAGGACTGTCGGATCAGGACTCTCGGTGAACGGCTTCCTGCGGGGGCGGAGGCCCGTCCTGTCGCCGCCCACCGGGTTGCCGCCCGGCGTCCTTGTCCTCATCGGCATTGTGATCAGGATCGATCCGGTCCGCCTGCTCGAGTTGCTCGTCCAGCTCGGCACGCGACGTGGCCGCCTCCGTGCTGCGCTCGCCCGCCCGTTGTTGCAGGCGCTGGGCGTGCGCGGCCTTGGCCTCGGCCTCCGCCGCGGCCGCCCTGGCGTTCGCAGCGGTCTCCTCGGCCAGAGCCTCGCGCTGACCGACCTTGAACGACTCCTGCTGCGCCTCGGCACGAATCTGCGTTGCCCGGGCCCGCCGGCGTTCGGTGCGTCGGCGGAGCAGCACCCAGACGGCTGCGGTCACGATGACGATCACGACGACTGCGAGAACGACCCACATGACGACGGTGTTGGTGGTACTCATTCCGGCTCCTCGACCCGACGATGTGTTCGTCTCAGGTACTACCCAGCCGAGGGCCCGGACAAACCGCGCTCACGATCCGCGAGCGGCAATCACTCGCCTGGCCCACGTAGTGCGGCGCCGAGGCTGCTGTGGACCTCCAGATGGGCACCGAGCCCCGTGAGTCGGATCGGCCGGAGTGTGGCCGGACCGTCGGCCACGACCCGGAGGGGGCCCACGCCGTCCGCCGAGAGGGCGTGCGAACACGCCACCAGTAGTCGCAGACCCGCGGAGGCCAGGAAGCCCACCCGGGTCAGGTCGATCACCAGCGTGTCGAACGGGCTGCACCTGACGACGTCGAGCACGGACTGCACCTCGTCAGCCGTGACGACGTCGATCTCACCGGCAACGGACACGATCACGGTACGGCCCCGGGACTCGACGTCGACGGTGACCTGTTGTTCACGGGGACCGGAACGCGCTCGCTCGGTCCGTCTCGGAGCCGGCGGCGGATGCGGCGGGCGCTCCCCGACCGCCGCGGATTCCCCCATCCCACGATCGGTGCACGTTTCGGGTGGGCCGTCGGATTGCAGATCCATAGCGGCATCACGTTCCAGCCTTCGTGGGGAGCCCACGGGCTCCAGCACCAGGGGCACGCACCGCCATGAACCCTTGTCGCCGTCTCCATCGTCGGCCTCCAGGTGGGTGTTGCGCAACCCTCGGCGGTTCTCGACGCGGTCGACAGCGCGCCTGCACGCCACGGATCCCGCCGGCCCGGCCTGCGTGGCATCGTTCGAACGGAGCCCGGTCGCCCGGAGCCCGACCACCGCTGCGCCCCCTGTCGGATCGCGGCCTCGACCTCGTCATTCGCCATCGATCCGACGTCCCGCCCGCCCGCGGCCCGATACCCCCCGTCGAGGATCGTGTCCATGTCGAAGTCCGCGACATTCCCGCCCCGTGCTCGATCGCGGCGGTGACGGCAACGACCGTGTCGTCCTTGCTCACCCTCGCTGCACACCGTTCCCGCGCCATCACCCGGACCCGACTGTCCGGACCCGGCACCGGATGAACGGATACCCACAGCAGCGTCGGCACATTCCTGCCGGTGGGTGGCGCGGACTCGACGGCGCCCGGGGCGTCGATGGTCCACAATCAGGGGGTGGTCCCATCGAATCCCGACGAGCCGCGGGACAGCGCGCCGACACCGCCCTCCCAGGGCGCTGTTGTCCGGATCGACCGTGTCGCCTCGGCGGTGGTCCTCCGTGTCTCGGGCGAGATCGACATCGTGACCGCACCCCGGGTGCAGGGCGCGGCGGAGCACGCCATGGCGGACCGGCCGGCGACCCTGGTGATGGATCTGTCGGGTGTCAGTTTCCTGGCTTCCGCCGGGTTGGCGATGCTCGTCGCCTGTCAGCACATGTCCGACGAGCAGACCCGGTTCCTGGTCATTGCCGATTCCCCTGCGACGGCCCGTCCGATCGAACTCACGGGACTCGCCGGCGAGATCGAGGTCCATCGCTCGCTCGACGCCGCACTCGCCGACCAGCAGTGACGCGGCCCGGGGCGTGTCCGGCGGACCCGAAGCCCCGGGCCATGTTTGACCACTGATCCACCCGGGAATCCAGAAGTCAACCAACGCACACGAATTCGCACACCGAACCGACCTTTCGGACATCGGAACAGTGCGCTCCAAGCCGGTGACACGGCAAATCCGCACCGACACCGGGGACACGTGTGCTTCGTGCAGAAGGAGGAGATGGTCGTGCGTACGCCGGCAGTGCGCGAGCACCCGGACCAACTACCCGCCGGCAGGCCGACTCCACACATCCACCGCGGAGTGAGCCTCCGATCACGGGCGCTCGTCCTCGGCGCGCGGCTCGGTATGGGCCCGGTTGTGCGGGTGTGGATGGCGGCGCCCGAATTCGGCTGGCCCCTCGACTGGCTGGACGCGGCCGCAGGCCTCTTGCCTCGGCCACGCCACACGCAGGTCCGACCCGTCGCGCTGCCGAACTGCTCCGCCGAACGGGTGAGCACCCCATCCTCTGTGGCCGGTCGGGCAATCCTCTACCTGCACGGCGGCGCCTTCCTGGCGGGTGGCCTCAACACCCACCGTGCACTGGTGTCGTGCCTGTCCACGTCGGCCGGGGCACCGGTGCTCCACGTCGGATACCGCATGCTGCCGCGGCACACGATCGGCAGCGCGGTCTCCGATGCCGTGGACGGGTATCGCTGGTTGCTCCAGCGCGGCTACCGCGGCAGTGAGATCGTCGTCTCCGGCGACTCCGCCGGCGGCTACCTCGCCTTCATGGCCGCCCTGTCGATGCCGCGACTCGGACTGCCCAAACCTGCTGGGGTGGTGGCCATCTCCCCGATCACGGACCTCCGACCGCGCACCGAGGCCATTGCGGACACGCCGACCTGGCCGGTCTTTCCACCCTCGACGCTGCATGTGTTCTCCCGCTATCTCACACGGGCCCAGTCGCGGATCACCGTGAAAGGCGAAGCGGAACTGCTGATCTCGCCGATCGCCGAAGACCTGCGCGACCTGCCGCCGGTGATGATCCACGCCGGGGCGAACGAGATCCTGCGCATGGACGCGGAACGGATGACGGATCGTCTGCTGAGATCCGGCGTGCCGTGCGACCTCCACGTCTGGGAGGGGCAGATGCACGCATTTCCTGTGGTCGCCAACGCAACCCGGGAAAGCCGAGGCGCAATCAGGTCGATCGGCCGTTTCGTACGCGACGTCACCTCGGCTCCGGATCGGCCGCTCCCGAACCGGCATCGCGAGCGCCTCGCGCTCCATCGCTGATTCGGACCGGTCCGGTCCCGGCGGCCGGCCCGGACGAACTCGGGATCGACGTGGTCATGTGCACACGCGTGCCCACGTCGTGCCGGTCGATGTCGACGGCGTCGACGAACGCGCCGATCAGGGCGAGACCACGTCCACGGTCCGGCGACGTCGCCGGGGGTGTCCGCCATCTCCCGGTGTCGACCACAGAGACCCGAACACGCCGGTGCGGCACCTCGACCTCCGCCGTCACCTCGACCATCTCCGGGGTTCGGCCGCGGTAGGCGTGCTCGATGCTGTTCGTGCACGCCTCGTTGGTCGCGGACACGATGTCCGCAGCAGTCGCCTCGGGCACGGCCGCGACGGCGAGCCAGTTCCGCAGCTCACGCCGGATCACAGCCAGTTGGGCGGGTTCCGCAGGCGTCGTGATGCGCAGCCGCGACGGGGGTTGCCGATACACCAGCACCGCCACATCGTCCTCGTATCCGTCCCGGGGGCGCAACACGGACAACAGGAGGTCGGCCACCGCGGCGGGCACACTGCGTGCGCCCTCGACCAGGATCGCGTCGACGCGACCGAGTGCGTCGTCGATGCCGCGGTCGCGGCGTTCGACGAGACCGTCGGTGTAGAAGAGCACCGTCGATCCGGGCGGTAGGTCGACGGTCGCCTCGGGCCTGGGCGAGCATGCGAACGTGGCAAGCGGCACCGCATGCGCGCCGTCGAGTTGCCGCGGGGCGGCACCGAGACCGGCAAGGACCGGGGGCAGATGACCGGCGCTGCTGTACCGCAACGTCCCCCGCCCCGGGTCGATGACCGCGGCACACACGGTGGTGCACGCGGCGCCCGGTGTGTGCGCGGCGACGGCATCGAGATCGTCGAGCAGGGCGCCCGGACCACTGCCGTGCAGGAGCAGTGCACGCGCCGAACTCCGGAGTTGTCCCATCACCGCGGCCGCGGCGAGTCCACGACCGACACAGTCTCCGACGACGACGCCGACACTGCCGTCCTGCAGTGTGACCGCGTCATACCAGTCGCCGCCGATCTCCAGCGGCGGGACCGCGGGCTCGTACCGGGCCGCGAAACCCGGCGGGATGTCGACCGCGCCCAGCATCGCGTGCTGCAGCGTCAGCGACGCGGTGCGGGCCTGGTCGTACGAACGAGCTCGCTGCAGTGCCAGGGTCAGGTGACTGCACAGCAGTGTCACCAATGCGCGATCGGCCGTGGTGAGCGGGCCCGGCACCGCCGATTCGATCCACAACGCCACATCGGCGGTCGCGCTCAGGGAGATCGCGACCCCCCGGGCGGAGTCGACGGCCGGATTCGCCTCCACCGTCAGCGGTGGCCGACCCCGGACCCGGTCGAGCGCGGCGCGAACACCCGGGTCGAGGCTCGACCACGCGACGGCATCGCCGCCCGACGAGTGCATGACGGGCGCGCCCCGCTCCGTGGGCCACACCGCGGCCAGGACGCGCCGAGCCCCGATCGCGGTCCGGCACTCGGTCAGCCCGATCGTGAGCACCTCGGTCACACCGGTGGCGGCCGCGATCGCACCGGCGAGGCGGGCGGTGGCCTTCTCGTGTTCCGCGGCCAGGCGATCCGCCGTGACGTCCCGGATCGTGCCGACGAACATCGGTTCGTGTCCGGCAGCAGTCACCGAACCGACGTTGACCGCCAACCACATTCGCTTCCCGCCGCGGTGACGGACCGGAATCGACACCCGCCCGCCGCCGTCGCGGACGCACCGGGTCAACGCGGACACGGCGTCTGCTCGATCGGGGTCGGCGATCGGAAGCCACGGGTGGGGCCAGCGGTACGGAAGCGTCGCCGGGCCGTAACCGGTCAGCTCACCGAAGGCGGGGTTGACCTCGACGACCGTGCCCGTGGCGTCGGCCACGAAGAAGCCGTCCTGCATCGACTCGAGGAGGGTCCGGCGAAAGGCGTGCTGCTCGGACAGGTGCTCGGCACGTTCCCGTTGCCGGGTGTAACCGTGGGCCCGGTCGAGGAATCCCCGCGACGCGACGTCGAGGACGGTCAGCGTCTGCAACAGGAACTGCAGCGCGGCCTCTCCCCGTTCCCGCTGGTCCGGTTCGGGATCGCTCGTGACGACACCGAGTTCGGCCAGCAACCGGAAGTGCGTTTCGACCACCTCGAGCACGCTCACGTCGCCGGTGAGGGCGCGCCGCCCGAGGTCCAGTCCCGCCGCGAGCGTCGCCTCGCCGCGAGCGGCCAGATGGTGCTCCAGCGCGTCTCGATACGCGACTCGGAAGGATTCGACCGACGCCGTCATCGCGGTGTTCCTCGGTGTCGAGCCACCAGCACCAGGGCGTCGTCCGTGTCCGTTCCGTGGCCGGCGAGGATCGCGTCGGCGATCTCCGTTGCCGGTCGCGCCAGCTCGACCGCGTCCACGAACGGTTCGCCGACCCCGTCGGTGGCCATCACCAGGAGGTCTCCGGGTCGCATCGACGACGTCCTGGGCTCGAGCCGAGACGCCATCCGGTACCCCACGATTCCACCGGACTGCAGGATGCGGGCGCGGACGCTCGGACCCCCGGGCGCGGCGCCGACCACGGCGGCCGCCACATTGCCCACCCCGATCCAGGCCAGCCCACCGTCGAAGCCCAGGCACGCCAACGAGATCGCGGCACCATGGGTGTCGACGAGCGCCCGGTGTGAGGCCCGCATCAGTTCGACGAGCGGTCCGGTGTGCCGCGCGGCGAGGACCTCGACGGCGCGGGCGGCGGCGGTCGCGGCCGGCGCGCCGTGCCCGAGGCCGTCGACCACCGCGATCAATGCGGCGCGCTCGGCGCCTGTCACGAGTACCCGGTCGCCGCAGACGGACTCCCCCGCCCGCGGGCGCCACGCCGCGGCCCACTCGATCGGCCCGACCCGGCCCTCTTCACGCACCCGTGGGCACCCACTTCCACATCGTCACCAGGGTTCCCCGACCGAGCCGGGAACTAACCTCCAGGTGGTCCATCAGCCGCCGCGCGCCGGGCAGGCCGAGGCCCAGCCCTCCGCCGGTGCTGTATCCGTCCTCGAGCGCGAGTGCGACATCGGCGATCCCCGGACCGTGGTCCTCGGCTTCGACGACCAGGGCCTTGCGGCCGTGACGGTCACCGGTGTACAGCCGGATTTCGCCGTCACCCGCGTAGCTGGTGATGTTGCGGGCCACCTCCGAGATCGCGGTCGCGATCATCGTCACGTCGGTCAGCGAGAATCCGAGGTCGCTCGCCAGCCCGTGTCCGGCCTGCCTGGCGGTGACGATGTCGTCGAGCGTGCACACCGCGATGACCATGTCAGCGAACGCCTCCGCGCCGGCCTGGAGTTCGCCGCGCGGTCCGCAGGCGATCGAGCAGTGTCAGCCCCTCGTCGAGGTCCAGGCACGTGTACATGTCGTCGAAGGTGAGGCCGAGCTGCACCATCGCGAAGGCGATCTCCGGCTGCAATCCCACGATCACGGTGTCGGCGCCGCGCAGGCGCGTCATCCGCGCGATGGTACGCAGGGACCGGGCTGCGAACGAGTCGAGGACGTCGATCGATCCGACGTCCAGGATGATCCCCTCCGAGCGGAATCGACTCACGTGATCCATCAGGTCCTGCTGGAGCCGCACGGCATCGCTGTCGGTGAGCGCTGACTGCACCGTCGCGATCAGCGAGCTGCCCTGCCGCAGGATCTGTACCGGCATGGCGTCGCCGCTACCGGAGCTCGCCGGACGGCTCCCCGGTCCGGCTGACCTCGTATCCGAGCAGGCGTTCGGCTTCCTCGATGCCGCCCTGCAGGTCTCCGACCGCGTTCATCTTCGACAGGTCCAGTCCGATTGTCACCAGGGTCAACGCGATCTCGGACGACAGCCCGGTGATGATCACACTCGCCCCCATCAACCCCGATGCCTCGACGGTCTGCACGAGGTGGTTCGCCACGGTGGAGTCGATCGCGGGCACGCCGGTGATGTCGATGACCACCACTTTCGCGCGGTTGGCGCGGATCGCCCGGAGCAGCTGCTCGGTGAGTTGCCGGGCCCGTTGGCCGTCGAGAACGCCGATGATCGGCAGGATCAGCAGCTGTTCACGCACCTGCAGGACCGGGGTCGAGAGTTCACGAATCGCCTCCTGCTGTTGCCGGATGATCCGCTCACGCTCCTGTACGAAACTGACGCCGACCGTGTTCGCGATGCGGTTGGCCGCGGGCTCGTAGGCGTCGAGCACCCGATTGAGCAACTCGAAGTCGGACTGGTACTTCTCGAACAGGGACCGGGCGAGCACATCGCGGAGCAGCAACACGATTCCGAGGACCTCGTCGGTCTCCACGCCCCGCGGGATGATGCGTTCGGACAGGTCGCGGGCGTACGCCTGGAGCGCTTCGACGCTGCCCGTCTCGAGCACCTCGACGTAGTTGTCGTACACCGAGGTGGCCTCGGAGAACAGCTCGTCGGGTGTCATCGTGGTGAGCAACTCGGCCTCGGTGATCCGCCGCGCCCACTCCTCGCGCAACGCAGTCCGGTTCTGCCGTAGATGCTCGACCAGCTGCGGCAGGAGTGACTCGCTCGACACCCGCGCGATCGACCTGTCGGGCTCGGCGAACTTCTCGGACATCACACACCTCCGTGGGCCCGGCCGGGGCGACCGCGGCCGCGGGAAACTCGCCTCCAGCCGTGCCGTCCTTTCGCGTCTTCGAGACTATCCGCCCGGTGCCGAGTGGGCAGGTCGATCGGAATTTCCGGACCGCCGTGGATCGGCTTCGCACCACCTCACGGCCGACCCGTCCACGACCTGCGGTGCGCGTGGCGATGCGGCCGATCGTGACCGATTCCGTGGCCCCCTCGGTGTGTTTGCGGCACGCCGCGGCCGGGTACCTGGGAATCGCCCGAGGAAGGTGCGTCATGAGAATCATCGTGGTCGTCGTGGTGATCTGGCTGGTCATCGGAGCGGTGGCCGCCGGTCAGCGCGGGTACTTCCGCAACCAGCCGGAGAATTGTGCCGGCGCCGGAACCATCGCGGTGACGGTGATCGCCGGACCGTTGAACTATCTCGGCGTCAACCCGAAGATCACCGACTGCTCGCTACCGCAGCCGAGTCCGTGACCACGCGAGAACACGGCTCGGCTCACCGCGGGCGAGGTGCCTGTTCGTCATTGCGCCGGGCCCTCCGCCACCGGGTCGTCCTCGATCCGCTCGTGGACGGTCAGCAGCAGGTGGTCGAACACCGTGCGCAGGCCGGTCGGCGCATTCGCCGCCTCGGACAGTTCGGCGACCAATCGCTGAGCGAGGCGCCGCAGCTTCGTGTTGGTCTCCTGAGAGCGCCAGACGAGCACGTCGAATGCCTTCTCGGCCGAGATGCCGTACACCAGCATCAACGCGCCCTTTGCCTGCTCGATGGCGGCCCGGGATTCGTACAGGTCGGCGAGCGCGCCGTCGCGGGTCTCCGGCCGACCACCGCCAGCCGTCTCGGTCACGTCGATGTAGAAGCCCGCGGTGCCGAGCAGGTCACCCGACTCGCCGACCAACCGGTCCCCCACCACGATCACCCGGTGCGTCTCGCCTCTCGTGTCGATGATGCGGTGGCGGCTGCAGAACGGCTCTCCATGCTGGACGGTGCCGGACAGGGTGGTGGCGACCCGGGCCCGGTCGTCGGGGTGCTTGTGGGCGAGAAGCAGTTCCGTGGTGGGTACCACGGTGCCCGGCTCGTAGCCGTGCATCACCGCGACCTCGTCGGACCATTCCCAGCGCCGGTCGGCCAGGTAGTACCGGAAGCTCCCGACCCGCTGCGGCTCACCGAACCGGATCGCCCCGCCTATCTCGTCCTCGCGCTCGACGCTCCATTCGGGACCCGGCCCGACGGGCGATTCGTCGGCCGGCCGTTGGGATCTCGTATCTCGTTGCACCGCAGTCCTGTCCGGTCACCGCCGGGCTCGCGACCGCGACACCCCCTGCGAGGGCGAGTGGTTCGGCTCGCACCACCCACCGACAGGAATGCGGCTGGCACACCGTGCACCGGCCCCGAAGAAGGACGCGCAAAATCCCGGCTGTCGTTCTCAACCACTCCCGGTGTACCACAGTCCGACAGGCGAGTACAGGCCGCGCCCGGGCACCCGAGCCGTCGATCCGATCGCTGCCCGAGGATCGATCTTTCCGACAACCGATGGTGTGCCGCTGCACCTGGCAGGGTCCGGTCAGGGGTTGGCTGCTGCTGGATGCCGCGTCAGACCGCACTCCGCACGGGCAGAGTCCGTGCAGGCGCCGCAACCTGCGCGACACCGACTGCCGAGACGGCCGCACTCACTGTGGCCGCGAGCCCGGCGGTCACCGCGGGGCCGAGTGGCGCCTGTAGCGCGCCGGCGATCATGAAGCCGACCGGCATGCAGACATTGGCGAGTGTCGCGCCCAATGCGGCGACGCGTCCGAGCATCGCTTCGGGCACTCGCGTCGCCACGAGGACATCCGCCCAGACGCTGCCCAGTCGAATCGACGCGCCGATGAGCAGCGCCACCACGGCCATGACGAAGAACGGCGGACAGAGGCTCAACGCGACGAGGCCGACGCAGATCGACCCCTGCGCCAGTAACGCCGACTGTGCTGCGCGAGAAGGAATCCGCTTTCCCAGCAGGCTCGTGCCGACGATGCCGCCGAGCGCAAACAGGGCCATGAGGTAACCCTGAGCGCCCGCGAACCATCGTTCGCCCGCCCCCGCGTTGACGATCAGGAGCCAGGCCGGGACCGGCAGCGCGGTTTGTGCGGCAGACACCAGGATCACCGTCCGCAGCCAACGGCTGTCCCTGATGTATCGGAAACCCTCACGCGTGTCCTCGACGAGCCCCGTGGGTGATTCGGGTCGCGTCGGACTCGGAGAAACCGCGCGTGCGCACGTGGCACACACGGCAACGGCCGCGACGAGCAGAAGTGCCGACATCGTCGGTCCGGTGGCCGAGATCAGCAGGGCCGCTGCCGCCGGCGACACCACTTGCACGGTGAGGCTGAGCGAATGCCAGATCGCCAGCTGGTTGGCCCGATCGTCGCGCGGAACAGAAAGATACACCGCGGTTGCCGCGGCCGGCTGCGACAGCCCGCTACACATACCCAATGCCATCATGACGGGAAGAATGTGAAGCCCACCTGCAAGCGCAGGCAGTACGGCAATCAGCACACCTCGACCGGCATAGGTCGAGAGAATGATCGCCCGTTTGTCGAGCCGATCCACCAACGCGCCGGCAATGAGCCCCGCCCCGAGAATTCCGAAACATCGAGCACCGAAGGCGAGCGACAGGAGCGTTGCATTCCCCTCGGCCGAAACAACCAACCCGGCCGTGATCACCACAACAGCGGAATCCGAGACGGGGCCGGCGAGCAGGAAGGCGAACCCCAGCCTGACCCGGATCCCTCCGCGTATCACGTGCCCACCGGGACGTAGAACCTCATGGAGAAACCCTCGGGCGTGAGAGTTCTGCGCTCGTTCACTTTCGGTTCGGCCCCCGACAGCTGAATACGCATCGTGGAATGTCGAACGATCTCGCCCAGGACGGTCGCCAGCTCCCGTTCCGCGAACTTCGCGCCCACACACCATCGCGGCCCACCGCCGAACGGAATGAACTCGCCACGCTTCGGCGCCGCGTCGATCCACCGCTCAGGCATGAAGTCGCCACCGGTCGGCGCGAAGGTGGGCGACACCCGGTGGGTCACCCAGCTGGACACCATCACCACGCTGCCCTTTTTCATCTCCCAGTCCCCGAAACGGATGTCCTCGGCCGCGTCACGGCCCAGCATCCACGACGGGGGCCAGAGACGAAGCGTCTCCGACACGACTCGCGTGAGGGCGCCTGCACCGCCGTCACCTCGCAGCTGCTCTTGGAGAGCGCTGCGTCCACCGAGCTCGACCATCCCCCACAGGATGGCTGACGCGGGAACCCCATGCGCCGCGAGGAGTGTCGAAATGATCATCTGTACAACGTCTTTGGGCGGAAGGTCGGCCCGACGCAGGTCGTCACACAATCCGTCCGAGCCCGGCGCCCACGCCAGCGTCGCCACCGCCGATTCGAGGGTGCGTAGCGCCCGGCGAACCCGCAGATCGGAAGGCCGCCATCGCAGCCACCGGGGGACGACGAAGGGGCTCGCGGTGATCGGGAAGAGTGCATCGAGTAGTTCTTGTGCCAGATCGGGGATCTCGTCGAAGTTCCGCGTTCCGAAACAGTATCGGCTGATGGACGCGGAGGTGAGAACCTGCAAGGTGTCGATCAGCTCTCGATCGCCCACCGTCCTCCCCACCCAGCCCCGAACGATCGCGTTCGTGTCATGGGCGAGTTCGACCTGGTGAGCGTCGAGTCGATCGCGCGATGCCAGTGCTGCGGATGCGGCCTTCCGTGACGTCATCCAGCGCTGCACCGATTCGGATCCGAGGTCGCCCGACACCTTGCTTCTGAGGAAGTTCTGCGTCGACAGGAATTTTCGATTCGACCCGACAAGTACGTCGTGCACCTCGCGGTGACCCGACACGAGGAACGTTCCCGGCCAGAGTTCGACTATCGGCCCGCGTTCTGCGGCGTCGAGCAGAAAGGACAGGCGTCCACGATCGTACGTTTCCGCCAATTCCGCCCGCGATGACCCGAGGATCGGTGGCCGTGTCATTTACATCTCCTAATGAAAGTGCGGGCGGCCAAAACAAATCGACCGCCCGCACTGTTGAACACTGTCAGGACCATTCGTACATGCCCGGCGCTTTTCGCGGCACGAAGCCAACGAGAGCGGCGACGGTGAACTTGATTCGACGCATTTCCTGTCCCTCCTTTCTGTTCTCGATGTGACATGAACAGATTGCGCCAGTGGCGTGTGGACCAGAAGTCACCCCAGGTGTCGGATCAACTCACCCACCGATGTCTTCTCACCGATTCGGTGTTCGAGATGCGGTAGGACAACGACGAAGGCGCTGACGTCACCGGTTCTTCGAGGGTGCCGTGTCGGTCGAGCCACCTGTGCCGAGAAGGTCCGAACCGTGCGGGGTGGTCCGGTCCCGGTTTCTCGCCCGCCCGGCGTGGGTACCACCCACCCATGGACATTCGTGAACTTCTGCAGATTCCCGAGTCCGTCGAGTCGCTCGACCAGGTCGACCGACCGCTGCACGAGCGGGTTCAGCGGGTGCTCGACGACAATCCGTCCGTCGCCCGGATACTGCGCGGCGACTGGCTGGGGCACCCGGTACATCCGCTGGCGGTGACGACCCCCGTCGGTGCGTGGACGGCGGCGGTCGCCCTCGAGGTGTTCCTGCGTGACCACCGGGCGGCTCGGCGACTGATTCGGCTCGGCCTCGCGTGCGTGCCGTTCGCCGTCGTCACCGGGTGGACGGACTGGGCCGGACGGGACGAGACGGAGCGTCGGGCCGGACTCGTGCACGCGGCCGGGAACACCGCCGCCAGCCTGGCGATGCTGGCCTCGCTGCACCAACGGAAACGGGACCACCAGCTGCGCGGCAAGGCCTGGAGCCTGGTCGGGCTGACTGCCGCGGCCGCCAGCGGCGCGCTGGGCGGCCACATCGCGTACGGCCGGACCGACACCGGGTCGCCGCAGAATGCGGTGCTCGTCGCATCGCATTGACGCATCACCCTGACGGCGCGGCAGCGCCTTCGTGCATGCCGCCGCGTCGCCATCGGCGAGAACCGTTGCCAACCGGAGACCTCCCGCCGGTTTGCCGTGCGAGTGCGTGGGAACCCTCGGGTCATGCCGCGCGGTCGCACGAAACTCATCCAACCTCGGTACGACGGCCGGGTGCCGGTCGATCATCCGGAGCGAGACGCCGAGTGGGACCACCGCGCCCGGCGGGAGACCGCCACCGAGCGACTCGACCGCAACTGGGCCAGTCTCCTGCAGGAGCTGCGGGTCACGGAGACCGGGGTGCAGCTCCTGACCGGTTTCCTGCTGATCCTCCCGTTCCAACCCCGATTCGCCACCCTGACCGCACTCGAACGAGTCGTCTATCTCGGTGCGGTCCTGTTCGCCGTCACCGCGACCGTTCTGCTCGTCGCGCCGGTGAGCATGCACCGGATCCTGTTCCGGCAGCGCCGGGTCCGGACCGTGGTCACCACCGCCCACCGCTGCGCACTCGCCGGCGTGGTGCTGCTCGGGTTGGCGACGACGTGCGTGGTCACCCTCACCGTCAGCGTGGTCGTCGGTCAAGGGACCGGGCTGCCGGCCGGAGCCGTGGCCGCGGCCGTCTTCGGGTTCTTCTGGTTCGCGTGGCCGATGATTCTCCGCCGACGAGAGTGACCCGGAAGGGCGCGGAGTCACCGGTCGGATGCGGGCACGTCGGCGTTGTGGCCGTCGACGCCGCGATGATCGGAGTTTCCGGGCACCACTCGGCGGGCACCCGTCCGCCATGAACGCGGAGAGCATCGCCGAGCACAACGGATCCGAATGGCGGGGCCGGTCGGCCCCGACGGTCGGAGTCGAGGAGGAGTTTCTCCTCGTGGACGCGGAAACGGGGCAACCGCGGCTGTGCAATGCCGAGGTTGCCGCCGCCGCTGGGGAATTCGGGGTGGAGCTACAGCTGGAACTGTCCCGCTGTCAGGTGGAGACCAACACGCCGGCCTGTCACGACAGTCGCGAGCTCCGTGCCAGCCTGCTGGGGATGAGATCGGCCGTCGGAGCGGCCGCGATCCAGGACGGATGTCACCTGGTCGCGGTCGGCACTCCGATCCTGGCTCCGTGGCGGCTGCCGATCTCCGCGTCGGACCGCTATCGCCGGATGGAAAGGCAGTTCGGCGTCCTCGCGATCGAGCAGGCAGTGTGCGGCTGTCACGTTCACGTCGAGGTTCCCGACCGTGAGACGGCGGTCCAGGTGTCCAACCACATCAGGCCCTGGCTGCCAACGCTGCTCTCGCTCAGCGCGAACAGTGCACTGCACCGCGGACTCGACAGCGGCTATGCGAGCTGGAGGTCGATCCTGTGGTCTCGCTGGCCGGCGTCGGGGCCGCCGCCCCTGTTCCGGTCCGCCGACCACTACGACAGCGTGGTCGACACTCTCGTCGACTCGGGGCTGCTCATGGACGAACGGATGGTGTACTGGGACGTTCGACCGTCGTGTCACCTCCCGACCGTCGAGATCCGGGTCGCCGACGTCCAGCCGACCGTCGACGAGACGGTGTTGGTCGCCGCCCTGACGCGAGCGCTCGTGATGACCGCGACCCGCGGGGTCGAACGCGGGGACGCGCCACCGGACGTCGACCTGGAGATCCTTCGGGCCGCCGCCTGGATCGCCGCCCGGGAGGGGATCGCCGGCCGCGCCATCGACCCCCGAACCGGCCGACCGGTCGGCGCACGCGGGATGCTCGATGCGCTCGTCGAGCACGTCCACGAGTCCCTCGACGAGCTGCGGGAGTTCCGGCTGGTGAGGAATCTGCTGCGACGCGAGTTCGAAACCGGGAACGGCTCGCAGTGGCAGCGCCGCGCGCTCCGCGAGTACCGGGACCCGGTGACGGTGATCGGTCTCGCGGCCCGACGGACACTGCAGGACAGCGTCCCCATCGCACCCGGCGGTGAATCCTCCGCGCCGGACGACGATGCCGCATCGGCGGACGCCCTCCTCGAGTGATTCCCTGCCCCGCCGGAAGGACATGAACACCACTACGGTCGTTCGGATCGTGGGAGTCACGCTCGCCGCGGCCGTCCCCCTCGTGGCGGCCCGCCAGGACGATCGCCGGCGGGGAGGTCAGGGTGTGGTCAGTCGTCCGGGTACCGGGTCCGCAGATCTGCCAGCGTCTTCGACAGCAGCCGTGACACGTGCATCTGGGAGATGCCCAGCCGTTCGGCGATCTGGGTCTGGGTCAAGCCTCCGAAGAATCGCAAGAGCAGGACGGTGCGCTCGCGCGCGGGCAGAGCGGCGAGCGCCGGTTGGAGCGCAACGAAACTCTCCACCTTCTCGAAGGCCGGATCGTCCGCGCCGAGGACGTCCACGAGCGGAGCATCGTCCTCCCGGTCGCCGGTGCGGGCGTCCACCGACACCGTCTGGTAGGCACTGCCGGCGAGCAGCCCGTCGGTGACATCGGCGACGTCGAGTCCAAGTTCGTCCGCGATCTCCCGCGCGGACGGCGCTCGGCCGAATCTCTGCGACAGGACACCGACGGCTTTCGTGATCTCGAGGTGCAGATCCTTCAACTTGCGAGGCACCCGCATCGCCCAGCCGGCGTCACGGAAGTGATGGCGAACCTCGCCCATGATCGTCGGTACCGCGAAGGAGACGAAGTCCGAACCGCGGCCGACGTCGAACCGGTCGACGGCGTTGACCAACCCGAGCCGGGCCACCTGCAGCAGGTCGTCGTAGGCCTCTCCGCGCCCTCGGAAGCGGCGCGCGATGTGCTCGGCCAACGGCAGTGCCCGGGTGATGATCTCCGCCCGGACCGCGGACGCGGCTGCGGCACGAGAATCGGCCCGGCAGCGCGACATCCGTTCGAACAGGTGGGTGAGATCGTCGTACGAGTTGGCTGTCTCGGGTCCGTTTCCAGCTCCGGCCTCCACTACCCGTCGCCGCCCCTCACCCGGGTGAAGGCGATCGTCGTCCGGACGGTACCGCGGTCAGTCGGTTCGTGGTTGACGGTGAGGGAATCGGTCAGGGTGCGCAACACGTGCCAGCCGAAACCCTGCTTGTCGGGCACGTGCACGCTCACCGTGTCCGTCCAGGCGTGCACGTGCAGAGCGTCGTCGACGAGCTGGAACCGGCAGATCAGGTCGGTCCCGCCGGCGGCGTCCCGGATCAGCTGGGAGCACACCTCATCGACGGCGAGTTTCACGTCCGACACCGCGTCCAGGTCGAAGTCGGCGAGCACGGCGATGGCCTCGGCCATCGTTCGCAGCACCGGCAACTGACCGTACTGCGCACGGACCCGCAACTCCACCGGCGTGGTGGAGGCTGTCTCGCCAGGCTCTGCCGACTTGATTCCCTCCGACATGCGA
This sequence comes from Rhodococcus olei, assembly GCF_039540555.1. Taxonomy (NCBI): domain Bacteria; kingdom Bacillati; phylum Actinomycetota; class Actinomycetes; order Mycobacteriales; family Nocardiaceae; genus Rhodococcus; species Rhodococcus olei. Next base: position 27,597 of record NZ_BAABFB010000051.1, on the reverse strand, counting down.
CGCACTCCAGGCTCGTCGTCCGAACCGCCCGAGGACGGTCCCTCCCGCGTGAGGGTACCCGCTCGAGCCCGTCCCCAATCAGGAAGAAGTCCGTCGCGACGCGCCGGTACCGCACGGTCACGTGATGCGGAGTTCGACTCCGATCGCCGACACCGCGATCCCGCTGAGCCCGAGCACCACGGCCCACCGGAAGACGTTGCCCTCGACGAGGACCCCGAGCCATGCTCCCAGGGCCGTCATCGCACCGACGGCGAGGGCGAACACCACCCAGGCGGATCCCGGGATGACGGCCCCCAGCACCAACGGCAACGCCGATGCGGCCAGACTCGCGGTCGATGCCACCGCCATCGCCGCGAGGGACTGCCGTCTCGCCTGGCGGCCGAGGTCGGTGTCCGCGAGTCGTGGCCGGCGCCGGGCGTGCAGGTGTGCACTGACGTGCACGAGCCGCTGACGCCGTTCGGCATAGTCCGCGACGAACACCGAGAACGCCGCCGTCACGAACGCCACGGCACCGACTCGCAGTGCCAGCTCGAACGTCACCGTGCTGCCTTGCCCCATGATCGCCGCGCCGGCCAGGATGAGGGAGTTCGCGAGGCCGTCGGTCATTCCGAGGACCAGCGGAAGCATCGGCACCCGACGGCTCGGGCGCCACCGGGTCATCGGTTCGTCACCCGGCCGACCGCGCGGTTCCCGGCGCACACCTCGTTGATGTTGTGCAGGACCGCGCCCGATTTCTCGATCGCCCCGAACACCAGATCCACGTCGATGTCGGGCCCTTCGATGGCCACGTTCAGACCGACGGTCTCGATGTCGATCTCCCGCACGGTCAGGGTGACACCCTCAACGCCCTGCACGGTCTCGAGTCGGTGTGCGAGGTCGACCATGGCCGGGCCGTCGACCGTGGTGTCGACGTCCAACTCCAGCCTGCGGATCGGCATGACGACCCGCTCAGTAGTAGTGGCGGCGCCCACCCACGGCGTGTCCGGCGGATCCGAGGACCCACAGGACGACCCCGACGAGGATCAGGATGATGCCGATGGTCCACAGGATGGGTGCAGTGATGACGTAACCGATGACGGCCAGGACGATGCCGATGATGATCATGACCGGAACCTCCGTTCGATACCGGCCGAAGCCACTGACCTCGTTCTTCCCCACGATGGTCATTCGCAAACCTGCGGCGGCCCGCCCCGCGAGAGTCCGCGGCATCGACCCCGATCGCAGGCGACACGCGAAACGTCCGGGGCGTCACCGGCCTCGCGGGGCCTGCCCGTCGCGTGATCGCGACCGACGTTTCGCGTGACGGCCACCCGGGTATCCAGGCCCGACGGACGACGTGGAGGCCGGCACATGAGTGAACCGGGCAGCGGGCACACGGTGCGCCCGGAGACGACGGGGACACCGGCGGCCACGCAATACACGGCCCGCCATGTCGCGACATACGACAGCCCGGCGTTCGACGAATCTCCCGGCACCAATGCATTTCACGATCCGGCGGTCGCCGACCCCGGATCCGATCCGGCGCACCGTAACCTCGTAGGAGCGCGGACATGATCCGCGTGCCGTCGGAGTTTCCTCGGTACATCGTGACGCACCTGCGGCGGGCGTTGGCCGAGGATCCCCGTACCCGCGGGCTGGCGATCGGGGTGACCTTGCACGGCCCGTGTGTCCATCTCAGCGGGCGGGTGACCAGCCAGGAATGCAGGCACGCACTGAACATCGTTCTGCGTGAACATCTTCCATCCGCTGTCGTCCGGAACGACGTCCGGGTCGAGAGGTAGGGACGCGCTGCCCGACGTTTCGGACGCCGGGCCGTGGGAACACGGTGATCATGACCGCCGGCAATCCGGGTCGCGCCGTGGGAGGCCCGGTCCCCGAACCGATTCCGCAGCCGCCCATTCCGACACCACCGGTCCCGACCCCGCCGCCGTTTCCGGACCCCGAACCGAGTCCGAACCCGCCCGGCCCCGCGCCTCCGAGCCCGACGCCGGTACCCGGTCCCGAGCCGGATCCGACACCACCGGCCCCGCCACCCGCTCCCGGCCCGCCGATCCGGGAATGAGCGACCGGGCGGTCCGGGACGCGTACCGGAGAGTGGTCCGCGGGCCTCCTCCAGCGGGTGCTGCCCGGTTGCCCCGATCACGCGCAACCGCAGCGGCGGCGCGTGTCGAACCGGTGGCGCCGACAACGCGGGGCGCCGTCGCCGGTGGCTCACCGTGACCGTCCTCGACCGGCCCCACGCGACCGGGTGACGAGCAGCAGCGAGACCACGCACAGGACGACGGTGGTGAGCTCGGCGGCGACGCTGACCGCCGCCTGCGGCGCGGGTTGCCAACCGATCTCGGTGAATCCGTAGAGCCCCACAGTCCGCGAGAGCACGAACGCCGTCAGCGCGCCGCCGGCGAGGAGGCCTGCGGCGATGCGGAGTGCGATCGGCCCGCCGACAAGCAGGAGTACCACGATCGCACCGGACGCGGCGGCCTGGACGAGGAATGCCGGACCGATCACCGCGACGTGTCGGTAGCCACCCCGGTACAGGTCGAAGTGGAGGTATCCGCTGATCGCGACCGACGCGCAGATCCCCACGCGCAGTGCGAGATCCGGCCACCCACGCCGCGGCGACCGCCGCCGGACCGTGCCGGACTCGGAGGTCCTCGTCGGGTTCATGCCAGCGCCCGGTCCTTGACGGCGAGGGCCTGGCGGCCCTCGAGGTAGGTGACCTCCCGGATGCCCAGGACGTCGTGCAGCTTGCCCGCAGGCAGGGTCACCGGCTTCGGGGCGGGGCCGTCACCCGGACGCGGCAACGGGTACGCGGTCGTGGTGCCGCTGTGGAACGTGATGTTTCCGTCGGTCTTCGTGAAAAGTTGGTGCACATGCCCGTTCAGACACGTGACCGACGCGAACCGGCGCAGGTAGCCGAGCGCGACCGCGGCGTCGTCGGTGCCCCACCCCCAGTCCGGGTACATCGCGAACAGCGGGATGTGGCTGAACACGACGATCGGGGTGTCGTCCGACAGTCCGGCGACGTCCCGCCGGACGAAGTCGAGCTGGTCCTGCCCGAGGTGGCCGAGCAGTTTCAGGTTGAGCGTGTTGACCAGGGCGATGACGTGGACGCCCGCGATGTCGAAGCTGTACCAGCCGTCACCCCTCGTGCCCGCGCCGAACACGGCCCGGTACTTCTGGCCGGCGTCGTCGACGGAGTCGTGCTCGCCGGGCACGACGAACACGTGCGGCGTGCGCAGCGCGGTCATCATCTGCTTGACCCGATCGAACTGCTCGGGCGTGGCGAGGTGGGTCAGGTCGCCGGTGTGGACGACGAAGTCGGGCGTGTACCCGAGCGCGTTGACCTGCCCGATCGCCTCGGCGAATGTGCCGGTGACGTCGCCGTTGGCGGTCCCCTGGAAGCCGATGTGGCTGTCGCTGATCTGCGCGAACCGCAACGTCGGTCGAGAGGTGGCCGCAGCGGACCCGCCCGCCGGTCCGGCGACGTGGCTGAGGACCTCGCCACCGACGACGGTGAGCCCGACCGCTGCGCCGAACCAGGCGGAGTGCCGCAGCAGTTGCCGCCGGGTCATGGTGTGCGGGTCGCCCGGCCGGGTCATGGTGTCACCGTCACGGTGCCGTGCATGAACGGGTGGATGGTGCAGATGTAGTCGAACGTCCCCGGCTCCCTGAACGTGAACGCGTAGGTCGCGCCGGTGCCCATACCGGGCGAGCGGAACGCCCCGTCCGCCGCGGTCACGGTGTGCGGCTCCTCGTCGCTGTTCGTCCAGGTGACGGTCGTCCCGACCGGGATCGTGATGCTCGCAGGCGCGAACGCGAAACCGGTGATCTGCACGGTGTTCGTCGCCGACGGCGCCGCTGCCGGAGTGGGTGCAGGCGCGGCCATGTTCGCCCCGTCGGGCATCGCCGGCATCGCCGACATGCCGTCCATCCCGGGTGTGGGTCCGTCGGCGGCGCCGAAGTCGACTGTCGGTGCGGTGGCGGGGGCCGGGGGCGTGCCGCACCCGGCGACGAGCGTCAGGCCGACCGCGCCGAGTGCGAGCAGGGAACGCCGCGACGGTGCTGGGATTTTCATGGTGGGGTCGCCTCCAGACTGGCGGGAATCCGCAGCGCACGGATTCCTCACCCAACTGATAGGACGACGGGTTACACCGCCCGGTTCAGGCGGGTTCGGTCGGCACGAACACCTCGATGGTGCCCTCGTTGTCGCGGACCTGGATGCGCGGCAGCGGTGGAGGCGTCACGGGCAGTTGATGGGTCAGCACCGCCCCGGTCACCGCGAACGCGGTCGCGTGGCACGGGCAGCGCAGCCGATCGGTCGGGGCGTCGAACCACAGTCGGCATCCCTGGTGGGTGCAGATGCCCGACACCGCAAGCAACTGCCCGTTCACGCGGTGCACGAACCCGGTCACGGCACCCAGATCGAACTGATGCACCGCCCCCTCGGGCACCTGGTCGGCGGCCACCAGGGCCCGCCACGACCCGTTCGTCGGCACCAATGTCGCCTCCGGCTCGGGCGTCGGGGCTCCGGCGCGCAAGATCGTGCGGTCGACGACGGCGCCGATCGCGGCCGCCGCAGCGGCGATCGAGCCACCCACCACGACCTGCCTGCGGGTACCGGGCAGGAACGACTTCACGTCGGCGCCCGGTTCCTCGGTGCGCATCTGCGCGGCCAGGCGCCGGTGCAGGTCGACGCTGAACTCGTCGCGGAGCTCCCCGCTTCCCGGGCGGGCGGCGCGCAGCTCGATCGCCGCCCGCATCTCGGCCGCCTCGGCGTCGTCGGGACGGAATCCCTTCGAGGGCCGACCACGCAGCAGGTCATCGACGAACCGCCGCACCTCGCGCCCACTCATCGCGCCTCCTCCTCGCTCAATTGTGCCGCCATCCGCAACGCCCGATGCTGCAGAACCTTCGCGTTCGCGACGGTGACGCCCAACTCGGCCGCGGCCTCCCGGAGAGTGAGGTCCTGCAGGAACCGCAACTCCAGGATTCGGCGGTACCGGTCCGGGAGCCGGGTCAGGGCCGCCGATGCCCGCGCCGGTGCGTCGGACGCCGTCGCCTCGGGCTCCGTCCGATCCGCGAAATCCTCGGCGATCGTGGTGATCTCCCGGCCCATGACCCGATGCCAGTGCGCCGCCAGCACCGTGCGGGCGGTGGCCCGCAGATACGCCCGCACCTCGCCGACACTGGCCGAGACGCGCAGGGGCCGCAACGCCGTCACGAACACCTCGGCGGTGAGATCCTCCGCATCGGCCCGATTGCCGACCTTGCCGAACATCAGCCGGTGGATCCAGGCGACGTTGTCCTGGTAGATCGCCTCCCAGTCGGGGTACGCGTCATCCGAGGACACCCGCAGCCTCCCCAGCAGCGTTCATCGCCCGAGTCTTGCACAGCGACCGCAGCGCCGAAGCCGTTCGGCCGACCCGCCGCCGCGTGAACCGAAGGACCCCGCACGCCGTGACAGGAGATCAGGCGTCCGACGGGCTCGATCCCGACAGCCTTGATCCGGGCGCCCTCGAGGTGGAGGGTTCTTCTCATGGGTGAACTCAGTCCGATGCACTGGCTGATCGTCCTCGTCGTCCTCGTCGTGCTGTTCGGCTCGAAGCGGCTGCCCGACGTTGCCCGGGGACTCGGGCGATCCCTGCGCATTCTGAAGAGCGAGATGAAGCAGCTGAACCAACCCGACCCGGACCCGCCCGACGAGAAGACGCAGTGAACGGACCGAACCGGCGTCCACAGTGACCGATCCAACCTGGCGGTGGCACTCGTCGACGGGGGTGCAGCGTGCCGTCCGGTGCGGCGTCTGATCGACTGCGGCACGTGCACGGCCGCCGGGTCGGTGACGTGCGGCTCCCGGCAGCGCGGCGTCGCCCTTCGTGTCGCCGAGCCCACCACTACCTACACCTCCCGGACCGCGACCGTGCACCCGGCTCCGCACCCCCGGCAGGTGGGGTAGCGCGCTACTCGTGACTCCTCCCCCTGTCGTGAATAGTTTCGATTCCGTTGACACACCGGCAATCACGGAGGCGATCAGGATGTCATGGTCCGACGTCCACGCACGCACTGCAATCATCGACACGGTTCTGGAGCGGGCGACGGCCGACGCGCAGTCGCCGCTGTTGTTCGCCAACCTGCCAGACGCCGCACGCCTCTTCGGTGGTATCGACGGCCTCTTCCTGGCCCTGCAGCAACGCTGGACCAATCACTTGGCCGCGAAGCTGGACCAGGCGATCGAGAACGGAATTCCACCGAGCATGGCGTGGGACGAACTGGCTGCCGAACAACCGGCCCTGCGGGCCTTGCTCGACGCGCACGCCCGATACTCGCCGGAGCGTGGCTCGGACCCCGCCGAAGAGGCCGAGCCGGCGTCCGCCCCGACCGAGGTGTGCTCGAGCACGGTCCGATCGCGCTGATCGAGGAGGGCCTCCCACCCCGAACGTGCCCCGCCGGGCGGTTCCGCATTTCGACGAACCCGGCGGCGCGGGCCTCTCGGCAACGCGACGTTCTGGGACGTCCTACCCGGTCAGGGCGACTCCTGCGGCTGCGAGGAGGGTCAATGTTGCGCCGGTGTCCCGGTCTCTGCGGGCGCCGAGAGCGCCCCGGCGGGTGCCCGCCGGGCGGCGCGTTCGGCGTCCCGGTGGCTGTGCACCGACAGTCTGCCGAGCGAGGCGGCGGCGACGAACACGATGACGATGCCGAGACCCTCGAAGTACGCCAGTTGCTGCAGTGCTGCCGACCAGGCACCGGTTGCTGTCGGGGTCCCGGGATCGCCGGTGTGCAGCGGCGCGGCCAATTCGGGACCGACAACGAACCAGGCCCCGCCGAGAGCGGCCAGCCAGGCACCGAATCCGGCGACCGCACGGTGCCGGCTGACCAGCAGCAACACACCGCCCACCGCGGTCACGACCCCCGGAAGGACTTCGAGCCACCCTCTCCCCGAGGTCCACGTCCACGCCCGGTCCGGTGTGAACCCGAACGCGAAATACGGCCCGATCAACGGAATCAGCGCTCCCCACGCCCCCAGCAGTACGAGGAGGAGACCGCTGAGCGCCCCACGGCTGCGCGGGACCCACATCCGGCCCGCGGGCCGGGGACCCGGGCCGCTCCATTCCTTCCTCGGGTCACCCGGCATCGGGGCGTCGTGCGATGCCGGTCGATCGGTGGTCTCGTGCGGAATCATGATGGTGTACCTCCTCGTCCGCCGATGCCGTGCGCAGCGCATCGGCGTTCACGACACCTCCGGGCAGCACGAGGGCGCCGGGCGCCGTCGGAGCGAATCCCTTCGGGTGGGCCACTGCGGGCCGGGTGGATCCCGGTCAAGGGTCGTTTACCCGGAACCGGCCCTGGGCAACCGGCCGAGACGATGCCGGCGCTGGAAGTCCGGGGTTCGGCAGCAGCCGGCCGAGGTGCTCGACGGACACTCATCGCCTGATCCACCTCCTGCTGATCTGCGGCCTCGTGGTCGACCAGCAGACGACGCGAGCTTCATCCCGATCAAACACGGGCCGACAACTGGCTGCACTCGGCCTCGGCGTGGCGATGGTGGTGCTCGGTTCCGCACGCGGCCGGGTCGGGTCGACAGGCACGGGTTGAAACACGGTCCGTCGAGGAGCCGCGGGCAGGTCGTTCATCGCCAATGCCGCACCGCGGTCCAGGGCTGCGCGAGGCGCGCGGAGGCCTCGAGCAGCAGTGCGTGGACGAAGGCCTGCGGCAGATTTCCGCGGAGCTGACGCTGGTCGACGTCGTACTCCTCGGTGAACAGCCCCGGCGGTCCGCAGGCCGCGCGATTGCGCTCGAACCACCGCACGGCCTCGACGTCGTGTCCCTGCTGTTGGGCCGCCAGTGCCATCAGGAAGCCGCACAGCAGGAACGCGCCCTCCGCCGACGCCAGGCGGCGTTCGTCCTGCCGGAAGCGATACACGTAGCCGTCCCGTCCGAGCTCCGTGCGGACCGCATCGTAGGTCGCGACGGTACGCGGGTCGTCCTCCGGCACCGCACCCCGGATCGCGGCCGCCAGCAGGGCGCAGTCGACCCGGGAATCGTCGCTCGCACGTTGCCATCGACCCGACGGATGCGTGCAGGTCGCCGCGGTGTCGGCGACGATCGCGTCGGCGAGCGCGCTCCAACGCGCCGCGTCGGTCCTCGACGCGATCCCCACCACACCGCGCAGCCCCGCCGCGCAGGTCAACCGCGAGTGCGCCCAGTGCGCGTCGGCGAGTTCCCAGATGCCCGCATCGGGCCGGGTCCACCGACTCTCGATACAGGCGACCGCCTGCTCGACCGCCCTCCAGTGTCGGGTGTCGAGACGCTCGAGGCTGCCCGCGGTACCGAACAGGAGCAGCGCCTCGCCGACGGTGTCGAGCTGGAACTGGTCGTTGACCCAGTTCCCAATGCGGGCACCCCCGCCGGGGTACCCGGGCAGGTCCAGCTCGGACTCGTCCGGAACCTTGCCCCCGCTGACCGTGTAGGCCGGCCGCAGCGCGGGTCCGTCCTCCAGCAGTCGATCGCAGACGAACGACACGGCGTCGTCGAGGAGCGTGTCGCCGCCGCTGACCGCGATCGCCTGACCGGCGAAGCACTGGTCGCGGATCCACACGTACCGGTAGTCGTAGTTGCGACCCTGTTCGGCCCGCTCCGGTAGCGACATCGTCGCCGCCGCAACCATTCCCCCGGTCGCGCTCGTGAGTCCACGCAGAACGGTGTGGGCGTGCCGCGCATCCCGAGGGGCGATGGACGGTCCGATCTCCGGAACCATCGTGGACCACGTGTGTTCGGTTCGCTCCCACAACTCGTCGGCGGACACTCCCTCCCCCAACACCTGATCCGACAACTCCAGGACCAAGTCGTGACACCGCCCCTCCGGCACCGTGATCGTGGCCACCAGCGGCCCGCGACCGTCGCGCGTCACCGATGTCGCACCCGACCACCGCACGTACACGGCGCCGGAGCGGGCGCGCCACACGCCGTCCCGGCACTCGACGCGGACCATTCGATGCCGCCCGAAGTCCGCTCGCACGTCCAGCACGACGCGAACACGCGCTTCGCCCTGCACCGCGATGATCCGCCGGATGAGCACGGCCTTGTGGAGATCGCCCGGATACGCCAGCGCTTCGCGGCATTCGACGATGCCGTCGTCGGTCACCCAGCGACTGCGCCAGATCATCGAATCGGGTTCGTAGTAGCCGCCCCACACCGACCGGGTGACCGGGGTGATCGCATAACCACCCGCTCCCCCGATCAACGACGCGAACACGGCACCGGAGTCCCACCGCGGAACACACATCCACGCGCACTCACCCTGTGACCCGACCAGAACGCCCCTCTCGCCGTCGGCCAGCAGGGCGCATTCGCGCAGAACCTGCGGAGCGAACATCGCACGCCCGAGATCGACGGTGCCCGCACCGTGTCCGCGCAACGCGTGCCGCTGTCGAGTCAACGTTCTTCTCCCGTCGACAACCCTGGACTCCCGTCGACGCCCCCGGGCCGTGCACCGTTGGACGGATTCCCCCGCCATGAGTTTCGAAACACACCCGGCGCCACCGCGCGAGATCGCCGACCGGTCATCGTCCGCCGTCACTCGGACCCGAACGGTCGCGCGGCGTGCCCCACCCCGGTCCGGGCCGGTCGTGAACCGGTGAACACGGACGCGGGCCGCGCCCCCAAGTGCCGATAAGCTGCCTTATGACATTATCCGACGTCGAGGCTGGTCGAGCGCACGAGCAGGGTCCACCGTCGCCGACTTCGGCGACGGCATTCGGCGACCCTTCCGCGATCAGGCGACACAGGTACCCGCACCGATCCGGTGACGCGCCGGCGGGTACCGATCTCGGCGATGCCGATGCCGCCGCCGCGCTCCCCCGTGGGGTGCGTCGGCGATCGCGACCGGGTGATCCGGATCGGTGCATCCACCGGGAACTCCCGCGGCCCCTCGGGTCGGGCGCAATCACCGGTAGATCACGACGCAGTCGGCGACACAGGCCGGACGGGGCGACCCGGCCACCTCGAAAGTCACGGCCAGCACCGCCTCGACTCCGGACTCGCGCGCTCGCGCCGAGGCCACCCGCGCGCTCGCCCGGACCTTCGACCCGACCGGGACCGGCGCGGGAAAGCGCACCTTGTTGACGCCGTAGTTGACCGCGGCCTGCAGGTGCTCGATCCGCAGCAACTCCCCGATCGCACGAGAGGCGAGCGACAACGTCAGGTATCCGTGCGCGATCGTGCCCCCGAAAGGGCCGCGGGTGGCACGCCGCGGGTCGGTGTGGATCCACTGGTGATCGCCGGTCGCGTCGGCGAACTCGCTCACCCGGGCCTGGGTGATCGGGTACCAGTCGGTCACGCCGAGTTCGGTGCCGACGAGGTCGATCAGGTCGGCGGGTTGTCCGATGGCGATGGCCATGGTGTCTCGTCCTTCGAGAGTCGTTGTGGGGGTTCAGTGTTCGCGGACGTAGGAGCCCGGGGCGGGCATCAGCGGCGGCAGGTCCGCCGCGCCGAGGGCCGCGGGCGCGCCCTTCTCGGGCCCGCTGCGGTCGGCCAGCCAGTCGACGTAGTGCGGCCACCAGGAGTCCGGATGGCGCTCGGCTGCGGCCGGCCACGCGTCCGCTGCCTCGGCGTCCGGCGGGCCGACCCGGTAGGAGGCACGCGGGTTGCCGGGCGGGTTGACCAGCGCGGCGAGATGGCCGCTGGTGGACAGCACGAAGGTCGTGTCGCCGCCGAGCAGTCGTGCGCTGCGGTAGCACGCCTGCCACGGGCTGATGTGGTCGGCGACGCCGGCGATCACGTAGGCGTCCGCGGTGACTTTCGACAGGTCGACGGCGGTGCCGAGCATGGTGGCGGCACCGGGGGTGGCCAGGGCGTTCGTCAGGCCGACCTCGACCATGTCCCGGTGCAGCGCGGCGGTCATCCGAGTGGTGTCCGCGTTCCAGAACAGCACGTCGAACGGCGTCGGCGTGCGGCCCTGGATGTAGTTGTTCACCCAGTACCGCCACACCAGGTCGTTGGGCCGCAACCAGGCGAACACCTCGGCCAACGACCGGCCGTCGAGGAATCCACGGGCGGCCGAGACCCGAACGGCCTCACGCGCGGTGAACTCGTCCAGTGCCGCCGCGGCGAGACCGGCGCGGCTCTGGTCGAGGACCGTCACCGCCAACGCCAGGCTCGCCACCCGGTCGCCCTCCCCGATGTCGGCCAGATGTGCGGCGACCATCGCCGCCAGCATCCCACCCGAACAGGTGGCGAACAGGTGCGTCCGATCGCTCCCGGTGATCCGCTCCACGGCGCCGATCGCATCGACGATCGCCTGCCCGTAGGTGTCGAATCCCCATGTGCGGTGGCGTGTCCGAGGATTCCGCCAGGAGATCGCGAACACCTGCTGCCCCTGGTCGAGGAAGTGCTCGACCATGCTCCGGCCCGGCGCCATGTCGACCGCGTAGAACTTGTTGATCACCGGCGGCACCATAAGAACCGGGGCGGTGCGTACCCTCTCCGTCCTGGGCGTGTACTGAATCAGCTCGAGCACCCTCGACTGGTAGATCACCGAGCCGGGGGTCGCGGCCACCGTCCCGCCCACGGTGAACGAGTCGGATTCGACCATCGCCGGCACGCGCGGCGCGGTCGCGAGATCACGGAGCAGGTGTCCGACCCCGCGCAGCACACTGGCGCCGCCCGTGTCGATGACCGCCTTGTATCCGAGCGGGTTGAGCAGCGGATTGTTGCTCGGCGCCGCCGCGTCGACGATGTTGTCGACGACGAACTGGAGGCGTTCGCGGTCGCGCCAGTCCAGGTCGGCATCGCCGAGCAGCTGGTTCGCGGTGTCCGCGGTGGCGAGGTAGGCCTGCATGGTCCGCCGCAGGATCGGGTTGCCCTCCCATGCCGGGTCGGCGAAGCGCTTGTCGGATTTCGCAGGTATCCGGGTCGAGGTGCCTCGCGCCACCCTGGTGAGCTCGACGGCCAGTCCACGGCCGCGTCCGATCAGGCGGTGCGGAGATCTGGCCAGACCGGCCGACAGGCGCAGCCACGATCGATTCGGCAACATCCGCCGGCCCAGGCCGAGCGCCGACTGGGCGAGCAGCAGATCGAGCGGGGCGGTGAGCTCGTCGGCGGGCGCGTCAGGCGCGATGGTCATGCGAGGATTCCTTCGATGGGTTGGGGTGGAATGGTGTCAGATGACAACGGAGGCAACGACAATGGCGGCGGCGAGAGCCACCGCGATCGCGGTACCGAGAAGCAGGGATCCGGTGACGACAATCGCTGGTGTGGCGGCCGAGACCCCCGCGCCGAGCGCGATCGTGTGCACCGAGGTCGGGCGGGGCGGCGGACGACGACTGGGCTCGTGGTGGTGCATGACGGTCCTTCGTGACGAGACTTTCCGATGGCGCGGAGCCAACGTTAGGAGCCACCGGTACGGCAGTTCTTGGCCTCGGGGCACGAAGTTCCGTCCGGGTTCATGCCTCGCGAACCGCGTAGGTGGGCGGATTGTCTTGCCAGAACGACGACCGCGACTCAGAGTTGGTCTCAGGAACCAAGCACGGCACGACCAGGAGGCACCGATGGCTTCCGAAACCGATGACGAGATCGCCGGCCGCGCCGCCGACCTCGTCGTGCAGATCGCGACCACACTCGCCGCCCGCGCACCGGAACTCACCGTCGCACTGACCGCCGCGCTGTCCGATGCCATCGCCGACGTCCGCGACGGGCCGATGATCCTCGACCTGATGCGGGCCAGCGTCGAAGCCAACCTGGAGATGCTCGCCGACACCCTGCGCTACGACATCCCGATCGACGAGATCTCCACCCCGGCCGTGGCCGACGAGTACGCCCGGCGGCTCGCGCAGCGCGGGATCTCGTCGAACGCGTTGGTGCGTGCCTACCGGCTCGGCCAGCAACACGTCGTCGACTGGGCATTCGCCGAGATCGCGCGCCGTGAGCCGGACACCCGGGTGGCGTTCACCGCCGGTCAGCGCGTCATCACAGTCACGTTCAAGTACGTCGACAAGATCTCCGAGGCGGTCGTCGACCAGTACGAGTCGGAGCTCGAACGCTGGATGGCAGCCCGGAACACGGTTCGGACGGTCACCCTCGACAACCTGCTCGCCGGCAAACGAACAGACGTGCCCACCACCGAAGCCGGCCTCGGCTATCGGCTGCGTCGGCATCACCTGGGCGTCGTACTGTGGAGCGCCGGGACCGGACCGTCCGGCGCCGACCTCAGACAGCTCGAACGCGTCCTCGTGGCGATGAGCGAGGCGGCGGGCGGCACCGGGAAACCCCTGTTCTTCGCCAAGGATCAACTGACCGCCTGGGGATGGATCGGGTTGGGACGTGACGGCGCCCCACCGCGCATCGGGGACCTCACGACCGTGCTCGAGCGTGCACCGAGCGGGACCTTCGCCGCGACCGGGACGACCGCGGCCGGCCCGGAGGGCTTCCGAATCACCCACCTGGAGGCCGCGCACGCGCAGCAGGTCGCGCTCGTGGCGCAGGACCGCGCCCGCACACTGACCGCCTTCGCCGATCCCGAGGTGCGCGTCGCCGCGCTGCTAGCAGGCGATGTCGAGGCTGCTCGGCGCATGGTGCGCAGAGCCCTCGGACAACTCGCCGCCGACACCGAGCACGCCCACAAACTTCGCGACACCCTGCTGACGTTCCTCGCGGCGAACCGGAGCTACACCGCGACGTCCGAGCGCATCCACCTGCACAAGAACACCGTCAAGTACCGCGTCGACAAGGCCCTCGACGAACGCGGGCGACCACTCGACGACGAGCGCCTCGATCTCGAACTCGCCCTCATCGCCTGCCGGTGGCTCGGGCGGGCGGTACTCGACTCCCCCGAACAATGAGCTCGCCGATGCAGCCGGCGGGTTCGGGTCGACGTGGAGCCGGTAGCTGCGGACCTCATCCGTCACCCGTGACCCGTTCCGCACCCGACCGCCTCGTCCGGGCCGGAATCCCCCTGGCACCAGATCTCGCAGGTGCCGATGACGCAGCCACGGGCGCCGGCATCGCGTCAGGTCGTTCCGCGGAGGACCGTTCGCATGGTGGCGTCATCGCTCCGTGGCGAGTCGCACCTCGACCTCGTCGGCACCGAGATCATGGCCGGCGGCGCATACCACGCGGAGTGCTACGGGTTCACCGCAGCCGGCGTGTGCGTACTCGAGTCGGTCACTGCCGTCCGTGTGCTTGGCGCCCCACTCGAACAAGCCGATGACGACCGGCATCAGGTCGATGCCCGCCTCCGTCAGTACGTACTCGTCCCGGGTGCGGACCCCCTCTTCCCGGTAGGGCTGTCGCGCGATCAGGCCGGCGTCGGTCAGGGCGCGCAGATGGGTGGCGGCGGTGCCCGGCGCCAGCCCGACCCGGGCGACGAAGTCGTCGAAGCGCCGGGTGCCGTAGTGCGCCTCGCGCATGATCAGCATCGCCGGCCGGGAGCCGACCACGCCCATCGCCTTCTCGATCGGGCACTGTCCGACCGGCGACCAGGTCGACCGGTCGTCCAACGGCATGCGGAGTCGCATGTGGCTCACCTCACCGAACTCTGACTTCAATTGTCTGCAGTCAGAGTGTAGCGTGACGTTACTGACTTCAAATATCCGATCCAGAGGGAGCGGCGAGATGCAGATCGAGGGAAGCGTCGTGATGGTCACCGGCGCCAACGGCGGCCTGGGGCGCGAGTTCGTGCGGCAGTTCCTCGAGCGCGGGGCGACGAAGGTGTACGCCGCGGCCCGCAGAGACCTGGACTGGGCCGATGCGCGGGTGGTGCCACTTCGCCTGGACGTGACCGACGCGGACTCGATCGAGGCGGCGGCCGCCCAGGCTGCGGACGTGACCGTGCTCGTCAACAATGCCGGCGTGGTCGGCGCCCGGTCGCTGCTGTCCTCGCCCATCGCGGAGATCCGGGACACCTTCGAGGCGAACCTGTTCGGCCCGCTGCAGGTGACGCGCGCGTTCGCGCCGGCACTGGCCGCCGCAGGAGGTGGCGCGATCGTCAACGTGCACTCGGTGCTCAGCTGGCTCGCCACCCCGGGCGCGTACAGCCCGTCCAAGGCTGCGGTGTGGGGTTTGACCAACACGTTGCGGCTCGAGCTCGCCGGCCAGGGCACCCAGGTCCTCGGTGCCCACCTCGGCTACACCGACACGCCGATGACCGCGGGCCTCGACGTGCCGAAGTCGGACCCGGCGGTCATCGTCGCCCGCATTCTCGACGCCCTGGCCGAGGGCGCCGACGAGGCGCACGCCGACGACGTCACCCGAAGGGTGCGGTCGAACCTGTCCACCCTCACCACCGGCGCGATCAGCGCCAACTGAAAGGGAGAACCGTCATGAACTCAGCAGTCATCGTGGACGCGGTCCGCACCCCGCTCGCCAAGGGCAAGCCCGGTGGCGCGTACGCCGAGATCCATCCGGTGGATCTGCATGCGGCCTCGCTCCGTGCGATCGTCGAGCGCACCGGCATCGACGCCGCCCACATCGACGACGTGATCAGCGGCGCCGTGGGCCAGGTCGGCGAGCAGTCGGGCAACACCGCCCGCTGGGCGCTGCTGGCCGCCGGCTACCCGGAGACGGTGCCCGGTGTGACAGTGGACCGGCAGTGCGGAAGCAGCCAGCAGGCGCTGCACTTCGCGGCCCAGGGCGTGATCGCGGGGGCGTACGACGTCGCCGTCGCGTCGGGTGTCGAGTCGATGAGCCGGATCCCGATCGGCAGCCAGACCCTCGGTCTGGACTTCCGCGGACCCCTGGTGGCGGCGCGCTACGACAACGGTCTGGTGCCGCAGGGCATCAGTGCCGAACTGATCGCGCAGAAGTGGAACCTCTCCCGTGCCCAACTCGACGAGTACTCGGCGATGTCGCACGAGCGTGCGGCGCGCGCCTGGAAGGACGGCCTGTTCGACAGCCAGATCACGCTCGTGAACGGCCTGCGAACCGACGAGACGATCCGGCCCGGCACGACGACCGACGTGCTCGCCGGGCTGCGGCCCGCCTTCCGCAGCGAGGGGTGGGCGGCGCGCTTCCCGGACGTGGACTGGAAGGTGACCGCGGGCAACAGTTCTCCGGTCAACGACGGCTCCGCGGCGGTGCTCGTCACCGGCGAGGACGCGGCCGCCCGGCTGGGGCTGCGGCCGCGGGCCCGGGTGCACTCGTTCGCCGTGGCCGGGGACGACCCGATCCTGATGCTGACCGGCATCATCCCGGCAACCCGCAAGGTGCTCGCCCGCGCGGGCCTCACCCTCGCCGACATCGACGCCTTCGAGGTGAACGAGGCGTTCGCCTCCGTGGTGCTCGCCTGGCAGGCCGAGACCGGCGCCGACCTGAACAAGGTCAACGTCAACGGCGGCGCGATCGCGATCGGCCACCCGCTCGGGGCCTCCGGTGCCCGGCTGGCCACCAGCCTCGTCAACGTGCTCGACCAGATCGACGGCCGGTACGGCCTGCAAGTGATGTGCGAGGCAGGAGGATTGGCGAACGCAACGATCATCGAACGGCTGTGACCCGGCTGCCGGAATGGCAGGTGAAGGCCACGACGCGGGCGACGGCAATTGGATCAACGGGCTGCGTATCGCTCCGCGTTGCCGGCCCCCGACACGCTGCAGCGCAGCAGCCGGAACAACACCACCTGGCATCAGGAATCCGCGGGTGGAGATGGAAGGTCTCAAAGTGACGCACTGTGACTGGCCGTACTGCCCAGGCAGGTTGGTTGAGGGACCACCACGACACCCGGTGACAGGTCGTTGAACAGCGAAGGTCTCCCGTCATGGAGTGGAACCTCCGGCAGACACTTCGCAAGAAACGGGAGACCTTCGTGGTGCGCGCCGACGGGCGCGTGACCATCGCTCATCCAGGTCGATGCCGAGGCGCGGGACGACGGGACGCACGTGCGTGTCGTCCTTTCGGGCTCGACGCTTGTGCGTCGTCGGAGAGTCGATCGACAATGACTCATGGCCGGAACCGTCATTCAGCATGTCTTGGGGCGACTCGAAGAGGTTGGTGTCGGCGACGTCTTCGGCGTGGCCGGGGATTACGCGTTCCCCGTCAATGACGCGATCGTCGGGCACCCGGCGATCAATTGGATCGGGTGCTGCAACGAGCTCAACGCCGCCTACGCCGCTGATGGGTACGCCCGGACGCGCGGTGTCGGCGCGGTGTGCACCACCTATGGGGTGGGCGAACTGGCCGCCATGAGCGGTGTCGCGGGTTCGTACGCCGAACATCTTGCGATCTTCCATCTGGTCGGCACCCCCAACCTGGCGACACAGGAAGGGCGGGCGCTCGTTCACCACACGCTGGGCAACGGGGAATTCGACCTGTTCCACAAGATGGCGGAGCCCATCGTGTGCGCGAGCACGATCATGACGCCGCACAACGCCGCTGCGGAAACCGAGCGGCTGATCGCCGCAGCGCTCTACCACCGGCGGCCGGTCTACATGGGATTCCCCGGCGACGTCGCGGACATGCCCGTGCTGGGAACCGCACAGGTGCCCGGCTTGCCGACCAGCGATCCCGAGCGGTTGGCCGCTGCCACCGACGCCGTGACCACTGCACTGAACAACGCAGGGCAGGCATGCGTGCTGCCGGGGGTGCTGCTGAGGCGGCTGGGTCTGCAGCATGCGGCCGCGGCGTTCGTTGACGCCGCGGGCCTCCCCTTCGCGACGATGTTCGGCGACAAGTCGGTGCTCGGCGAGGACCACCCCAACTACATCGGCATGTACGTCGGCCGGCTGATGGCCGAACCGGTGCGCGCCTTCGTCGAATCGTGTGACGTCGTGGTGATGATCGGCGCGATGCTCACAGACGGAAACACCGCAGGACACACCGTCCGCCTGGACCCGGGAAAGACGATCACCATCGACCACCACCGCACCACGGTGGGCTCGGTGGTGTACCGAAACGTGGAGATGGCCGACATTCTCGCGCAGCTTTCCGGCCGCATCACGAACAGTCCTCGGCGACCGGACATCGCACCGGGGACGCTTGAACCGATCAGCGGTGACGGTGACGACGCGATCACCACCGAGGCCCTCTATCCGCGCCTGGCTGGTTTCTTTCGCCCTGACGACGTGATCATGACCGACACCGGGACCTCCTCGCTGGGTTTGACTTTCGCACAATTGCCCCAGGGCGCGGAGTTTCACAACCAAACCCTGTGGGCTTCGATTGGCTGGGCGACTCCGGCGGCTTTCGGTGCCGCGGTCGGCGCTCCGGGTCGCCGTCTCATCCTGATCACCGGCGAAGGTTCCCATCAGATGACCGTTCAGGAGATCAGCCAGTTCGGTCGGCACGGGTTGCACCCGATTGTCTTCGTACTCAACAACTCCGGCTACCTCAGCGAACGACTCCTGTGCAGGGACGAGACCATCGCCTACAACGACGTTGCCGCCTGGAACTATGCTGAAATCCCTCACGCCATGGGCTGCCCAGAGTGGTTCACCGCCCGCGCCGGCACCTGCGGCGAACTCGACGAGGCACTCAGGACCGCCGAGCGGGCCACCACCGCCGTCTACGTCGAAGTCGTCACCGACACCTACGAGGCGCCTCCGATGTACAAGAAGCTGCACGAGAACGTCGAATCGTTCTACAGCGTCCCGTAGGCCGATCCTCACTCGAGTTCGCATTCCGATCCAGTTCGGGGGCTTCGACGCGGCGACGCCGGTCGCGGCCGGCGGGTCGCGCGGCGGCATGTCGGCGGGGACGCTGAGTCGTGTCCGTGGTTGGGCCGGATGCCACCACGGCGACCTGGTGGCGGAACCGGTGCCGCCGGCGAACCGCGGTGAGGAGTATGCCGAGGTCTGTTCGGCCTGTATGGAATCTCGAGGTCAGTGCTACCGCTCATGGAGGCGTCGGTGCGTTCGCGAGCAGTTCGAGCACCTGGTTTGTGGCGAGGATTGCGTGGGCGTAGGTGGGGCCGTTGAGCTCGTGTGCGGCTCGCATCAGTTCCGGGGTGAAGGCGGCCGTGCCGTCGCTCACGAGGGTGACGTGGTAGCCGAGTTCCATCGCGTACCGGGCGGTTGATTCGATACACGTGTTGGCCAGCAGGCCGACGATGATGACGTGGGTGATTCCGCGTTGTCGCAGCTGCTGGTCGAGGTCGGTGTTGGCGAATCCACTCTGACCCCAATGCTCCTTGGCGACGACGTCGCCTGGCTGCGGTGCGAAATCGGGGTGCCAATCTCCACCCCACTGACCGCGAGCAAAGGAATGACGTTCCATGATCTCGACCTGGGTCGGATTGGGGTGGGTCCAGTCCTCGTAGTCGCCCGGTTCCCAGCGGCGATGGGGTGCGATGAACACGCGGACACCCGTGGCTCGTGCTGCCGTGGTGATCGCGAGCAGATTGTCCAGCAGCCTGTTGTCCTCGGCGACCGCCTTGACCTGCGGCCAGACCTTGCCGCCCTCGGACAGGAAGTCGTTGTAGGGGTCGACGAACAGCACCGCGGTGCTGTGGGTGGTGTAGGTCGGGTTCACGATGATTCGTCAACTCCACCGGCACTGCGTCCTCGATCGAATATCAGCAGTGGTTTGCTCCCGTGTGCGGGTGCCTCGGCCAAATCGACGGCTTCGCCGAACCTTTCGACGGGAATCGGCCGGCCCTCCGGCACCCGCAACGCGCCGCTGTCGACGAGCCGGAGTGTCCGGTCGATCGTTGCGGTCATCCGATCCCTCCGGGTCTCGGTGAACCAGCGGAGCAGCCAGAACCCCCGGACGATCTTGGTTTCGTATATCAGTGAGCGCGCGAAGATCGGGATGGCGAGTTTGTCGGGATCGGTTTGGCGGTGCGTGGACAGCGCACCGTAGACGATCAGCTCACCGTGCGGTGCCAACGCACGCGACACGTCCGCGCCGACCTGACCGCCGACGCAGTCGATCGCCTTGGACACGCCGTCGTGGCCTGCGATGCCGGCCACGCGTTCGCGCAGGTCCTCATCCTCCGTGCAGATCACCGCGGTGCCGCCCAACGCGAGAATGTCCTCGACAGCGGATCGACGGCGGACCACGTTGAGGGTCTTGAAGCCGGCGTGCACGCCGAGCTGGATGACCGACCGACCCACGATCGACCCGGCCGCCGTCTGCAGGAGCCACTCACCCGGTCGAACGTCGAGTTCGTCGCTCGTCAGGATCACGGCGGTGAGCGGATTGCTGAGAACCTGGGCGGCCGTGGAATCGCTCATGCCGACGGGAACGGGCAGGACCCGCTCGACATCGGCAACGACATACTCCTGCCACGTACCCCTGACTCCGACCGTGATGACACGTTGCCCGACCGTCAGACCGTCTGTGCCGCTACCGAGTTCGTCGATCACACCGACCGATTCGATTCCGGGCACGGTGGGGAACTCCGGGGTGAATCCATATCTGCCGCGGATGGTGTGCAGATCGCTGGCATGGACGGGCACCGCTCCCACGCGGATGCGGACCTGGCCGGGACCGGGCTCCGGAACGGGGCGGGCCTCGAGGTGCAGAACCTCGGACGGTTCGCCCACCGTGTCGGCGACGACCGACCGCATGGTGCTCATCTTCCTGACGCTCCTTCGGTCGGATTCAGATCCCACGACAGCTCGACCTGCGTGACGTCGGCCTTGCCAGCCTCCGACCGCTGGTCAGGTCACCCTTCTCCCGTCCCGGTGTTCTTTCCGCCTGCGCCGCCGTTTCGAGCTTCGATGGCCTCGACGGACTTCGTGAACTGCTTTCCCAGAACGCGGGTACCGAAGAGCCCGAGCACGACCGCGAGCAGCCGTCCCTTGATGTTCTTGCCGTCCCGGACGACGACGGCGTCCACGTCGGTGCCACCCGAGGGCAGCGGCGTGAGCGTGTAGGTGTGGCCCGAGGCGCCACCCCACAGGTTGGAGTCGGTTGTCGTCATCACCACGTGATGGGGGTCGGTCCAGTCGTAGTGCAGGCGTTCCCAGATGCCGCTCGAGCCCTCCGTGACATCGGCGTCGTGGGGGCCTTCGTGATGCACCTTGAGATAACTGTCGGCGCTGTTGCCGAACAGTTCCTCCCGACCCGGCCCGAAGTCGGTGAGACCGGCCAAGAACTGCTCGGGCGTGGCGGTTGTCGTCTTGTGGAGATGGATCGTGGTCATGGCGCCTTCCTTGACACGTGGATGATCCGCTCCGGTCCCGAAGACCGGGAGTCGGTGGCGTACATCCAGAACACCACTCGCGGGAGCGTCACGGAAGAGGACTGCTCGACCTGGTCCTGCTGCTCGGCATCGGAATCGGCACACTCGCCGCCATTTCCCGACGCGCACGAACGTCTCGTCGGGACCCCCACCCCGACGCCGTCCTGACCGACGGGCAGACCCTGCAGCTGTACCGCCTCGAGTACGCCGGCTACGCCAACATGTGGGGCTTCGCGATCTACCGCGCCAGCCACGACGACTACCAAAACTCCTACCCGCCCACCGGCCACAGCGCCGGCACCGCCGAGGACGCCCTGGACACCGCTTGCGGCCTCTGTCTCGCCGACCCCACCGCGTGGACCTGAAGCCCCGACGAACCAACGCCGACCACCACTAGTTGGTGAATCTGAGCGTGTCTCCCCAGTTTCCGATTTCCCAGCTCCCGTTGTAGCCCGAGAACCCGCGGTCCGTCTTGGTGGCTGTTCCGCTCTTCTGATCGGGATTGTCTGCCGTACCCGTGATCTCTGCGATCTGGATCCCGAATTGGGTGATCGAGCCCCACTGCTGTATTTGACTCTGCATCTGCTGGATGTCCCGTCCGGCACCATTGCCGGAGTCGGGCTGGATTGCCGCCTTGTATGCACGCGCTGACGTTTTAATTCCATTGAAATAGTCGAGGTAGCTTTGCTTGATGGGCCCGTTCAGTTGATCGCACATCTTTTCGCACTGCGTGACCACGTTCTCAATGTCCAGGATTTCAAACACAACGTCCGCTACCGACATGACGACTGCGACAACTGTGATGAACTTGCCGACAGCATCCATGGCACCAAAAGCAGTGGCGTCTACTTCCTCCACAGGGAGGCCGGCAGCTTCTGCCTGTTCCTTAATGGTGGCGTTCGCAATTTTCAATTTATAGAACATAATCGCTATGCACGCATTTTGGACAATGGATACCTCAATCTTACCGGGGAAATCAAAACCCGCCAGGAAGTCCATGAATTTCTTGACGTCGGCATCGGTCTTTTTACTGAGATTCAGCGTGTCCAAGGCATCGTAGACCGCGTTTATCTCGTCGCTGTTGTATAGGCGCCGCGCGGACTCAGCGTACTGCCTGAAAGTCCCAACATCCAACGTCGTGTTTCTCTGCACCTCCGCCAAGAATTGCAGTAGAAGGCCGCGACATGTTCGCGTGTCGAGGCCCACCGGAGCCTTGCTCGCAATCAGATCGTTGTTTTGCTTGTATTTAGCGACGTAATCACTCACCTGCGGGCCGATTTGAGCGGAGATGTCAGCGTCGGCCGATGTCAGCTTATTGTTGAGGTCGGTTGACTTCGATGAAATGACCTTTTGCTGAATTATCTCGGCAGCTTGGAGAGCGGCGAACGCTGCCATCCCAAGTCCGAAAGACCAGATTGCAGCCACCGCGGCTCCGTCGGCGGCAATCTGGGTAGCGTCCGCCGCAACGGTCAGGTCACGCACCTCGCACGACAAGTTGTACAGCGTCGTGAATTCGGCGTTGACGGCCGCGTCTGAATCGAATTCTCCAAGATTTACGAAGAGCGCCTGCTCAGAAATAATGCGGTCGATGTTTTCGTCTGATTCGGTCTCCCAGGTAGACATGTAGTTCAGGTAGGTGATGAGGTCCGTGCTGCCCATGAGAGGTTGCCTTTCGAATTGACTCTTCAACCGACGTACACGCCGGCCGTCGTGAAGCTGTGGTCTTGCTGACGTAGTGCGGTGGGGCCGCGGATTCCGGCGGGTAGATGGCGCGGAAATCCGCGCCATCACCTCTCACCGTGACCGGTCACGGTGTCTCGTACCGTGTGGGCGAGGAGTCAGAGGTGAAGAATCGGCGCGCCCGGTGTTCCGACGTTGCCCTCTCCGAGGTCAAGTCGGTAAAGCGCCAGCGATTGTGCGCTTTTCGATCTATCGGCCGCTGTCATGCTTTGCCCCCCCTGTTTCCGCTTGCCTGGACATTGGGATGTGGGCCCGCGAGCGCAGGTCCCTGGACAGCCCCCGCCGGAACGCGTGGGGCGGCATCGAGCCTCGACGGCACGAACGTGCAATCTCAGACCCAGCTGACGATGCGTCTAACATATCGACGCCCCGTCAGACTATCGCAGTCGTGGCATCGGCGTGTTGGGTTTGTCCAGCATTCCCGCTTCATTCACGGACAACGTTCAAGGGACTCGATCTGGTTGACACATCAACGACAACAGCCTGTTTCGACCAATCTGGTTGAGGTGCGCAGGCCGGAGCACGGCAGGCAGAGCGTGACCTCATCCCCCGCAGTCGGGCGCGCGATGGTTCGTCCGGGGTTGTAGTCAGCTTGGCCGACAGCGACATTGGTGCATCTTCCGGTGCACGCGTCGTGGTTGAACCAGGTGGAGATCTACCTCTCGGTCCTGCAACGCAAGGCGATCGCCCCGGCGGACTTCGCCGATCTGGACGCCCTCGCCACCCGGATTCTGTCGTTCGAGACCGCTACAACGCCACCGCCCGCCCGTTCGACTGGCGGTCCACCCGGACCGATCTCAACGATCACCTTGCACGGCGGCGTCGCCACGACCCGGATGCGCCCGGTCCGGAACCCGAGTCGGCCGCCTGACCCCCGACGAACGAACGCCGGTGCCCACTAGTAGCCGTCGACTTCGACGACGGCGTTGGCGAAATCCTGGGGGGCTTCCTGCGGCACGTTGTGCCCGATGCCGGGAAGGAATCGGTGGGCGTACTTCCCGGCGAATTTGCTGCGATACGACGTCCCGTCGGCGGCCGGGCCGTCGAAGTCACTGGCAATGGTGATGGCGGGCACGGTGATGACGGGCATGGCGGAGAGTTGCTGTTCGATCGGGTCGTATTGCGGCTCGCCGTTGGCCAGGCTCAATCGCCATCGGTAGTTGTGGATGACGATGGCCACATGGTCGGGATTGGTGAAGGATGCGGCGGTGCGGTCGTAGGTCGCGTCGTCGAAGTTCCACTTCGGCGAGGCCGTCTTCCATATGAGCTTGTTGAAGTCGCGTGTGTATCGGCGGTATCCCTCGACGCCTCGGTCGGTGGCGAAGTAGTACTGGTACCACCACCCGTATTCGGCCTGCGGCGCCAGTGGTTGCAGGTTGGCCGTTCGGTCGGTGATCAGGTAACCGCTCACGGCGACAAGCGCTTTGCAGCGTTCCGGCCACAGCGCGGCCACGATGGCCGCCGTGCGAGAGCCCCAGTCGAAGCCGCCGAGTACGGCTTTCGGAATCTGGAGAGCGTCCATCAACGCGATCACGTCGAGCGCGACCGCCGATTGTTGGCCGTTGCGGAACGTGTCCGATGACAGGAAGGCTGTGGTGCCGTAGCCGCGCAGATACGGAACGATCACCCGGTAGCCGTTGGCTGCAAGCAACGGCGCGACATCGGCATAGCTATGTATGTCGTACGGCCATCCGTGCAGGAGGACGACCGGTGGACCGCCGGCGGGACCGTCCTCGGCATAGCCCACGTTCAGCAGGCCGGCCTTCACCTGTTTCAGGGCGACGAACGATTCATGCGATCCCGCTGTGGAGGTTCGCAACGCCTGCGTGGACGCACACCCGGAGAGCGAGACCGCCGCGACCACAGCCAACTGCGAGAATTCTCTTCTGCTGATCAATGCGAGTCCTTTCGCGAGCGGACATGTGCGGATACCCGTGCCGGTCGCATCTGCTCGTCTGTCCTGTGCCGTTGAACCCGTCCGATCATGGAGCACGGCAGAGGGGTTCCAAACCTGGTGCCGGGGCTCCCCTTCGTTCGAACGAAACCATTGGCCGCGGATCGCATCGCGCTCGCCGCGGCACATCCCTCCGATGGTCGACGGTGGGGCGTGATCGCCTTCAGGATGCGTCCGCCGGGACCGGCCGACCGACCTCCGCGATCGTCGTACGCAATGCCTTCAGAGCGTTGACGTAGACCTCCGAGAATGTCGGGAACGGTTGGATGACATCGCTCATCACGTCGAGGGGAACACGGGCGCGGATGGCCAGGGTGGCCTGTTGTAGCCACTCCCCCGCCTCCGGACCCAACCCGTACGCACCGGTCAACCGATCTCCATCGCTCACGAGCGTCAGGAACCCGGTGGACTCGGCGTAGGCGTGAGTGTAGGTCGCAGTCTTTGCAACCTCGGACAACCGTGCGGTCACGCTGAAGAGGCCCTCGATTGCGCCGACCGAGGCGGCCTGGGGGTCCGTGAAGACGACGTCGGGGACGGCCGCATAGTCGGCTTCTCTGGGATGACCGAGGATGTTTGAGGCGACGACCTCGCCTTGGTACTTCCCGACGTGGGTCAGCAGCCGCACGCCGGTGACGTCGCCGATGGCCCACAAACGCTCGCCCGCACGCAACCGTGCATCGACCCGGATACCGCTGCCATCGACAGTCGCGCCGACGGTTTCGAGACCGAGGTCGGTCACCCGGGGCCGGCGTCCGGTGGCGACCAACAGTCGGTCACCACGCAACTCCCGGCCCGTGTCGAGGACCAGGACGAAGTCCTCACCGTCTCGTCGTGCCGCCGCCGCGCGCATTCCGAGCACAAGTTCGACCCCGTCGCGACGCAGAACGTCGCCGACGGCCTCACCCAGCGAGGCGGCTCCGCGCGCCAGAACGTGCGGCGCGCCCTCGATGAGGGTCACCTGTCCACCGAGGCGGCACACTGCCTGGGCCATCTCGACGCCGACCGGACCGCCGCCGAGAACCAGCAGGTGCCGGGGAACGGCCTTCATGCCCGTTACCTCACGGTTGGTCCAGACTCCGGGCAACTCCGCCAGTCCAGGCACGGGCGGCATGATCGGGTCGGACCCTGTCGCGAGGACCACGTGCGCGGCAGTGAACCGCTCACCGTCGACCTCAACGACTCCGGGTGCCTCGAGCCGCCCCGTGCCGCGGATCAGGTCGATGCCCTTGCCCTCGAGCCATGTCTGCTGCCCGGCGTCGGAGTAGTCGGAGACCATGAAGTCGCGGTACGCCAAGGTGGCAGCGACATCGATCTGCGCGCTGGCGGCTACCTCGTGTGCTTGATGTACCGCCTCGCCCGGGCGCAACAATGTCTTGGACGGGATACATGCCCAGTATGAGCATTCGCCCCCGGCGAGCTCTCGCTCCACGACCGCCACTCGCAGGCCACCGTCGGCCAACTCGCCGGCGCAGTGCTCGCCCGGCGATCCTGCGCCGACGACGATGACGTCGTAGTCGAATTCTCCCATCACGCCTGCCGTCCGTTCCGCTCGTCGACCGTGTGTCGGGCGTACCACTTCGGCCGGTTCGAGTCCCTGGTCGACTTCGCGTGGTCGCAGTGTGCGGCCGCCTCGCGTCGCATCGCTGCGGCCAGATCGCCAGGCCTCATGTCCACGGCCTCGGCTCCTCTCGACAGTTTCCGGTCGCGTGCCTGCTGAAGATGTGGGCCGGATTCACACTGACACCGCCCAACACCCATGTCCAGTGGCGGTGTATCGGTGAGGGCATCCTTCGACAGGCTATGGGTCGTGGACTTTCGACGTTTCGTGGTGCGAACGTAGAGGTCGGGCCCGCCCACACGGCGGTACCAATGGCGACCAAAGCCGGCAGGATCCGAGGTCGCGTTCAGGGATTTCCAGATTGTGCCGGCCCGGAACGACGTGAGCGTGCCACGAACGTCCGCGAGGTCGAACCAGTCGTGCGGGGCAAGACCGGATTGATGCATGCAGGGCCACGTCGCGACCGGGAAGGACCACACCCTTGAGTGCCATCATTCGAGTGACTCGCGCAGCCGTCGCCGCGATGACGTTCGTCGCAGCTGTCACCGCGGCATTCGTGACTCCTGCGGGCGCCGACCCTCCCGACGGTCGTGTTCGTGCACGGCGCGTTCGTCGACCCCACCAGCTGGGACGGCGTGGTCGCCGACCTGCGTGGGCGCGGCTACACCGTCGTCATCCCCGACAACCCGCTGCGCGGTCCCGCCTACGACGCCGCCGCGGCCGACAGCTGAACCAGGAGGTCGAACCATGGACCTCCAACTCGACGGCACGACCGCCGTCGTCACCGGCGCCAGCAAGGGAATCGGCCTCGCGATCACCGAAGCGCTCGCCGCCGAGGGCGCACACGTCATCGCAGGTGCGCGCAGCCGCACCGACGAGATCTCCACCCTCGAATCCGCCGGCAACGTCACCTTCGTCCCGGTCGACCTGTCCACACCCGACGGGCCGCCCGCCCTCGTCGACGCGGCCGACAACCGCAACGGCATCGACATCCTGATCAACAACGCCGGCGCGGTCACACCCCGACCGGGCGGGTTCACCAGCGTCACCGACGACGACTGGACGGCGACGCTGACGCTGACGTTCCTGTCCGCGGTCCGCACCACCCGTGCCGCGCTGCCCCGAATCACCCGGCGGGGCGGCGGAGCCGTCGTGACCGTCAGTTCGGTCAACGCCTTCCTCCCCGACCCCACGATCATCGACTACTGCGCCGCCAAGGCCGCGCTCACCAAC
>NZ_BAABFB010000050.1:0-351350 GCF_039540555.1 Rhodococcus olei | reverse complement strand
GCGAGCTTGCCCGCGGTGGTGTGGATATCAGGGACATTCGACGCCGCGGTCGCGGCGGGCTCCTGGACGGTGGTCACTGTGGAGTACCTCTCGATTTCCTCGGGTGTGTGACTCGATCGCCGGTCACACTACTCGGCGAGGTTTTGTCACATTCAGCGATATCTGCTATCGGCCCGATTCTGCGTTCGGGCTGCCGGAAGCAGCGAAGGACCCCGGCCGCCGGACACCGGCGCACCGGGGTCGCCCGATTCTCACTTCCGCTCGGCGGACACCAGCATCGGTTCGCGCATGTCGTAGTACGACACCTCGCCCATCAGCTCGGTCTCCTCCTCGAACAGCGACCGAAGGTCGTCCGGGACCTCCACCTTCTCGTGCAGCCGCGCCTCCTTCTCGGAGGTGAAGTACACGGCCTCGACATAGCCGTCCTTGCCGTCGCTGCACAGGGTGCCGCCGATGATCTCGGGACGCAGCTCGTGCACCCGGTCGCCGACCTGGGTCATCAGGTCCACCATCCGGTGCGCGTCGCTGGTGTGGCCCTCCATCACCTGGACGAAGCCGGCGTGGTCCGAGCCGCCGCCCATCCACTCCGTCACCTCTGCGCAGTCCGTGAACGTCACCGGGCCGTCGAAGCAGCGCTCGGTCTCCGCCCACCACGCACCCTGCTCGGGCCGTTCGCTGTTGCGCAGCGCCGCCTCCTGCGACTCGAACCGGGCCAGGCAGATGAACGTGCCGTCCGAGCAGGTGCCGCTCGTCGACCCCAGGTAGCCGGTCGCTCCCGGCGCCAGCTCCTCGTTCCACCGGTCCATGCACCGCTGCAACCCGGCCTCGTCGCCGACCTTGCCCTGAATCACTTGAATGAACATCGCCCTCTCCTCAGGCGGGTGATCGACCCGCTCGCGAGTAGACCGCCGGTGGCCGGCGGGCGAGGTCCACCGCCGATTCCGGGTCCGCTGCACAGAAACAGCGCCGCCGACGGCCCGCGACCGCGACCACTGCGCACTCAATCTTTCGCGCGCACAGTGGGCGACGCAAGACACCCAGCGGCTCCACAACCGCCGGAGACGGGCGCGCGTGTCACCCGGACGTCCGTGCCGCCGCGCTGGTCAGGCGGGTCCTGTCGGGTCAGCACCCGGCGGGGCTCTCGCGTCGGCGCGCCGTCGGGCTCGGGGACGATCCGTCGTGCCGTCCCTCGCGGCGCGGGTCGGCCGGACAGCTGCACCGGACTAAGATCATTCCGGTGAACCTGCACTGGCCGGTGATCGAGCGACCTGCGGAAACCGCCGCGATCGCCCGGGCGGTCGGGTCGGCGGACGGGCCACGGGGTGTCGTCGTCGACGGGCTCGCGGGGACCGGAAAGACCACCCTCCTGAAGGAGTCCACCGCTCGGTCGAGTCGCCCGGTCACCTGGGTCGCCGGTACGACCGCCGCGCAGCACACGCCTTTCGGCGCGCTGTCCGAGCACCTCGGCCCGCGGTCCCCCTGGGATCTGACGTCGCGACTGTCGGACACCCGCCGAGCCTTGACCGAGCACCTGCCGAACGGCACCGTCGTCGTCGACGACGCCCACCTGCTGGACCCGCTGTCGGCGACCCTGCTCAACCAGCTGGCGACCAGCAGCACTCTCGCACTGGTGGTGTCGACCCGGACCGGGGAGCCCGTTCCGGATGCCGTCACGGCCCTGTGGAAGGACCGCGGATTCGTCCGGGTCACGGTCCGCGACTTCGAGCACGCCGAGAGCGACGCGGCGCTCGCCGCTGCACTCGGCGGACCGGTGGAAAGCCTGACTGCCGAACGGATCTGGACCGAAACACAGGGCAACCCCCTGTACCTCCGCCATCTGGTCGAGGGCTCCCATGCCGCCGGCCGGCTGCGCTGCCGCAACGGGATCTGGCAGCTGCGGGGCGAACCGGCCATCACGCTGGAGCTGGCCCTGCTCCTGCACACACGCTGTCGCCGGGCACCCCCGCCCGCCCGCCGGGTGGTCGAGCTCGTCGCCTTCGGTGAACCCCTCGCCCTGCCGGTGCTGAGCGAACTGGCCGGCGAGGAGGCGATGATCGCCGCCGAGCGCGCCGAGCTGGTCCGCTTCAGCCGGGAGGGTTCGATGCTGGCGGCGCGGCTCGCCCACCCGTTCCTCGGTGAGGTGGTGCGCAAGAGCGTGGACGAGCGCACCGCCCGGCAGATCCGGGGCGAGATCGCCGCGCTCCTCCGCTCGCACCCCGGACGACCGGCCGACCGGATCCGCGCGGCGGAACTCTCGCTCGACAGTGACCGGCGCGTCAGCGCCGACACGCTCACCGTGGCCGCGGAGGAGGCCGCGGCGCTGGGGGCGTTCCCCCGTGCCGAGAACCTCGCCCGCGCGGCCACCGCCGAGGGTGACGGTGTCACGGCGCGGCTGATTCACGCCCGGGCCCTCGCCTGGACCGATCGGGGCGCCGATGCCGAGCGTCTGCTGTCCGCGCCCGATCCGACGGCACTGCCCGAGGCGGACCGGCTCACCCTCGTCATCGCTCGTGCGGCAAACCTGTTCTGGAACCTCGACGCTGGCCCGGAGTCGCTCGAACTCCTTCGACTGGAGCGGTCCCGTCGTGCGACGGACCGAGCGGCGCGCGACTGTCTGGACGCGGTGCGCGCGGCGATCGACGTCTCGCTCGGCAACGCCGACGACGGGCTGCGAACGGCTCTGCGGGTGCGGCGATCCGTGTCCGCGCCGCCCGCCGCACGGGTGTGGGCGGCGAGCGCAGGCGCACTCGCGCTGGCGATGACCGGGCACGGTCACGCGGCACCCGCATGGGCCGACGGGGCCCTCGGCCTGATCCGCTCCGACACCGCCGGACTGCGATTCTCCCTGGGGCAGGGCGAGATTCTGGCGCTGGTCCACAGCGGGCAGTTCGATCGCGCCGACCGGTCCGCCCGACGCTATCTGACGATGGCCGCCGACAACCCTGCCGCCTGGTTCGGGATCAGCGCCCTGATCGGCAGGCTCGACCTGGCCAAGGGCGACGTGCCTGCGGCGCAGGCCCGTCTGGCCGAGGCCGCGGCGGGCCTCGAGCGATCCAATGTCGGCTGGCGCGGAATCGCAAATCTCGCTCTGGCCCAGGCGTTCGCCGTGTCCGGCCGAACACCGGAGGCGACCGCAGCGGTCCGCGTGGCGGAGGCTGCGATCGGGGAGCATCGGCTGCTCTACCGCCCCGACCTGGACATCAGCCGCGCATGGGCCGCGGCCTCCGGCCGCAACACGAGTGCCGCGATCGAGTTCGCGCGGCGGGCGGCGAGCCTCGCGCACACGTCGGGTCTGCTGGCCGCGGAGGCGGAGGCACTGCACGCCGCGGTCAGATTCGGTGACACGGCGGGCGCGCCCCGTCTGCTGTCACTGGCCGACCTGATCGACGGGCGCCTGGTGCAGCCGATGGCCCGGCAGGCGACCGCACTGTCGTCCGCCGACGGCGACGAACTGGTCCACGCTGCAGGGCAATTCGACGGTCTCGGGGCCAGGCTGCTCGCGGCGGACGCCTACGCCCAGGCGGCGGACGCGTACCGCCACGCCGGCGACCGGCGCCGGGAGCTCCGATCCGCCGCACACGCGCACGCTCTCGCCGACGGCTGCGGACATGCCCGCACCCCCGCCCTCGTCACGGCCGCGCGGGCGCTGCCGCTCACGGACCGTGAACGGCAGATGGCCCTGCTCGCCGCGGCCGACCTGACGAACCACCAGATCGCCGACCGACTCGGCGTTTCCCCCCGCACCGTCGAGGGGCACATGTCGCACGTGATGATGAAACTGCAGGCGAGGGACCGCGCGGACATGATCCGGACCGTACTCATCGAGAACGGGGCGTGACGTCCGAGGCCTGGCATCGAGACATCTTGTCCACCAACCCTTCTCGATCGTGGGCACCGAGCTTTCCGGACGCGCGGTACACGTGCCCCTCGACCGTCCGAACCGACAGGGTCAGGCGTTCGGCTATCTCCCTGTTCGTCAGCCCGTCGACGACGAGCGACACGACGAGTCGCTCCCGCTCGGTGAGGGACGCCGGGCTCTCCGCCGCGGCCAGGGCCGGAGTGCGCGCCCCACCGCACCGCGCGGCAAGCCGCCGGGCGGTGGCCACCGACCGCATCTCCTTGCCGGTCCGGCCGGCCCGTCGATGCATGAGCGCCGCCTGCGCCGCAGCGTCGAGGGCCCCGAGCAGCGCCCCCATTTCGGCGAATTCGTTTGCTGCCCTGTCCAACCCGTCTCCGTCCCGCGCTTCGAGCGCACCCGCATGGGCGGCCGCGGCGCGGACGAACGGGCCGTCGACGCGACGGGCCAGTCCGCGCAGCCGCCCGGCCGCGGACCGGTCCCCGAAACGCACCGAGGTGTGCAGAGCGACGACCTCGACCCCGAACATCGACCCCGCCCTGGCCAGGGCGGCGGCGCGGCGGGCGGCGGCGATCGCCCGCCGGTGCTCACCGCGCGCCGCCGCGACCCATGCCCGGGCGAGCAGCAGGTCGGGCTCGAACGACGCCAGGTACCGGCCGTGGACCGCGTCGGCGCGGTCGAGCGCGTGCGCCGCGTCCCCGGCCCTGCCGCGCGCCCCCAGCACCTGGGCGAGCTCGACCGAGCACAACCCGATCCACATCCGCTGCTCGCCCGACACGGCGGCCGCACCCGCCCGGCGAAACTCCTCTTCCGCGCGGTCCAGTCGCCCGGTCGCCCGGTGCGCCAGCCCGCGGATGTACGCGTCGGTCACCGATCTCGGCCGGCCGACGACCTCGGGACCCGTGTAGCGCTCGAGAACGGTGTCGATCCCGGCGAGATAGCCGGCGAGGGTGACGGCGGACATCTCCGCTACACCGATCCGGCCCGCGACCACCGTCGCGCCCGCGGGTCTCGCCGCACCGAGCGCACGTGCCGCGAGCATGGGCACCCGGTCCGCGCGGCCCGCCCGCGCCAGGGCGCACCCGCCGGCCGATGCCACCACCGTCAACGCCGGGCCGAAGCAGTGCTCGGCCTCCACGAGAGTGTCCGCCAGCTCGAGCGCGCGCGGCAGGTCGTTCGCGAAGAAGTCGAACGCCACCGTCACGGACACCAGCAGATCCCGGGCCGCCGTGCCCGTCGTGCGAGCGGTCAGCGCCGCCAGGGCGCGATACGCCTCGACGACCCGGTCACTCGCGTACAACCCGCACACGCGCGACAGTTCCCACACGACGAGTTCCGGCTCCGACAGGCGTCGCGGGTCGAACTCGGTGAGCAACGCGTCCGCGGCACCGGCCCGGCCGCGCCATCGCGTCGACTGCGCGAGGAGCGCGCCGGCCCGGACACCACCGCCGCGGGCGAACGCTGCCGCGGACACCCGTTCGGCCAGGGCGTCGTCGCCGAGCGCACAGGCCCGTTCGGCGGCACCGACGAGAGTGGCGACGTCGACCTCGACGTCGCCGTCGAGGGAGAGCTCCGCCCGCCGGGTCGGATCGGCTTCGGCACCCCCGCCTGCGAGAGCCCGGACCAGGCGCCCTCGCACGGCCCGCGCGGCGAGCACGCCGGTCTGCGCCCGGAGCAACACGCCGAGCACGGGGTGGCTCAGCCGCGCCGTCCGTCCCCCGTCGACCCGCAGGAATCCGCTGGACACGGCCGCGGCGACCGCGCCCGGCGAGGCCAGGCGGCCGAGCAGGTCGACGTCGAGCGTCCCGCCGAACGCCGACAGCAGGAACACCTCGTACACGTCCGCTGCACACCCGCGGAGGCGGGCGCCGAGCAGCGATTCCAGTGCCGCGGACACCACGGGTCGCCCGCCCAGTTGCCAGATCCCACCGCACCGATGGAACAAGCCCGCGTCCCAGGAACCCTCCACGAGGTGCCTCAAGTACAACGGATTACCCTCCGACGCCTCCCACATCCGGTGCAACGCCACCCGGTCCACCGGATCACCGAGAGCAGCCTCGACCGCCTGCTGCGCCTCGTCCCGGTCGAATGCCGTCAGTTCGACACTCCCGAGCACACCGTCGCCGAGAAGCGCACGGACCGAGGCCGTCCGACCGCCCGAACAGGTCACCAGCAGGCGCAGGCGGGCGTCCGCGGCCAGCGTCCGGATCAGTTCCTCCGACAACGGGTCCAGAAGGTCGGCGTCGTCGACGACCAGCGTCGCACCGTCTCGGCGTCCGAGTGCCGCACGCGCATCGGCCAGCGCCGTCACCGGATCCGGGTCGGGACCGATGTCGAGCAGGTGGGCGAACGCGCCGAGCGGAAGGTGGCGGCACGACTCCGTGCCCGCCACCCACAGGCAGTCCCGATGGTCGCGCGTCGAGATCGCCCGCGCCAGCGTCGTTTTCCCCACGCCGAGTGGGCCGACGAGGATCATTCCACGCGCGGACCCCCCTGCGGTGGAAGCGCTCTCGTCCCACCGCGGGATCAATGGCCACCGCAGGACCATGTCCGAATTGTATAGTCGGGTCGCGGGATGAGCGGGCCCGATTCATCCGATCGCCGAAGCGACCACCGCCGATGTGACCCGTCGCGGTCACCGGATCAGCCGTGATCACCTCCGTTCCGGCCGGTTGCCCGGCCGTCGACTCCGGCCGCGCCGTCGTCGTGGAATCCCGCCACGCGGGCCACCGGGATCTTGAACTGCAGGACCCGGTAGGGCCAGCCGGCATCGGGACCCTCGGTCTTCCACTGGCTGAGCAGGATGTGGAAGCCGGAGCCCGGCGTGGATCCGGGGACGATCGACGGCCCGTACAGCTGTGCAACCGCGTCGTCGCCCTCCTGCCCCCAGCCGACCCCCCGGATCGGGGTGCTCGTGTGCACGTCGTAGAGGTTGTCGGTGATGTTCGCGAACACCCGCACGTCGATGTCGTACCCGCCGACGTTGGAGGAGTCGAAATTGACGAACACCCATTGGCCCTCGATCGATCGCAGGCACAATTCCCCGAACTTGCCCGCGGACCCCACGCCCTCGAGGACCGGCGTGGGCTCGTTGCCCCACCCCCACGCACCGTCGCGCCAGCCCCAGCCCTCGTAGGCCGACGGCTGCGCGATCCGATCCGCGCGCACGCGGCGCAGGATCAGCGGCTTGTCGCGCTGGAATCCGGTGGAGAACACGTACACCCACCCGTCCGCGGCGACATCCCAGGTCCACAACTGCGCGAGCCCCCGGTGCAGCCCCGGGTCGAACTTGGCGCCGGTGTGCTGCCAGGTGTGGCCGTCGTCGACCGACTGCCAGATCTCGGTCCAGACCACGTTGCCCAGTCCCTTGTTGACCATGGCGTGCAGGTACATCGTGTCGCCCACGGTGATGACGTCGGACGGCAGCACGGTCGAGAACACCGGGTTGTCGTGCGGGTAGTCCCACAGTTGGCGGGCGTGGTTCGGGTCCCCGCCCGCCGCCTCGCTCCACACGATCCCCTCGTCGAGGTTCTTGGTGTCGGAGAACAGCGCGACCGGTGCCCGCCAGTCGCCGTCGCCGACCCGGGGTCCGCGGAAGGTGTCGCCGAACACCGCCAGGATGCGCCCCGACGGAGTGCGCGCCATGACGCCGAGATCCGTTGCCGCCATGCCGAAACGGTCGGTCAGTCCCGGTCCGGTGACGGCCTTGATCTTCATCGAGCGCGGGGTCGCGGGCCCCGGGTCGATCGGGGCGACCGGCCTCGGCGGCTCGGCTGCAGGCAGCCGCCATCCGTGGCGGACGACCTCGTTCCACTCGCCCTCGTACACGTTGCCGGTGACCGGCCGGCCGAACGCCTGCTGCATGCGGGTGGCGGCCCGCCTCGTGGCGTTGTCGTGGATGCCCGAACCAGGGAGCCCGAGTGCCTCCTGCCATCGTCTGAGCCCGTCCTTCGAGGACTGCGGTTCGTTGCCGTACGTGTTGGACCACGATTCGGTCGGCCCGTCCAACGGCCCCCAGTAGTGCCCGGGCGGGAGCGGGAAACGGTCGGGGTCGTCCGGGACCCCCGCGTGGCGTTTCGCAGCGGCGAGCACGACGTCGTACGGGAAGGTGTCCGGCACATCCCAGTGCGTTCCGTCCTTGAAGCCCTTGAGGATCACCGATCCGTAGGTGTAGTTGTTGTGGCTGCTGACCCCGCGCAGGTTCGCCCCGACACCGGCGATGTCCACGCGCTCGATCGGAACGCCGTAATCCTTCGCGACGGTGGCGATGACGAACGCCACCATGTCGAGCATCGTGTCGTGCTCGAGCCACTGCTCCCTGGTCTTGGGCCGTTCCTCGCGGTTCGGGTTGGGTCCGGTCCAGGAGCCGGTCGTTCCCGAGGTACCCACCATCGCGATCTGAACGCTCACCCGGTTGTCGCCGAGCACCCCCCACGCGGTGTTCTTGGTGGTGACCGTGCCCAGGATGTGGGTGTCGTCGACGAGGTAGTGGTAGCTGCCGTTCTGCTCGCGCGTCTGGAAATCCGCGACGTTCTCGGCGCGCGTGATCCAGTCCTGGTTCTCGGTGGTGTGCAGGTAGATTCGCAGGTACTCGCCGTGGCCGGGGTCGTATCCCGGTCCGCCGCGCCACGTGATCGGGTAACCGGTCGCCCCGCGACCCGCCGCCGACCCGTCCGGTTCGGGTGCCGGCGAGACAGGCTGTGCGACAAGGGCACCCGCCACACCGGACGATGCCGGGTCCCACTGCCCGAAGGGCTCGCGGAGGATGCGGTTCCGATCGACGCCGACGCCCGCGACGTTCTGCGCGTCGATCTCGAACTGGTGCAGGTGAGCGGCGGGGTGAATGCGACCCTCGCTGCCCCAGTTGTGCATCCAGAAGTAGGTGCCGACGCCGTCACGCAGCGCCCACTCGATCGTCGGGTGGTTGCAGTAGACGCCCATCCGGTCCCTGCCCAGCCGGTCCTGCCACGCGAGCAGGTACGGACGGACGAGGCTGTCCCACTGCTCCTCGCTGGGCGAGGCATCCACCGACACGTAGATCGGGGCGGTGTCGGGCCCCCCGGCCTCGCGGTGGATCTGGATGCCGCGCTCGGCATCACGACGCCCCCGTTCGGCCCCGCCCAACCAGTCCGACTTGCCGAACTGGAAGTTGGAGACCACCACCAGACCCTGCGCGCGCAGGTCGTCGGCCTCCTGTTTGCGCAGCGGTTTGCCGAGCATCCATCCTGCCCGGGGATCGGCGACGTAGCGGATGGCGCCCACGAATCCCGCGGACTTGATCTGCAGCGCGGCCGGCACGCCGGCGGAGTAGTCCACCAGCGTCGCGCCCACCAGCGAGCCGCCGCCGTCGACGTGCGGCGCCAGTCGCGGATCGGCTGCATCGAACAGCCAGGTGGTGTCGGGATTCAGGTCGGGCCCACCGAATCGTCCGGGCGCACCGAACGTCTCGAAGTGCAGGTGCGGACCGGTCGAACCGCCTTCGGAACCGACCACCGCGATCTGCTGGCCCGCGTGCACGGGATCGCCGTGTCGCCACTGCCGGCCGGTGTGGGGGTTGACGAACGACGACGGAGGCATGTGGCCGAAGATGAAATCCA
Source organism: Rhodococcus olei (assembly GCF_039540555.1). Lineage (NCBI taxonomy): Bacteria > Bacillati > Actinomycetota > Actinomycetes > Mycobacteriales > Nocardiaceae > Rhodococcus > Rhodococcus olei. The sequence continues at coordinate 341,897 of NZ_BAABFB010000050.1, read as the reverse complement.
GTCCCCAGTCCTCCTGTGCGTCGAGGACGAGCCAGGAGCCGAAGCCCTGCGGGTCGTCGTTGATCCCGACATGGGCCATGGTGCCGTCGGTGGGTGCGTAGACCGGGGTGCCGCTGTCCGCAGCGAAGTCGACGCCTCGGTGGTCGGGCCGATCCGGGGTCCGGTAGCCACTGCTCTCGCCCGAGTACGTTCCGGGGGCGAGCGGGTGATAGCGCTTCATGATTGCCTCGACGGTGTGAGCGGGGCCGTTCCGGTGTCCGGCGGGCGGTGTCCGGCGGGCGCCCCGTCCGGGCACCGCCGGGGTTGCGCCGCGGGGTTCCTCGATCATCCCGACCCGCGTCGGGGTCGTCATGCGTAGCCGGGTACTCGATTTTCACCGTGTCGACCTCAGCCCGCACCCCGGGTCCCGCGAACCGCCTCGACGGGGCTGCCCGCGCCCGAAATCGAGTAGCCGATCACGGATGCCCGTCGGCGGACGGACGTCCCACAATCGACGGATCGCACGGTGCTCGGGCCGCGACGCACCGTGGGCAGCGAGTTCGTTCGTCGTCCGTGGAGCGGGGATGACCATGAGTGCAGCGCACGTCACGTCACGCGAATACAAGATCATGCTGCGCGCCGCGATGTTCACCGGAACGGAGGACATCGTGCTCCGGAAAGCGGACGCATTCCGGCACGCGTCCGAAACTCCGATTCGCGCCGTCGCGTTCGACATCGACGGGACCCTCGATTCCGTCTCCAAGCGGCGCCGCATTCGCTTCGTCGACACGCCCGGGCAACACCTGCGACGGCACGACTACATCCTCCGGGAGCGCACCGACGTGGTCACCGGACAGCGGGAAACGACCCTGAAGTTTCGCCATCCCGATCGCTATGTCGCACAGGACTGCCACCTGTCCACGGATGAGCCGGACTGGGGCACGGCGAAATTCGAGGAGGACATCAAACCTCCGCATCACTCCCTCTACAGCTTTTCCACCACACTCGAGATCGGTGCCGGCCGGCGGCTCGACCGCCTGAAGGACGCGACCGGCCTGTATCCCGGACTCGCCGACCAACTTCCCTCGATCGACGGGCACGAGCCCATCTCGACGGTCGGCGCGTCCACCATCCGGGAGCTGGTGCTCACCGGGGCCGACATCCAGATCGGAAGGTCACCCAAGGTCGAGGCCAAGTGCGCACTGATCGTCTGGTACGACCTCGACAAGGATCCCGAGTCGCCCGTGGTGGTCGAGTTCAGCTTCCGGTACGGAGACAAGAACGAGCAGTACGCGGGAGCCGTGGCGCGCCACGCCCACGACGCCTTCCTGTCGCTGCAGGGCCCCGCGCTCGCCGACTGGGTCGATCCCGAATCGATGACGAAGACGTCCTACGTGTACAGCTGACCGACTGCGCTCCCGGCCGGCTCTCGATGTCGGTGGCGCGGGCCCCGGGCAACCTCGACGAACGGACCCCCGCCGCGACCGGCCCGTCGCCGGTCGGGGTCGACCCCCGGGTCGCGAGCAGCTGTTCGAGGCCGCCGCGACGCGCCGAAGGACCGGGAAGTATAGACCCGCTGTCGACACCCCCGGCCAGAGCTGGCAGGCTGTAGTCGAGACCAGCCCTCGTCCTGAGGACCGGCTCGCAGTTACAGGAGCAAAAAAAGTGGCACAAGGCACCGTCAAGTGGTTCAACGCGGAAAAGGGTTTCGGCTTCATCGAGCAGGACGGTGACGGACCCGACGTCTTCGTTCACTACTCCGAGATCCAGTCGTCGGGTTTCAAGACCCTCGACGAGGGCGCGCGAGTCGAGTTCGAGATCGGCCAGGGCCAGAAGGGCCCGCAGGCCACCGGCGTCCGCGCCATCTGAGCAACCCCGTCTGCCGGGAGGCCCGTCACGGGCGACTCCCACCGGACGACCGAAGGGCGTCTCCGTATCCGGAGGCGTCCTTCGGCACATCCGGCCCCTCACCGGACGCAACCTGGACAATCGTTCATATATTTGCCGGATTCTCCTGATTCGGACGCGGGTGCCGTGTTGGAATGCACGGTCATCTGCGCCCGACATCGACACGAGAGACCCGGTCCATCCATGCTTCGACACCCCCTGCGCGGCAGCGCGGCACCCATCGGCGCCGTCGCCCTGACCGCGGGGCTCGCCCTGATCGGCACCCCCGCCTCCGCGGACACCGTCAACTTCCAGACGTCCTGCCAGGCCACCCCCTCGACTTCGCTGGCCGGCCCCCAGCACAAGGTCGTGGCCGCGTCCGCGACGGTCACCGCGCCGGCTACGGTCACGCCCGGACAGACCTTCACGTACCGGATCCAGCCGGGCCCCGGCTCGTACCCGGACTCCGAATCCGGCGGCACCACCGCCGGGCTGTCGCGGCTCAAGTTCGACTTCGAGATCCCGGCCAACGCCACCCTCGTCGAGGCCACCGTCGTGCCCGGCACCGGCGCGAACCTCGGCGGTGTCGCGGCGAACGTCCTGCGGGTCAACAACTCCGGCAACGTCGATGCGGCGGGGCCGTTCCTGCGGCTGTCCGGCAACAACCAGGTGATCGGGAACAGCCCCACCTCCAGCGGCAACAGCGAGGGCGGCATCACCGCACCCAAGCTGAAGAAGAACCTCGACGGCAGCGCCAACTCCGGCGGCAACAGCGTCTTCCAGCTGCCCGCCGTCGACGTCACCGTCGTGGCCGGGTCGGCCGCAACCATCACCCCGACCCTGCGGGTGAGCGGCAACGCCGCGAACTACAACGCCGACGAGAACTACAGCACCTCGCTGGCCAAGGCCAGCGCGCCGCTCGTCGGCACCGTGTGGGCGCCGACCCGCTGCGTGCCCAAGAACTCGAGCACCGGCGCGCTCAACGCCGGCGGCGGCCCGCTCGCCACCATCACGGTCGCCGCCCCGGACCAGGCCACCACGACGACGCTGTCCGCGCCCGCGACGGCCACCACCGGTGTCGGCGTCGAATTGAAGGCCACCGTCGCGCCCGCCCCGACGGGCGGCACCGTCCAGTTCAAGGACGGCGACACGAACATCGGCGCGCCGGTCCCGGTCACCGGCGACACCGCGACGCGCACCCACACGTTCGCGACCGCAGGCGCGCACGCCATCACCGCGGTCTACAGCGGCGGCGCCGGGTTCACCGGCTCCACCTCCGCCGCGGCCACCGTCGCGGTGTCCGGCCCGGCGCCGGTCGACGTCGCGACCGCGACGACGCTGACCGTGCCTGCCACCGCGACCGCCGGGTCCGCGGTCGGGCTCACCGCCACCGTCGCGCCCGCGCCGGTGGGCGGCACCGTCCAGTTCCTCGACGACAACGCCCCGATCGGCGAGCCGGTCGACGTCGTCGGCGGCGTGGCCACCCTCGCGCACACCTTCACCGGCACCGGCCACCACAACATCAGTGCCACCTACAGCGGCGCGGCGGGCTTCCTCGGCTCCCGTACCGCGTCGGCCACCGTCGAGGTGAGCGCACCCGCACCCACCGACGTCGCGACGGTGACCACGGTGACCGCGCTCGAGACCGCCACGGTCGGGCAGAAGATCGACCTGTCGGCCACCGTCGCGCCGTCCAGCGCCGCCGGCACCGTGCAGTTCGTCGACGGCACCACACCGATCGGCGCCCCGGTCGCCGTGGTGAACGGCACCGCGATCCTGCCGCACACCTTCACCGCGGCCGGCGACCACAGCATCACCGCCGTGTACAGCGGGGCGCCGGGCTTCGTCGCCTCCACGTCCGCGCCGTTCGCGGTGACCGCGACCGCCGCCCCGAAGCCCGCCGGCCCGTTCGGGTCCTGATCGGTGCGGCCCCGCAGATTCTCCACACCCCCATCCAGGAGTAGTTCGATGTACCCCACCCCCCTGCGCCGCGGCGCGGCGGCCCTCGCGGCCACCGCGCTGACCACCGGCGCACTGCTGCTGGCCGCGCCGGCCGGCGCAGCCCCGAGCACCGTCGACTTCAACGCCGCGTGCTGGGGCAAGTTCAAGAGCCTGCTCGACAACACCAACAAGACGATCGCGACGGGCGTCACCGTCGACGCCCCGGCCAGTGTGGTCACCGGCAGCACGTTCACCTACCGGGTGCAGCCGAAGCAGATGACGCTGCCGCGTGACGGCGAGAACCTGCGGATCCGGGCGAGTGTGTCGCGGCTCAAGGTCGACTACGAGGTTCCGGCCGGGTTCGTCTCGGCCACCGTCGTCCCCGGCACCGGCGTGGGCCTCGGCGGGGCGGCGCCGACGGTCACCCGGGTCGCCGACAACGGCACCCCGTCGGCGACCGGCACGATCCTGCGTCTGTCCGGAAACAACGAGACCGTCGGCAACGGCCCCAGCACCGACGACGGCGCCGAGGGCGGCATCGTCGTGACGGCCGCCGGATCCGGCGACACCACCTACCGACTGCCTGCGATCGAGGTGACCGTCGTGGCCGGCCCCGCCGGGTCGACGGTCACCCCGAAGGTCCGGACCGCGGGCGCGGCCGCGAACTACAAGGCCGACGAGAACTTCTTCACCTCGCTGGTGCGGGAGAAGGACCCGGTGTTCGGCGTCTCCTACTGGTCGGCCACCCGGTGCGTGCCCAAGGACGGCACGAACCCCGGCTCCGGTGTCCCGCTGAACGCCGGTGGCGGACCGCTCGCCACGATCAACGTCACCGCCCCGCCGGACTCGACCACCAGCACGACACTGACCGCTCCGGCGAGCGCGAACACCGGCACGGCAGTGGACCTGACGGCCACCGTCGCGCCGGCGCCGACCGGTGGCACCGTCCAGTTCAAGGACGGCGAGGACACGATCGGCGGACCGGTCACCGTCACCGGTGGCACCGCGACGCTGAGCCACACGTTCAGCACCGCGGGAGCGCACGCGATCACCGCCGTCTACAGCGGCACCCCCGGCTTCGCGGGCTCGACCTCGACGCCGGCGACCGTGCAGGTGAGCGTGCCCACCGTCGACACCAGCACCACGCTGACCACGCCCACCCACGCCAAGACCGGCGTGGCGGTCGGCCTCGCCGCGACCGTCGCACCCGCCCCGACCGGCGGCACGGTGCAGTTCTACGACGGCGGCGCGAAGATCGGCGCTCCGGTGACCGTCGCCGGCGGCGTCGCCGTCCTCGCGCACGAATTCGCCACCGAGGGCAGCCACGTGATCACCGCCGAGTACAGCGGGGCACAGGGATCGGCGCCGTCGACCGCGGCCGCCACGACGGTGGCGGTGTCCACGCCGGCACCGAACGAGGCCGCCACCACGACGACGCTGACCGCGCCCACCCCGGCCACCCAGGACGAGGCGATCACGCTGACCGCCACGGTCGCACCCGGCCAGGCCGGCGGCACGGTCCAGTTCTACGACGGCACCACCGCCATCGGAGCCCCGATCCCGCTCGCGAACGGCACCGCGACCCTGTCGCACGCGTTCGCCTCGGCCGGCGCGCACGGCATCACCGCGGTCTACAGCGGCGGACCCGGCTTCCTCGGATCCACCTCCGACGCGCACGTGGTCAACGTGACCGCGCCGTCCACCCCGGGCGGCGGGGGCGGTAGCAGCAACCCCTTCGGTTCCTGACCGCACTGATCCACCACGGCAGCGGGTGCGTCCGTCCGGGCGCACCCGCTGCCGTTCGTCGTCGGTGCGGAACCGCCGTCGGGCCCGGTCACGGGACTATCCTGGACTGCGACCCGCACAGCGAATCGACCACGATGACGACGGAAATCCTGGGCACCCGGTCCTCGCGCGCCGCCGCTCGCCGGTGGAGGTCCCGGTGAGCGCGCAGGATCCGCGCGGGTCCGCGCGGGAGACCTCGCACGGCGTCGTGGACGATCTCCGCGCGGCCGGGCTCGTCGACGCCGTCGAGATCGGACGTGGCGGATTCGGCGTCGTCTACCGGTGCTCCCAGCCGGCTCTCGACCGGACGGTCGCGGTCAAGGTCCTCAGCGGCGACCTCGACCACGACAGCCTCGAACGCTTCCTGCGGGAACAGCGGGCGATGGGTGCGGTGTCGGGACACCCGCACATCTGCAACATCCTGCAGGTCGGCGCCACGGGATCGGGCCGGCCGTACATCGTGATGCCCTTCCACCGGCGCAACTCGCTGCAGGAACTGATCCGGCGGGACGGCCCGCTGGACTGGCCCGAGGTGCTCCGACTCGGCGTGAAGATGGCCGGTGCGCTGGAGACGGCCCACCGGTCCGGCACCCTGCACCGCGACGTCAAACCGGCGAACATCCTGCTCACCGAGTACGGGGAACCACAGCTCACGGACTTCGGGATCGCCCGCACGACGGGCGGATTCGAGACCGCGACCGGGCAGATCACCGGATCGCCCGCCTACACCGCCCCCGAGGTGCTCGAGGGTCGCGCCCCCAGCGTCCGCTCGGACGTGTACAGCCTCGGCGCGACCCTGTTCTGCGCGCTGACCGGGCACGCCGCCTTCGAGCGGCGCAGCGGGGAGCAGGTGGTGGCGCAGTTCCTGAGGATCACCCGACAGCCCGTGCCCGATCTGCGCAGCAACGACATTCCCGCCGACGTGTGCGCCGCGCTCGAGTCGGCGATGGCCCAGGACCCGGGCCAGCGTCCGGCAAGCGCCGCGGAGTTCGGGACGATGCTGGAGAACGTCGCGTTCGCACACGGCCTCGGCCCGCTCGAGATGGCACTGCCGGAGGCATCCGAGGCCCCCGCCGCCGGCCACGCCGGGTCCGTCACCGGGACCTGGCACCCGGACCGCACCCGACGGCAGACGGGCACCCAATGGCGGACCGGCACCCGCCGATCCACCACGATCACCCCGCCCGCACCGGCAACACGCTTCCGCCCGCCGGTCATCGGCCGGGCCCTGGTCTCCCGGGCCCGGCTGATCGACCGACTGCGGGCCGGTGGGCGACGGCGCCTGACGGTGATCCACGCCCCGGCCGGATTCGGCAAGAGCACCCTGGCCGCCCAGTGGAGCGCCGCACTGGCCGCGGACGGCGTCGCCGTCGCGTGGCTGACGGTCGCCCCGGACGACGACAACGTGGTGTGGTTCCTCGCGCACCTCGTCGAAGCGATCCGGCGGGCGGCCCCGGACGTCGGCGAGGAACTCGGGCAGATACTCGAGGACCACGGGCACGACGCCGAGGCCTTCGTCCTGAACTCCCTGATCAACCGCATCCACACCTCCAAACAGCGCGTCGCGGTCGTGATCGACGACTGGCATCGGGTGACCAGCCCCGAATCACTTGCCGTACTGGACTATCTTCTCGACAACGGCTGCCATCACCTCCAGATCGTGGTGACCAGCCGCGCCAACACGGGTCTGCCGCTCTCCCGCATGCGGGTGCTCGACGAGCTCATCGAAATAGATTCGGCAGCACTACGTTTCGAGGAGGACGAGTCCGAGGAACTGCTCGTCGGACTCGGCGGCCTGAAGCTCACCCACACCGACGTCGCCGGCCTGTGCAGATCCACCGAAGGCTGGGCTGCGGCACTGCAACTCGCGTCGCTGTCGCTGCGCAGGCAGGCGCGACCGGAGGAACTGATCGAGCACCTCGCCGAACAGCAGTCCGTGGACGAGTTCCTCGCCGAGAACGTCCTCGACACCCTCGAACCCGATCTCCTCGACTTCCTGCTCACCACCTCGATCACCGAACGGCTCAGCGGGTCCCTGGCATCCGCGCTGTCCGGAGAATCCCACGGCCTGGCCCGGCTCGAGGAGGTCGCGGCGCGGGACCTGTTCCTGCTCCGGCTCGACGACGAGTCGCCGCGGCACACCACCGGGTCGGTCGACAGCTGGTTCCGCTACCACCACCTGTTCGCCAAGTACCTGCGCCGCCGACTCGAACGCGACCACCCCGAGCGGGTCGTCGCGCTGCACCGGACCGCGTCGCGGTGGTTCGCCCAGCGGCACCTGGTCAGCGAGGCCGTCGACCACGCCCTGCTCGCCGGCGAGGCCGACGCCGCGGTCGCACTGGTCGAGCGGGACGGCCTCCACCTGCTCGAGCACTCACGGATGATCACGCTGCTCGGACTCGTCGACAAGCTCCCCCCTGCCACCGGACGACCGCGACTGCAGCTGATCCTCGCCTGGGCCAACGTGCTGCTCCAGCGGCCGGCGGCCGCCCGCCGGGCCCTCGCGCTGGCCCGCGGCGCACTCGAGGCCGAACCGGACGAGGACCTGTCGGTGCAGGCCGACGTCGTCGAGGGGGCGATCGCCGCGTTCTCCGATCGGCCCGCGGGAATCGAACGGTTCGCCGAGAAATGCCTCGCCCGACCGCAGGTGCACACCCCGTGGGTCGTGTCCGCCGCCGCCAACACCCAGATGTTCGCCGCCCTCTACCGGTTCGACTTCGACGCCGTCGCACGGTGGGGGGAGTGGGCCGCGCCGTACTACCAGGCGATGAGCGGTCCGTTCGCCACGATGTACGGCTACTGCATGGTGGGGGTGGCCGCGAGCGAGCAACTCGAGCTCGAGACGGCCGAGGACTGGTTCCGGCGCGGACTGCGGGTTGCCCGCGAAATGTCCGGTCCGCGTTCGCATTCCGCACGGCTGGCGGCCGCGATGCTCGGCGACCTGCTGTACGAGCAGAACCGGCTCGACGATGCGGAACAGCTGCTCGACGAGGGGTTCGAACTCGGCGACGAGGGCGGGATCGTGGAGTTCATGCTCGCCCGGTACGTCACCGGCGCCCGGATCAAGGTGTGCCGCGGTGACCCCGACGCCGCCGCGAAACGACTCGTCGAGGGCGCGCGCACCGCCGACGCCCTGGACATCCCGCGCCTGCGGGCGCGCATCGACAACGAACGCGTCCGGCTCGAATTCCCGGTCACCACCCGCACCCGGGCGCCCCGGTACCCGTCCCTGCCTCCGGTCGACGCAGTGCCCGACGGCAGTGCGGAGATCACCGCGCAGCTCGAGGACGCGACGACCGCACGCCTGCTGGCCCGCACCGGGACCGCGGCCAACACCGCGCGGGCCTGCGAGATCGCGCAGGCCTGGGTGGACCGGCTGGCCGCCACCGCGCGCCCCCGCGCCCGCCTGCAGGCGGACCGACTGCTCGCCGCGTGCCTGTTCGCGTCCGGGCGGGACGCCGAGGCGCTGGCCGTCCTCGCGAGCGTGACAGCGCGGTGCGCCCGGTGCGGCCTGATCCGGTACGTGCTCGACGGCGGGCCGGCCGTCGTCGCCGGCCTCGCCACACTCGAAGCGGCCGCGACCGCCGGCAGCTGGGACCCGGCCTGGGCGGTCGTGCCGATCGAGTTCCTCGGCGAACTCCTCGCGGTCGCCGGGACCGACGCCGCGCGGTGAGCACTCGCCGGGACCGGTGCACGGCGAAGGCGCCGCCCGTCCGGGCGGCGCCTTCGTCGTCGGTGACCTCGGGTCAGCCGGCGAGGACCGGCATCTTCACCACCTGGCCGGCGTACGCCAACCCGGCGCCGAACGCCAGCAGCAGGGTCGTGTCACCCGGCTTCGCCTTGCCGGTGCGCAGCATCTCCTCCATCGCCAGCGGAATGGACGCGGCGGACGTGTTGCCGGTCTCGGCGATGTCGTTGGAGACGGCGACGGTCTCGGGCAGGTTCATGCTGCGGGCGATGACCTCGGTGATGCGCGCGTTGGCCTGGTGCGGTACGAACGCGTCGATGTCCTCGACGGTCATACCGGTCTTGTCGAGGGTCTGCTGCGCGATCTTGCCCATCTCGAACGCGGCCCACCGGAACACGGCGGTGCCCTCCATGACGATCCACGGCCGCTTCTGGGTCGGGTTGGTGGCGAAGTCCACCCAGTCGGGCTCCTGCCGGATCGCCCGGCCCTGCGCACCGTCCGAGCCCCAGACGACGGGGCCGATGCCGGTCTCCTCGCCACGGCCGACGACGACGGCGCCCGCGCCGTCACCGAAGATGAACCGCACGGTGCGGTCGGTGGGCTCGGTGGAGTCGCTCATCCGCTCGACACCGATCACCAGGACGTGCTCCTCGGAACCGGCGCGGACCAGGTCGGATGCGAGGCCCAGGGCGTAGCAGAAGCCGGCGCAGCCCGCGGACACGTCGATGGCGCCGGCGCCGCCGGTGCCGAGTTCCTGCGCGACGAGCGCCGAGCACGCAGGCGTCTGCATCGGGTACGTCGAGGTGGCGACGATGACGGTGCCGACCTGCTCGCCGGTCAGCCCGGCGGCCTCGAGTGCCTTGCGGCCGGCCGCGATCGCCATCTGCAGCACGCTCTCGTCGGGCCCGGCGAAGCGGCGGCTCCGGATCCCGGAGCGGGACTGGATCCACTCGTCGGTCGAGTCGATCTGCTGACAGATCTCCTCGTTGGTCACGACCCGCTCGGGCCGGTACACGCCGAGCCCGAGGATCGCGGAATGGCGAAGCTCAGTGGTGTTCGAGATCGCTGCGCCCATTGGTCTTCTTCTCCTCTTGTCACTTCCGTCGGATGCTCGGGCGAAACCACGAACGCTCCTCGTCAATCACCGTACTTCGCGCTCGAGTGGCGCGGTGACGATGTCCACGGCAAACTGGACGGTCCACCATGTCTACTGCCGGTCATATCACCCCGGCCGTCCCGCTCGTTACGAAACCGGTAACGAGGCGCAGGAATCGACACTCGCGAAACGCGCGATTGGGACACCTCCCCGACCAAACCCTGCAGATGTGGTGACGTGTCACTACGATCGTGACCCGACGGTCCTTGTCCAGCACGGGGGCGTCACGGGCAGCTGCGCGTGTCGCGGCGCTCGAGCGGCAGCACGATCGAACACGACGAGAGTCGAAGGGTGAACGTGTGATGAGTGGACAGGGACCGGGCGTGCGGCGCCGAGTGGGAACGATCGCGCGAGCCGCCACGGTCGGCGCAGTGGCACTGCTGGCGGTGACGGCACCGGCCCATGCCGACCCGAACACCGTGAACCCGATCCCCGGCCTGAACGGCACCAGCGGCCTGCCGGACCTGCGCGGACGCTCGACCGCGGTGTCCCAGGCGACCGGGCTGCTCAGCGCCAACCGGACCCAGGACGAGAACGTGCTGGGCACCGACCTCGGCATCATGTGGGACAACGGAAACGGCCAGGTGCTCACCGCGTTCGGCGACTCCGCCGGTCTCGGCATCCCGAACCTGCTGGCCGGCAGTCTGTGGTCCTGGCGCAGCAACGTCCTGTTCCGCAGCGCGGATCAGAACCTGACCGACGGCATGACCTTCGACAGCACCCCGCGGGACCTGCTGGGGCAGTCCAAGGAGCTGGTGCCCAGCCCGAAGATTCCGTACGTCGAGATCAGCCGCATTCCGACCGCGGGCGTCGCGGTCGACGGCGTCCAGTACATGTCGCTGATGTCGGTGAACCACTGGGGCGACCCGGGCAAGTGGGAGACCAACTACGCCGGCCTGGCCGTCTCGACCGACAACGGCGAGAACTGGGTGCCGGCCCCCGAGACCAACCGTCCCAACGTGGACGGCAACCGGAACTTCCAGATGAGCGCGTTCATGAAGGACGGCGGCTTCGTCTACGAGTACGGCACCCCGCCGGGCCGCGGCATGCTCGCCTACGTGGCCCGGGTACCGGAGAAACAGATCCGTGACCTCGGTGCGTACGAGTACTGGAACGGCACCGAGTGGAAGAAGGGCGACGTCAACGCGGCCGCGCCGGTCGTGTTCGGCGGCGTCGGGGAGCTGTCCGTTCAGTACAACAGCTACCTGGGCCAGTACCTGATGCTCACGACCGACAACTTCAACTCGGTGGTGATGCGCCGGTCGCCGACGCCGACCGGCCCGTGGGGCCCGCCGGAGGTGCTGGTGGACACCCGGGAGCTGCCGACCGCGTACGGCGCCTTCATCCACCCGTGGTCGAGCGGCCCGGACCTGTACTTCCTGACCACCGTGCACTCGAACTACAACGTCCTGCTGATGCACACGACACTCAACCGCTGACCCCCGTCACGCCGTGACTCCCGCCACTGTCACCGGAATCACGGCGACGCGACGGGCGCCCGGCCGACTCCCTCTCGCGGCCGATCGCGGGCCCGCCCAGGCCACGCGGGCGCCCGGAGCCCCGACCCGCCTGCGTCCGGCGAATTCCGCTGCACCCCGGTCGAACTCGGCTGCGCCCGGAGCCTCGCCCACGGCTCCAGCATTGCCCGTCGACATGCCCTCCCGTACCCGGCCCACCCGACCGCCGTCACGGCCGCCACCCGTGCCCGGGAGCTCCCGCTCGCCGGATTTCACGCTTTTGTTGGCAGCTAACTGAATCGCGAGTAACATCGGCTAAGTTACCGACGAGTAGCCACTTGGGCGGTACTAACGAGGGACTGGACAGCCAGATCGTCGTCACTCACCAGGGGCTAGACCGCACCATCTCAGGGAGACAGAAGACATGGGGCATTACAAGAGCAACGTTCGTGACCTGGAGTTCAATCTCTTCGAGGTACTCGACCTGGAGAAGCCGCTGAACGAGGGCACCTGGGGCGACCTCGACGTCGACACCATCAAGAACATGCTCAGCGAGGTCGCACGGCTGGCCGAGGGCCCGCTCGGCGAAGCGTACGCCGATGCCGACCGCAACCCGCCGGTCTTCGACCCGGAGACCCACGAGGCCACCCTCCCCGAGTCGTTCAAGAAGTCGTTCAAGGCGATGTGGGACGCCGAGTGGTACCGGATGGGCCTGGACGAGGAGATCGGTGGCGTGCCGGTCCCCCGCGCCCTGGTGTGGGCCATCGCCGAGATGATGCTGGGCGCGCAGCCCGCCGCGTTCATGTACGCGGCAGGCCCGTCCTTCGCCAACGTGCTCTTCGACAACGGCACCGACGAGCAGAAGCAGTGGGCGGCCACCTGCGTCGAGCGCGGTTGGGGCGCCACGATGGTGCTGACCGAGCCGGATGCCGGCTCCGACGTCGGCGCCGGCCGCACCAAGGCGATCAAGCAGGACGACGGCTCCTGGCACATCGAGGGCGTCAAGCGGTTCATCACCTCCGCCACCTCCGACGACCTGTTCGAGAACGTCTTCCACCTGGTCCTCGCCCGCCCCGAGGGCGCAGGCCCCGGCACCAAGGGCCTGTCGCTGTTCTTCGTCCCGAAGTTCCACTTCGACTTCGAGAAGAACGAGCTCGGCGAGCGCAACGGTGCCTTCGTCACCAACGTCGAGCACAAGATGGGCCTGAAGGCCTCGGCCACCTGCGAGCTCACCTTCGGCGGTCACGGCGTGCCGGCCAAGGGCTGGCTGGTCGGCGAGGTGCACAACGGCATCGCGCAGATGTTCAACGTCATCGAGCACGCCCGCATGATGGTCGGCACCAAGGCCATCTCCACCCTGTCCACCGGCTACCTCAACGCACTGGCCTACGCCAAGGAGCGCGTGCAGGGCGCCGATCTGACCCAGATGACCGACAAGGCCGCCCCGCGCGTGACCATCACCCACCACCCGGACGTGCGCCGGGCGCTGGCGATGCAGAAGGCGTACGCGGAGGGCCTGCGCGCGGTGTACCTGTACACCGCCGCCCACCAGGACGCCACCGTCGCCAAGCACGTCTCGGGCGCCGACGCCGAGCTGGCGCACCGCGTCAACGACCTGCTGCTGCCGATCGTCAAGGGCGTCGGCTCCGAGCGGGCCTACCAGTACCTGACCGACTCGCTGCAGACCCTGGGCGGCTCCGGCTTCCTGCAGGACTACCCGATCGAGCAGTACATCCGCGACGCGAAGATCGACTCCCTGTACGAGGGCACCACCGCGATCCAGGCGCAGGACTTCTTCTTCCGGAAGATCGCCCGTGACCGCGGCGTCGCACTCGCCCACGTGGCCGGCCAGGTCAAGAAGTTCATCGACCGCGAGGACGGCGACAACCGCCTCAAGTCCGAGCGCGCCCTGCTGGCGACCGCGCTCGAGGACGTGCAGACGATGGTCGCGACCCTGACCGGGTTCCTGATGGGGGCTCAGGAGCAGCCGACCGAGCTCTACAAGGTCGGCCTCGGCTCAGTGCGCTTCCTGATGTCCGTCGGCGACCTGCTCGTCGGCTGGAAGCTGCTCGAGCAGGCCGAGATCGCGCTCGCCGCGCTCGACGCCGGCGTCTCCGCGAAGGACAAGCCGTTCTACGAGGGCAAGGTCGCCACCGCGTCCTTCTTCGCGAAGAACGTGCTGCCCGAGCTGACCGCGTCGCGCGGCATAATCGCGAACGTCGACAACGACATCATGGAGCTCGACGAGGCCGGGTTCTAGAACCCGGCAACCCGGTTCGGTCACCGGCCGGGCCGCACGGCACGGCGATGCCGCACACCACATCGAGGTGTGCGGCATCGCCTTTTTGGGTACTGTGTGATGTGAATCTCACGGAATCCCATGCGGATCGACCGAGAAGTCCAGTTCCGACACCGATAGCGTTTTACACAACCGCAAATCGTTTCGCAGAACTCACAATTCGGAGCCGGCTGCGGTGTACCAGACGTAAACGACTGGCCACCAACTGCATACGGCTCCGTCATCGCGCGTTCGCACAGCCGTCACACATCGCTCCTAGGGTCTCAGCCACACCCGATCCGAGGAGCACTCTTGTCAACCATCACCCGTACCCGCCGCATGACGAAGCTCGCTGCCGTCGCGGCCATGACCATCGCCTCGATGGGCGTCGTCGCCGGCACGGCCTACGCCGAGCCCGCCGCGGACAGCGCTCAGCCCGTCGGCTGGAACGTCAGCCGTGACGGCGACAAGGTTCTCGTGAACACGACTGCCGGTTCCCTGAGCAACGAGGACAACCACCTCGTCGTCCGGGACGCCGGCGGCAACCTCGTCGACTCGGTGCCGCTGGCGATCGCCTTCGACGGCACCGCCCACCCGATCTCGGCCCAGATCGACGGTCGCACCGCCGTGCTGACCGCCGACACCAGCCCGGAGAAGGCCACCCCGGTCGCGCTGCCGCTGCAGGACATCGACCTGCCCGCCGCCGTGTCGTCGGTCAAGGACAACCTCAGCCTCACCGCGTCCGTCGGCGGGTTCGTCGGCGCCGCATCCGGTCTGGTCGGCGGCTGCCTGCTCGGTGCGGCCGCGGCCGGTGTCGTGTCCGCTCCCGCCGCGATGCTGTTCGGCGCCGGCCCGCTCGCCGGATGCATCGGTGGCGCGCTGCTTCTCGGCTCCGGAGCCTCGCTGGCCGGGACCGCGATCGGTGGCCTCGGCGCCCTCGCCGCCAACGCCCAGCCGTTCATGACCGCGCTGAACGCGCCCGCGAAGAAGTAGCAGCCCCGGGAGCCGTGCTCCCGCACAGTGGTTCGGCCCGTCTCCGGCACCGGAGGCGGGCCGAACCCGTGTCACCGGGTCGACGCGTGTTCGGTCAGCGGCCGGGTGGCCGGTAGTCGGCCGGGCGGCGCACCGCCTCGTCGACCTGCTCCGGCGAGAGCAGCGTGATCGTCTCGGTCCGCGCGGCCCCGCTGGCCGCGGTGCGGATGCTCATCGCCGCCGCGGCGACCTCGTCGGGCACGTCTCCGATGACGTACAGGTCGTGGCCGCCGAACGCGAAGTAGCAACTCTCCACGGTGCCGCCGACGCTCTCGACCGCGGTGCGTATCGCGTCCCGCCGCGCCGATCCGCCTTCGGCGAGCAGTCCGCCGGCACCGTCCGCCGTGTAGCCGACCCGCCACAGATATTTGGGCATGATCCTCGTCCCTCGGCTCGGTTGATCAGACGGCTCCATCGTCCTCTCCACACACCCGCCGGGGCGGCGAAACGAACTAAGGTCTTTCCATGGCGCGGATCCGGGTCGGGATCTCGGGCTGGGTGTACCCCGGGTGGCGCGGCGACTTCTACCCGAGTGGGTTGCCGCATCGGCGCGAGCTGGCGTACGCCGCCGCGCGGGTGTCGTCGATCGAGGTCAACGCCTCGTTCTACGCGCTGGGACGTCCGCAGACGTACGCCCGGTGGCGCGCCGAGACCCCGGACGACTTCGTCTTCGCGGTCAAGGGCAGCCGTTATGTCACGCATGTCCGGCGGCTCGCCGACACCCGCGCGGCGCTGGCGAACTTCTTCGCGTCGGGACTGCTGGCCCTCGGCTCGAAACTGGGGCCGGTGCTGTGGCAGCTGCCGCCGACGTTGCCGCTCGACCCCGACGCGTTCGACGCGTTCCTGCGCGCGCTGCCGCGCACGACGACCGCGCTCGCCGCGCTCGCGGCCCACCACGACACCAAGCTCCCCGCCGAGCGCGCCCTGACCGTGGCCGCTGCGGTGCTCCCGGTCCGGCACGCCGTCGAGGTGCGCCACCCGACGTTCACCGCACCGGAGGCGGCGGCCCTCGCCGAGCGCCACGGGGTCGCGCTCGTCGTCGCGGACACCGCCGGCCGGTATCCGCGGATCGACGGGTGCACCGGCGATTTCGGGTATGTGCGGCTGCACGGCGACACCGTCCTGTACGGCGGCGGATACGACGACCGTGCGCTCGACGCCTGGGCCGAGCGCATCTCCGGCTGGGCGGCACAGGGTCGCGACGTGTACGCGTACTTCGACAACGACGCGGCGGGCCGGGCCCCGTTCGACGCGATGGCGCTGCAGCGCCGGCTCGGATGCGGACCGGCCGCGCCCGACACCGGTTGACAACATGCGTTGTCAGTTGCAGGGTGAGAAGGGTGACGACGACCGCCACCGGGCCGACCCGGTACATGCGCGACCGCGCGACCGCCGCGCGGACCACCGCCCCCCTGCGCCCGTTCGCCTGGCCCTCGCCGGACGCCACCGCGCAGGAGGCCGGCCGGCTGCGTCGGGCCCTGCTCGAGCGCGACGAGCCGAGCGCCGCCCTGGTGCGGGCGATCCGCGAGGACCGGACGGTCACCCTCGGCCAGTTCCGGCGGGCCCTGAACGAGGGCATCGACACGGTGCCCGACGCGCCCGCCGCGCTGCGGGAGTACTTCGCGCTGATCGAGGACACTCCCGATTGGGTCGACCGCGAGCTGATCGCGCTCGGCGCCCGCACCCTGCGCCGGGTCGGATCCGACGCCGGCGACGTCCTCGCCTACGGCTCGCTGCTCGGCGGGTACAACAACTCCGGACCCCTGCCGGTGCTGATGGCGTCCGGGCGGCTCACCGGGGAACGCACCCGGCGCCGCACCGCGGAGACCGGCACCTGGTGGCAGGGGTGCGTCGCGGACGGCGGCCTGGACCGGTTCGGCGCCGGATTCACGCTCTCG
Source organism: Rhodococcus olei (assembly GCF_039540555.1). NCBI lineage: Bacteria > Bacillati > Actinomycetota > Actinomycetes > Mycobacteriales > Nocardiaceae > Rhodococcus > Rhodococcus olei. The sequence goes on along the minus strand of NZ_BAABFB010000050.1, from coordinate 324,796 downwards.
GTGCACGTCCGTCTGATGCACGCCATGATCGATTACCACCACGAGCACGAAACCGACTGGGACAGTGGCGAACGCGGACTGCCGGTGAACCAGTTCGACCAGGCGGGCACCCTCGGGCTGTTCTCGATCACCTTCCTGCTGCACACCCGGGTGCTCGGCGTGCGGTACACCCGCCGCGAGGCCGACGCCGTCCTGCACCTGTGGTGCTACGTCGGCTGGCTGATGGGCGTCGACGAGCGGTGGCTGCCGTTCGACGAGCGCGCCGGGCTGCGGATGATGTACCAGATCGGGGCGTCGTCACCGGCCGCCGACGACAACAGCCTCGCGCTGGCCCGGTCCCTGGTGGACCTGCCCCTGCACACCCGCCACGACCGGTTCGAATGGCTGCGCCGCCGCTACGAGTACGAGCGCGGACTGTCGCTGGCCACCACCCTGCTCGGCCCGGCGGGCGTCCGCGCACTGCAGGTCCCGATCCGGCCGCCGTGGTATCCGGCCGGACGGCTGGCCGTCAACGTCGTCAAACACCATGTGGTGGGCCGGTTCCCGGCCGGAAACCGTTGGCTGCAGCGGCACGGGGAGCGCCAGCTGCAACGGGATCAGCGCCGGCTGTTCGGCAACGAGACGCCGGAGGTCGCACCGCTGTGACCGGCGGTCGGCGTCCCGGCCGTCACTCGCACTTGACGATCGGAACCGGGTCGTATTTCACGGTCCGGGTGTGGCGCGAGATCTCCTGTCCCGTGACGTGATCGGTGACGATCCGGGTGTCGCTGGTCGTGAATCCCTGGGCACCCCCGGACGGCACGCAACCGGGCCCCTTCGGCAGGGTGACCGTGTTGGGCGACGTGTGGGCGTAGCGATCGCCGGCCACCGACTCGACCTCGACCCGCTTGGTGCCCCACAACCGGACCGTGATGTCCGAGCCGGTGCCGATGGTCTCGATCAGCACCCCGGTCGGCCCGGGATTGCGGAACTGCAGGTCGATCGCGCCTTCGAACACCGTCGCCTCCCGGGCCGCCGGGTACCGCGAGATGTAGTAGCTGTGCTCGGTGTGCCCGGCGTCCTCCATGCCGGCGAAGTACGCGGCGTTGTACAGCGTCGTCGCGAGCTGGCTGATGCCGCCGCCGACGGCCTTGCCGGGTCGGCCGTTGTTGATGATCCCGGACTCGACGTACCCCTGCGCGGCGCCGCGGGGACCGGTGTACCCGTTGAGCGAGAACGTGTCCCCGGGCTTCACGAGGGCGCCGTCGATCTCGCTCGCGGCGAGGCGGATGTTCACCCCGGACGCGTACTCGAAACCACCAGTGGTGTACTCGCCGATCACCTCGGTGATGCCGAGCTTCCGGGCGGCCTCGGTCGTCAGTTCGGGTTGCTTCGGCTCGTACACCGCCGCGACCGTGCGCGGACCGGACCCGGACAGCACGGCGGGCAGCGACTCGAGGGTCTTGTGCCACTCGACCATCTCGCCGACCGTCGCGGGCACCACGGTCGGCGCACCACCCGAGAGGCGGAACGACGCGTCCTTCGGCTTGGTCTCGGTACCGGCGAGCTGGGGTGCCAGCACCGCGATCGCGGCGTCCGGGTCGAACCGCGGGATCAGTCCCCCGGTCCCGTCCGGGGTGAACGAGAGCACCGTGCCGACCCGGTCGCGGCCGAGCACCGCCTTCGATCCGTCCCGGCCCGTGACCACCAGATCCGCCGACGCGGCCGGGGCGGCGACGTCCCGCAGCGCCCGGTCGACACCGGTTGGGGTGACGGTGACCGGCTCGAGCGTCACCGGCACCTCGACACCGCCGGTCTCGGCCCAGCCGGCGGCGAGCGCGTCCTGCGCACCGGCCGCATCCAGGACCTGCCCCTGCCGCGGGGACACCGCGACCGGGGTCGCGCCCTCGAACACCACGGTGCCCTCGACCGGGGCACGGTCGGTGCGCGGACGCAGACCCTCCACCGCCGCGGCGAGGGCGGCCTCGTCGCGGGTCGCTGCGACGCCGACGTCGCGGTGGGTGAACAGGGACGTCAGCCGGGTGATCGGGTTGAGCGGTTGACTGCCCGCGCGGTCCAGGGTCGCGGCCCAGTCGACGCCCAGCCCGGCTGCGGCGGGCACGACCTCGGTCGTGACGTCGCCGGCGCGCACCGGCACGGGCTGCTGCGCGCGTGGCTCGATCGCAGCGCGCAGGGTGGTCTCGGCGGCTGCGTGCGACATGCCGCCGACATCCACTCCGGCCACCGACACTCCCCGCGGCACCCGGTCGGAGGACATCGCGAGATCCGCGACGTACAGAGCGGCACCGGCCACGACGACACCGGCGATCGCCCCGACGACGATCCGGCGCCGGGGACGCGTCGCGTCCGGACCGGGAACGTCCGCCGCCGGAGCGGCATCCGGCACCGGCGGGGAGGGCGCGGGACCGGGAGTCGTCGCAGGCGGGACGGCGGAGTTCGGCGCCGGGGACTCCGTCGGCGGCACGGCATCGACGGGTGGGGTCAGTTTCGGCAGCACCGTGGTCGGCACGTCCTCGGGCCGCAGCCGCTCGCTCGCGGCGACGGCGTTCGGGGGCGTGCCACCGACGGGAGGTGCGGGCGCATCGTCTGCCGGGTCCGCCGAGGCGTCCTGGGCCGGGTTCGGCGCCGGGGGCTCCGCCACCGGCACGACGCTGTCGGGTGGGGCCAGTTTCGGCAGCACCGTGGTCGGCACGTCCTCGGGCCGCAGCCGCTCGCTCGCGGCGACGGCGTCCGGGGAGACGTCACCTTCGGGAGATTCGGGCCCATCGCCCGCCGGGTCCGCCGAGGCGCCCTCGGCCCGGTCTGCGGAGGCGTCACCGGCCGACGGTGCCAGTGCATCGCCGACCGGCAGCTCGGAGCCGTCACCGACCGGGGCCGCCGGGGCGCCCTCGGCCGGGCTGGGCACCGAGGTGCCACCGACCGGGTCGGTGGAGACGTCCCCGGCCGCGGATGCATCGCCGAGCGGGGACGCGGACGCATCACCGACCGGAATCTCGGAGCCGTCGCCGACCGGAGGTGCCGGCTCGGGCGCCTGTGCGTCGGGCCGGTCCGGCGTGTGCTGAGGCTCCGAGCCCTCGCCGTTTCCGCCGGTCATGTCGCGGCCCTCCCGAAGTGTGTCGTTCTGCTGGGCCAGCACCCGTTTCGGACACCCAGGGTAGACGGGGTGAATCGGACACCCGCGCACCGGGACGTGCCCCGGAGACAGAGGTGTCCCGCGCTGCAACCGGGTCGGGGGTCTGGCTGCAACGCGGGACAACATGCCTATCGAGCACCCCGAGGGAAGCGTTACATCCCGCGCGAAAAAAATCTCAGGGCCGGGTCCGGTGGCCGCGATCAGGGCCGATGCGCCGAACGCCGGGGGCCGACAGACGCACCTCGGGTGCCGCGTTCACGCCACCGCCGTCTCGTCGGCCGGCGCGACTGCACGGTAGTTCTCGGCGTCGAACCGGCGCATCTGGGCGCGATAGCGCCACGTGAAGGTCGGCCACATCACCGAGTTGCGGCCCCGCCGGTCCAGGTACCAGCTCGAACAGCCGCCCCGGTTCCACACCGTCGACTCCAGCGCGGCGCCCACGTGAGCGCTGTACGCGCGCTGGGCCCGCTCGGACACCTCGACCGCGGCGATTCCGTGGGAACGCAGATGAGTCAACCCGGCTCGCACGTAGGCGGCCTGGCTCTCGAGCATGTAGACGATCGAGCTGTGGCCGAGGTTCGTGTTGGGGCCGTACATCAGGAAGAGGTTCGGAAATCCGTGGACGGTCATACCGCGGTGGGCGCTGGGGCTGCCGTCCCAGTGCTCGGCGAGGGTGCGGCCGTCGGTGCCGCGCAGCAGCCGCGCGATCGGCGGTTCGGTCGGGGTGAACCCGGTGCCGAAGATGATCGTGTCGACCGGGCGCTCGACGCCGTCGGATCCGACCACGCCGGTCGGGGTGACCCGCACCAGCGCGGACGGCACCAGGTCGACGTCGTCACGGTCGAGGGTGGCCAGCCAGTCGTTCGACAGCAGCATCCGCTTGCAGCCGATCGTGAACGTCGGCGTCAGCGCGCGGCGCAGCACGGGGTCGGCCACCTGCCTGCGCAGATGGGCCTTGGAAACCACCGCGAACAGCGGCAGCAACCACGTCAGGTACGCGAAGGCGATCACGTACATCTCGCGCGTCGAGTAGACCAGTCCGCGAACAAGCTTCTGGGACAGGGGAATTCGACGGTACAGCGCCTTCTCGACGCTGCCGCGGGTGCGATCGGCGCGCGGGATGACCCACGACGCGGTGCGTTGGAAGACGGTGAGGCGCGCGGTGCGGTCGGCGATCTCGGGGACGAACTGCACCGCGGACGCGCCGGTCCCGACCACCGCGACCCGCTCACCGGTCAGGTCGTGGTCGTGGTTCCAGGCGGCGGAGTGGAAGACGGTGCCCCCGAAGTCCTCGAGCCCGTCGATCGCGGGCACGTTCGGGGCGGACAGCGCACCGGTCGCGGCGACGAGGGACCCGGCGGTCAGCTCCCCCCGGCTGGTGCGCACCCGCCACAGCGCCGAAGCTGCGTCCCAGTTCGCCTCCAGCAGTGCGCAGTCGAACAGTGTGCGCGCCCGAACGCCGCTGCCGGTGGCGACCGTCTCGAGGTAGCGGAGGATCTCGGGCTGCCGGGCGAAGGTGTGACTCCAGTCCGCGCTCGGTGCGAACGACAGCGAGTACAGGGAGGTCGGTACGTCACAGGCACAGCCGGGGTACGTGTTCTGACGCCAGGTGCCGCCCACCTCGTCGGCCCGCTCGATGACCACGACGTCCGCACCGCGACCGCCCCGGACCAGCTCGGCCGCGACCGCGAGGCCGCCGAACCCGGTGCCCACGACGAGAACGGGAGTGTGCGAGGGAAGTTCGGTCAATGCTGTCGCGCTGCTCATCGTCCGGTCACCATCGCCTCCCACGCCGGCAACAGCCGCGCGCGGCGCTCGGATTCCTCGGCCGGGGTCCGGAACAACGCGGACACCGCGAAGCCACGCGCCAATTCGATGCTCAGCTCGATCCCGTCGGGCCCGAACCGTTCACCCATCACCTCGGTGGCCCCGCCCGTCAGCGCGTCGACGACGACCCGCTCGAGCGGCACCATCGCCTCGAACAGTTCGCGATCGGTGCGCGCGGCGACCCACAGTTCGAGAGCCGCGTAGAACAACGGACCCGAGAAGACGTCGACAAGCACCTCGAGTCCGCGTTCCGGCGCGGGCCGGGTGGCGAGGATCTCGGCGAGCCGCTTCTCCACCAGGTACTCCACCGCGGCGACCACAAGCGAGACCTTGGTCGGGAACTGGTGCAGCTGAGCGCCGCGGGAGACGCCGGCCCGCCGGGCGATGCCCTGCGTGCTGGTGCCTGCGTAGCCCAGCTCGACGAGCGACTCGATCGTCGCGTCGAGCAGCCTCTGTCGGGTGTGTGCGCTGCGTTGCGCCTGCGTCCGTGTCGGACGTTGCGTGCCCTGGGTCACACCGGCACGATAGCAACAAACAGTCCGGACTGCCTGCAAATCACCGCACCGATTCGGCCCGCCTACGGGTGGATCAGAACGTTCAGTCCTCGCTGGAAGTCCGCGACACGCTGGGAGAGGGCGTTGTGGCCACCGTTGACGAGTTCGGACACCCGGACGATCCCTGCGGTGTCCGCAACCTGATTGAGGTTGCGCGACGTCCAGTACCACGCAGCGGTGGTGAATGCGTTCTCCGGCGCCGACAGCAGCTCGGGGTGGGCGACGAAGTCGATGCCGGTGTACTGGCTCACCTTCTCGTAGTTGTGGCGGCCGGTGATCTGGATGGCGCCACGCCCCTTGTACCGCTCACCATCTCCCGGCTGGATGTTGCCGAGGTCGGCGCGGCCCTCGTAGGCGCCCCCGGAGGCGTACTCCTCGAAGGTACGGAACCCGTCGGACTCGACCGAGAGCTGCGCGATGAACGCCGCCTGACGGACCGGGCTGTCGATGCCACCGTGCGCCATCGCCTCGTTGAGCGGGACGATGTACTGCGCAATCTTGTCACCCGAGATGCCGGGCACGATCCGCGCAAACTCATCGGGGGTGACCGCGAGCGGCGGCGGGGGCGGGGGCGGCGGCGGGGCCGGCGCGGGGGCCTGCTCGACGGGGGCGGGCTTCGCCGCTGGCGTGTACTTCGATTGCACCCACCCCGCGGACGTCGACGCGAGCCACTCACCGGACGCCGGCTCGGCCGCACCCTCGGGAGCCGACTGCACACCCGGCGTGGACGCGGCCTGCTCCCCCGCGCCCGATGCCGCCCCGGCGGCGGTCAGCACCGGGAGCTGGAGCTTCGCGAACAGGTCGCCGGACTCTCGATACCCGACCGACACGGAGGCGACGGCGTCGGCATTGGCGACGGGGGCGTCACCGGGACCGGCAACCGCGACTGCGGTTGCAACAACCGCCGCGGCCGCGAGGGCGGCACCGATGTGGCGCGTGCGGACAAAGGACCGCGCATTCGAAGCGAACATTGGTCGTGCTCCAGGGTTCGGCCGAATGCGGTTTCGGCCGCCGAACGGGCGCGGGTGTCACGCAGGGGGCTTCGGCCCCTCGCGAGTCACCATCGCGCAGCAAAAAGGTCACGACCAGGTAACGCTGCAGATCAAAGAGTTTTCAATGAATAGTGATCAGGCTCACGTTGACAACGTATAAAAGTCCCAACTCACCTTTGCCGCCGATTCGCGACCATGCGCCCCGACGGAGAGGGCCACACTCCCACCACCGCCACACCGGTCGGTATCCACCTCGAATCCGACGAGACCGGAAGCCGCATCGAGAGCCGATTACGCTGTACTACAACGACATTCGATTCCAGTAGGCACGCCAGGGGTACGACGAGGGTGCGGGAGGATCGTCGTCTCCGACCGCCTGCCCCACGTTTTCCGGGGTCGTTGCCCCCACAGACTCACCGCCAAGCGGGTGGCCGTCTCCACGAGGGCTCGTAGACCAATTCGTGACCTACACAACACCGCTGCCCGGACGGCTGTGACCTTCGACGGGGCGGCCATCGGCCGCCCCGTGACACATTCCGGCGGTCGTCCTACTCCCTGCCGAAGGACACCCAACTCGGGTCCGCCGACCGCGCCCCGACGGTGATCGCGGCCAGTTCGTCGAGCCGCGCGATGCGGTCCGCGGGGAGGTCGAGCTCCACCGCCGCGGCGTTCTCCTCGACCCGGGCGGCCACACGCGTGCCCGGGATCGGCACGACCGGCAGCGCGAACTCGCGACCCTTCGCGTAGAGCCAGGCCAGCACCACCTGCGCAGGCGTCGCGTCGGAGTCCCGGGCCACCTCGTCGATCACCGCGAGCACCTTCGCATTGCCGGAGAGCGCATCGGCATCGAATCGGGGGAACCTGCGGCGCAGGTCGGACGCACCGAGAGCGGCCGGGTCGTAGGTCCCGGTGAGGAAGCCGCGGCCGACCGGCGAGTAGGGCACGAATCCGACCCCGAGTTCTGCCGCGGTCGGGACGACGTTGCGCTCGACGTCCCGGCTCCACACGCTCCACTCGCTCTGGATCGCTGCGATCGGGTGAACGGCGTGCGCGCGGCGCAGTTCTTCGCCGGTGGCCTCCGACAGACCCAGGTGCCGCACCTTGCCCGCGGCCACCAGCTCCGCCATCGCGCCGACCGTGTCCTCGATCGGGATGTTCGGATCGACCCGATGCAGGTAGTAGAGATCGACGTTGTCGACGCCGAGGCGGCTCAGCGACGCGTCCAGGTAACCCGCAACGTGCTCGGGTCGCCCGTCGATCCCCCGTTGTCCGGCGGCGACGTTGCCGACGAGACCGAACTTGGTGGCCAACTGCACCTCGTCGCGCCGGGTGCGCAGCACCTCGCCGACGGCTCTCTCGCTGGCGCCCTCCCCGTACACGTTGGCGGTGTCGATGAAGGTCACGCCGACGTCGATCGAGTGGTGGAGTGTGGCGAGGGCCTGTGCCGGGTCGACCGGCCCGTAGACCGGCGCGACCGACATGGCCCCGTAGCCCTGGGCACTGACATGAAGATCTTCCGCGAGTGCAATGGTGCGAACCGTCATGGTTCGCATCCTCACCCACCGCGCACCGGAACGCACGGTCTGAAATCAGCGTGATCGCAGCGAACCGCCGCGCGCGTAGTCAGATCCGCCGCAGCGCCAGCACCGGAATGGTGCGTATCCCCCGCGCCCTCTCCTCGTATTCCGCGAAGCCCGGATAACGTCGGGCCTGCTCGGCGTAGATGCGGTCGCGGTCCGGACCGGTCACCTCCGTGACGGCCACCCGGTACGACTCGGTACCGCGTTCGATCTCGGCGTCGCCCGCCGCGGTCAGGTTGTGGAACCAGGCCGGGTTCTTCGGGGCGCCCGCCAAGGTGGCGAAGACGTAGATCGTGTCCGGGTCCTGTTCGTCGGGCAGATACATCACCGGATTCACCACTTCGCGGCCGGTCTTCCGACCACGGTGATGGAGCAACACCAGCGGCGCACCCTCGAAGTCCCCGCCGACCCGGCCCTCGTTGGCGCGGAACTCGGCGATGATCTTTGCGTTCCAGTCCTCGTTGTCGCTCATACGCCCATCGTGGCCCACCGGCCGCGATGCCGCAGGCGGACCGTGTGGCGACACCGAGGTGTCGCCACACGGTCCGGATCCTCGCCGCCGGGCGCCGGCTACCGCTCGATGATCGCGGTGACGCCCTGCCCGCCGGCCGCGCAGATCGAGATCAGGCCACGGCCGGATCCCTTCTCCGCCAGCATCTTCGCGAGCGAGGCGACGATACGGCCACCGGTCGCCGCGAACGGGTGCCCGGCCGCGAGCGAGGAGCCGTTGACGTTGAGCTTGCTGCGGTCGATCTTGCCGAGCGCACCGTCGAGACCGAGCCGCTCCTTGCAGTATTCGTCGGACTCCCACGCCTGCAGTGTCGCGAGCACCACCGAGGCGAACGCCTCGTGGATCTCGTAGTAGTCGAAGTCCTGCAGGGTCAGGCCGTTACGGGCCAGCAGCCGCGGCACCGCGTAGGTCGGGGCCATCAGCAGCCCGTCGGGACCGTGCACGTAGTCGACGGCCGCGGTCTCCGAGTCCACGAGGTGCGCGAGCACCGGCAGGTTCCGATGCTCGGCCCACTCGTCGGTGGACAGCAGCACCGCCGAGGCGCCGTCGGTGAGCGGGGTGGAGTTGCCCGCGGTCATCGTCGCGTCGCCGAGCTTGGTGCCGAACACCGGCTTCAGCGTGGCGAGCTTCTCCACGGTCGAGCCCGGACGCAGGTTGTCGTCGCGGGTCAGGCCGAGGAACGGGGTGACCAGGTCGTCGAAGAAGCCGCGGTCGTAGGCGGCGGCCATGTTCCGGTGGCTGGCGGCGGCCAGTTCGTCCTGATCCTCGCGGCGGACGCCGAACTCCTTCGCGGTGATCGCCGCGTGCTCACCCATCGACAGGCCGGTGCGCGGCTCCCCGTTGCGGGGGATGTCGATGCCGATCATCGAGGGACGCACATGACCGAGCAGCTTGACCCGGTCCGCCGTCGTCCTGGCACGGTTGACCGACAGCAGGAACTCGCGCAGCTCGTCGTTCACGCCGATCGGGGCGTCCGAGGTGGTGTCGGTGCCGCCGCCGATGCCGGCGTCGATGCGCCCGGCCGCGATCGCGTCACCGACCGCGACGATCGACTGCAGGCCGGTGCCGCAGGCCTGCTGCAGGTCGTACGCCGGGGTGTACGGACTCAGCACGCTGCCCAGCACCGATTCGCGGATCAGGTTGAAGTCGCGGCTGTGCTTGAGCACCGCACCGCCGACGACCATGCCGAGCCGTTCGCCCTGCAGGTTGAACCGGCTGACGAGCCCGTCCAGCGTGGCGGTGAACATGTCCTGGTTGGAGGCCTGCGCGTACGCCTTGTCCGAACGCGCGAAGGGGATGCGATTGCCGCCGACGATCGCGACGGGACGCAACCGGCGTCCGCCGGTGCTCGCGGGGGCCGGCTTCTTGGTGGTTCGCGCTCTGGTGGTCACGGTCTCTCCATAGTCGATCGGTTCCTGCGTCGATGATTCCTGCCTCGACACCAAACTTACTTCAGAGTAAGTTAGTTGTCGACACCGCATCCGGGCTCCGGGTGCACGAATCAGCGACAGAGAAGGTGGACCGTGGCAGCCAGCAAGGGCGCTCCCGACCTCTACTCCCAGTTCCTCAACTCCGCGCCGGGCGCATTCATCGCCAAGCAGGCCGGACTTCCGCAGCCCGAGAAGCTGCGTCGCTACAAGGCGGGCGAGCCTCCGCTGGCCGGCCCCGTCCTGATCGGCGGCCAGGGTCGCCTCGTCGAGCCGCTGCGCGAACTGCTCTCCGATTACCCTGCCGCCCAGCCGCACGACGATCGCTACGGCGCCCTCGTCTTCGACGCCACCGGGATCACCCAGGTCACGGACCTGGTGCAGCTGTTCGAGTTCTACCAGCCGGTGATCCGCAACCTCGCTCCGTGCGCCCGCGTCGTCGTACTCGGCACCACGCCCGAGGAGACCGCGGGGGTCGACGAGCACATCGCCCAGCGCGCGCTCGAGGGCTTCACCCGCAGTGTCGGCAAGGAGGTCAAGCGCGGTGCCACCGCTCAGCTGGTGTACGTGTCCCCGAACGCCTCGACCGGCCTGTCCGGTGTCGAGTCCACGCTGCGCTTCCTGCTCTCGGCCAAGTCCGCGTTCGTCTCCGGTCAGGTGATCCGGGTCGGCGCCGCCGACGCGACCGCCCCGACCTCCTGGGACAAGCCCCTCGAGGGCAAGGTCGCCGTCGTGACCGGCGCCGCCCGCGGTATCGGCGCGACCATCGCCGAGGTGCTCTCCCGTGACGGCGCCCACGTCGTGTGCGCGGACATCCCCGCCGCGGGCGAGGCGCTGTCGGAGACCGCGAACAAGGTCGGCGGCACGTCCCTGGCCCTCGACGTCACCGCCGAGGACGCTGCCGACAAGCTGGCCACCCACCTGCTCGAGCGACACGGCGGCGCGGACATCATCGTCCACAACGCAGGCATCACCCGGGACAAGACCCTCGCCAACATGGACGACTCCCGCTGGAACATGGTGATCGGCGTGAATCTCCTTGCTCCGCAGAAGATCACCGACCACCTCGTCGCCAAGGGTGCACTCAAGCCGGGCGGCCGGGTCATCGACGTGTCCTCCATCGCCGGCATCGCGGGCAACCGCGGGCAGACCAACTACGGCACCTCGAAGGCCGGCGTCATCGGGCTGGTGCAGGCCACCGCACCGGTGCTGGCCGAGAAGGACATCACGATCAACGCCGTCGCCCCGGGCTTCATCGAGACCGCGATGACCGCGGCCATCCCGTTCGCCACCCGCGAGGCCGGCCGCCGGATGAGCTCGCTGCTGCAGGGCGGCCAGACCGTCGACGTCGCCGAGACCGTCGCGTACTTCGCCAGCCCCGCGTCGAACGCCGTCACCGGGCAGATCGTCCGGGTCTGCGGCCAGTCGCTGCTGGGGGCGTGATGGCCGGGCGCACGATCGAACTCGCGCACCAGCCGAGCACGCTCGACGTGTACGCCCGCGCGGCGCTGGGGGTGCTGCCGGTGTTCGGGAAGTCGGGGGTGCGGCGCAGCCTGCCCACGCAGACCCTCGCACTGAAGGGGCTGCGCGTCGACACCGACAACCTCGCCGGCTACACCCGGGTGTGCGGGCTGCGCTTCGGCGACACCCTGCCGATCACCTACCCGTTCACCCTGGTGTTCCCGACCGTGATGAAGCTGATGGTCTCGTCCGAGTTCCCGTTCCCGGCAATCGGTTCCGTGCACACCGACAACGTGATCGAACAGCGGAGGCCGATCTCCGTGAGCGAGCCCCTGGACCTGGCGGTGCACGCGGAGAACATCCGACTGCACCCGAAGGGCACCCAGGTGGATCTGGTCAGCGAGATCAACGTCGGCCGGGAACTGGTGTGGCGTCAGGTGAGCACCTTCCTGAAGATGCACCCCACCGGCGCACCGAAGGAGCCCAAGCAGTCGCATCCCGACGAGGTTCCGCCGCGCCCGATGCGGACCCTGCGCGTCGACCAGAAGACCATCGGCCGGTACGCGGCGGTGTCCGGGGACCGCAACCCGATCCACGTGTCGTCGTTGGGCGCCAAGGCCTTCGGGTTCCCGCGCGCGATCGCGCACGGCATGTGGAGCGCCGCGGCGATCCTCGGCGCGGTCGAGGGCCGCATCCCGGACGCCGTCACCTACCGGGTGAAGTTCGGCAAGCCGATCGTGCTGCCCGCGACGGTGAACGTCCATGCCGACGAGGTCGGCACCGGCTGGGACCTCGCGCTGCGCAACCCGAAGAAGGGGTACCCGCACCTGACCGCGACCCTGCGGTAGTCCGCCGCCGGGGGAACGGCACATCCGCTCGATCCGATCGAATGAACGCTTCCGTCCTTCGACCGGATCGAGCGGACGCCAGGTGCATTCGCCCGTCGGCCGCGGTGTCGGCGTGGGGGGCAGCACCCGCGGGCGTGACACCGCCCCCGGTGCGGGACCGCGCCTACTTCTTCTTGCCGGCGAGACCGCGCCAGGCGAGGTTCTCGAGCAGGTCGGCGGCCTTCTCGACCTCGATCTCGCCGCCGGCGACCCGGTCCGCGACGGCCTCGCCGGCGCCGACGAGGGCGACGGCCATGATCCCGAAGTCGGTGCCCGGCTCCGGCTCCCGCGTGCTGGACTCGAGGAGCTTCGCGGTCAGTTCGATGAGCCGGTCGCGGCTGGTGCGGACCTGGCTGGCGAACGCCTGCTCGCCCATCGACTGGCGGTAGAGCACCATCCACGACGACCGGTGCCCGTCGACGAACCCGAGGAAGCCGACGAGCGCGGCCCGCAGCTGCTCGCGCGGGGTGAGGGTGGAGTCGGTGGCCGGTCCCAGGGCCTCGACGAACCGCTGCCCCTCACGGGCGATGCAGGCGGTGAACAGTTCTTCCTTGGAGCCGTAGTACAGGTACAGCATCGGCTTGGAGATCTCGGCCGCCGCGGCGATCGCGTCCATCGAGGTGTCGTGGAACCCCTTGGCGGAGAACACCTCGACCGCCGCGTCGAGCATCTGCTGCTCACGCACCGCGCGCGGGAGTCGTTTGGTTCCACCGGCCATCGTTCCTCCAGAGTCTGCGGCATCGACCGCGGTCGACCCCCAGGGTTGATCTTACTCTAGAGTAAGAATGTCGTGTGTCGGGTGTCATTCTCCTCGATCGGCGACCGCCGATCCGCACCGCCCCGCCGTCAGCAGTGCACGACCCCCTTCGCGCGGGCCACCCGCAGCACCGACGCATCCACCTTGGCCTGCGGCAACCGACCCGCCGCGACCTCGGCTTCGAGGTGGTCGAGCACCCGCGGCACCTCGTCCGTCGTCAGCCACAACGCCACGTCGGCGCCCGCCTCCAACGACGCCGCGACCGCCTGCGCGATGTCCATCCGGTCGGTGATCGCCCGCATCCCGGACAGGTCGTCGGTGAAGATCGGCCCGTCGAACGGCGGCGCACCGTATCCGGTTCCGGTCCGCAGCAGCGACATCGCGGCCGGGCTGATGCTCGCCGGCACCCCGGGCGCGGTCAGACCGGGTACGTCCAGGTGCCCGACCATCACACCGACTCCGGTGGTGACCAACGTCCGGTAGGGCACCAGATCGTGGGTCTGCAGCTGGTCGAGCGGCGGCGTCGTGACCGCGCCGGTGTGCGAGTCGCCCGATGCCGACCCGTGCCCGGGGAAGTGCTTGATCACCGGGAACACCCCGGCGTCGCGCAGGCCGCGGGCGTACTCGCCGGCGTACCGCGTCACGACCTCCGGATCCCCGGAGAACGACCGGTCCCCGATCACCGTGTTCGCGGGCTGGTCGCTGACGTCGACGACCGGCGCGAAGTTCACGGTGATCCCGAGGTCGTGCAGGCCGCGACCCCGTTCGAGCGCCATCGCGTAGGTCTGCTCGGGTGTCATCGTCTGCGCGACCGTCCGCGGCGCCGGATCCTCCCCGAGCAGGTCCGCGACCCGCGACACCCGGCCACCCTCCTCGTCGATGCTCACCGCCACCGGGACCTTCGAGACGGCCTGCACCTGCGGTATCTGCCGGTTCGCCAGCATCGACTCGTCGGTCCAGCTGCCGACGAAGATGCCCCCGACCTGCTCGTCGCGCACCACCGACATTGCGTCCGCGGTCCCCGTCACCCCGACGTTCAGCAGCTGCGCGAGCCGTTGCCGCGGAGTGAGCGACGCCAGGAAGTCGCTGCCGCAGGCCGGTGCGGCCGCGGCCGGCGCCGCCGCAGCGGGGGCCGACGGGGCCTGCGTCGACGTCGGCTCAGCGGACGAGGCGGGGGACGTGGTCGCGGCCGTCTGCGTCCCGGTGCCGCCGCATCCGGCCACCACCCCGAGGCCGAGCAGCAGGGGCAGAACGCGGGGCAGACGGTTGCGGATCACCCCGCCACCGTACCCACCCCGGATCACGGCGAACGGGTAGCCTGACAGCAGGATCGCCCCGTGCACGAGGAGGTCACGAATGCCCGCCGACCTGATGCTCATCGCCTACGACGGCAGCGAGAACGCCAAGCGCGCAGTCGAGTACGCCGGCCGATTCCTCAGCGCCGAACGCGCCGTCGTCATCACCGCGTGGGAGCCGATGGTCCGGCAGGCGGCCCGGATGTCGGGGCTGTCCGGGGTCGTGCAACCCGAATGGGTACCCGACGAGGACACCGAGGACATCGCCCTCACCGACGCCAGGACCGTCAACAGCGAGGGCACCGACCTCGCGCGCAGCGTGGGCCTGAACGCCGAGGGCCGGACCATCGAGTGCGTCACCACGATCTGGACCACGATCGTCGAGACCGCCGACGACCTCGACGCCGACATCATCGTGACCGGCACCCGCGGCACCACCGGGCTGCGGTCCCTGCTGCAGTCCTCGGTCGCCGACCACGTGCTCCGGCACAGTCACCGCCCGGTGCTGATCGTCCCGCCCGGCAAGTAGCACGCGGCCGGGCCCGGTCCACCGGCGCCGACTATCGTCGGACACCGACATGGACGGCTTCCTGCTCTCGCGCACCGACCGGACCCTGCGCACCTCCGGGAGCCGGGACCGCTACGACACCGTCGACGCCGCGGTCGACGCACTCGCGGCCGGACGCGTCCCTCTCGTCGTCGGCGCGCTGCCGTTCGACCCCGACGACCCGGCCGCGCTGACCGCGCCCGAGACCGCCGAACACACCGTCGGACCGTGGACCCCCGACTCCGTGCCGGCGCTGCCCGCGGCCCGGATCACCGAAGAGGTGCCCACCCCCGCCGACCACCTCGTTCGCGTCGCCGCGCTGGTGTCGCGGCTGCGCTCCGGCGAGCTCGGAAAGGTCGTCGCGGCCCGCTCGGTGCTGGTCGAGGCCGAGGCGCCGGTGCGGCCGTGGCCCTTGCTGGCGCGGCTCGTCGCCCGCGACCCCGGGGGTAACGGGTTCGGTGTCGACCTCTCCCCCGCGGGGGCCGATCACACCGGCCGCGCGCTGGTCGGTTCCAGCCCCGAACTGCTGCTCGAACGCACCGGACGCGAGGTCCGCTGCTTCCCGCTCGCCGGCACCGCACCGCGCCACCGCGACGCGGCGGCCGACCGCGCCGAGGGCGAGCACCTGCTGGCGTCGGCGAAGAACCTCGCCGAACACGCCTTCGTCACCGACCGCATCCGCGAGGTCCTCGACCCGCTGTGCGAGACCCTGACCGTTCCGGACCGGCCCCAGCTGATCGGCACCCCGCAGGTGTGGCACCTGGCCACCCCGGTGCACGGGCTGCTGCGCGACCCCGCGCCGACCGCACTCGAATTGGCCCGTGCGCTGCACCCGACACCGGCGGTGTGCGGCACCCCGCTGCAGGGCGCCCTCGACGCGATCCGGGCGACGGAGGAGCCACGCGGCTTCTACGGCGGTGCCGCCGGCTGGTGCGACGCCGACGGCGACGGCGTCTGGGCGGTCGCGATCCGGTGCGCCGAGATCTCCGCCGACGGGCTGCGGCTGCGGGCGTGGGCCGGTGGCGGCATCGTCGCCGGCTCCGACCCCGAGGCCGAGCTCGCCGAGACGACGGCGAAACTCGGCACCCTGCTCGGAGCGCTCGACATCGCCGGGTAGCGCCCCACCGCGCCACCTCGACGATCACCGCCACACCGCTGCTCGGGCAGCGCACCCGCCCGGACGCCCCGGGTGATACCTTGGCGCGACACGTTCGAAGTCCGGCAGCAAGTGGGAGATCCGAGATGAAGTTCCTTGTCCCCGGTGTGGCAAGTGCAGTGATCGGCGCCGTCCTCGGACTGGCCACCGTCTTCGGCGTCACCGCAGCCGCCCAGGACAACACCCGCCCGAACGTCGAGACCAGCGGCAACTCCAGCTCCTCGCTGCTCAACCAGGTGGAGTACGGCAGCCGTTAACAGCACCACCACGGACGAGCGGCGTCGCCGCTCCCCGGTGTCCACCCCCCACGACTCGATCACCGAGACGCCGAGCACCGAGCCGCTGACCCGGCGGTGGCTGGTCGGCGCCTCGGTCGTCGCCGTCGTCCTCGCGTTCCTCCAGGCCCCGGGCAGGCTGGTCGCCGACACCAAGTACGACCTCACGCAGAATCCGCTCGGGTTCCTCGGCCGCGCGTCGCACCAGTGGTCGTCGCTGGCGCCGCTCGGTCAGGTGCAGAACCAGGCCTACGGCTACTTCTTCCCGCACGGCACGTTCTTCGGCCTGGGCCACGTCCTGCACATCCCGCCGTGGATCACCCAGCGGATCTGGTGGGCGCTGCTGCTGATCGCCGGGTTCTGGGGCATCGTCCGGCTCGCGGAGGCCATCGGCGTCGGCAGCCGCAGCTCCCGGATCATCGCCGCGATCGCGTTCGCGCTCGCCCCCCGCGTCCTGACCACCCTCGGGTCGATCTCCTCCGAGACGCTGCCGATGATGCTGGCCCCGTGGGTGCTCCTGCCGGTCGTGCTCGCGCTGAGCGGGCTCCCACCCGGTCGGGGTGAGCGCCGCGCACCGGCGGCGGGGCTGCCGCTGCTGGCGGCCCGTTCGGCGGTCGCGGTCGCGCTGATGGGCGCCGTCAACGCCGTCGCGACCGGCGCGGCGTGCCTCGTCGCGGCACTCTGGTGGATCGCGCACCGGCCGAACCGGCGCTGGTGGATCTTCACCGCCTGGTGGCTGCCGCTGTGCCTGGTCGCCACCATCTGGTGGATCGTGCCGCTGCTGCTCCTCGGCCGGGTCAGCCCACCGTTCCTCGACTACATCGAGTCGTCCGGGGTGACGACCCAGTGGACCAGCCTGACCGAGGTGCTGCGCGGCACCGACAGCTGGACGCCGTTCGTGTCGCCGGAGCGTATCGCCGGCGCGGTGCTCGTCACCCAGCCCGCGGCCGTGGTCGCGACCGGGGCACTGGCCGCGGCCGGGATGGCCGGGCTCGCGATGCGGTCGATGCCGGCCAAGGGCAGGCTGACGCTGATCCTGTTCGTCGGGCTCGCCGGGCTCGGAGCCGGCTACGTCGGCGAACTCGGCTCCCCGATCGCCGACACCGTCCGCACGTTCCTCGACTCGGCCGGCGCCCCGCTGCGCAACGTGCACAAGCTCGAACCGCTGGTGCGGCTGCCGCTGGTGCTCGGGCTCGCACACCTGCTGGCGAAGGTTCCGCTGCCGGGGTCGGTGCGGCCCGCCCGCTGGCGCAGCGCGTTCGCGCACCCCGAACGGGAACCGATGGTGGCGCTGACCAGCCTGATCCTGGTCGCGCTCACCCTCGCCTCCTCGCTGGCGTGGACCGGCAGGCTCGCGCCGCGCGGCGCCTACGACGCGGTCCCCGGGTACTGGCACGAGGCCGCGGACTGGCTCGGCGACCACGCCGCGGGCAGCTCCCCGGACGGCTCGGACGCGACCCGCGCGCTCGTGGTCCCCGGCGCGCCGTTCGCCGCGCAGGTGTGGGGTCTGACCCGCGACGAGCCACTGCAGGCACTCGCCACGACCCCGTGGGCGGTGCGGGACGCGGTCCCGCTGGTCCCCCCGGGCGCGATCCGCGCCCTCGACTCGGTGCAGCGCCTGATCGCCGACGGCACCCCCTCCGACGGGCTCGCGCAGACCCTCCGCGGACAGGGCGTCGGGTACGTCGTCGTCCGCAACGACCTCGACCCCGAGACGTCCCGCTCGACCCGTCCACTGCAGGTCCACGCCACGATCGAGGGGTCCCCCGGCCTGACCCGGGTCGCGGAGTTCGGCGAGGACGTCGGACCCGGACATGTCGACGGCTTCGTCGCCGACGGCGACCTGCGACCGCGCTACCCGGCGATCGAGATCTACCGGGTCGACAGCCCGTACCCCGGCACGCAGCCCGCCGGCCCCCACATCGTCGACCTCGCCGGCGTCCCGATCGTGCAGGGCGGCCCGGAGTCGTTGCAGCGCCTGGCGACCCGCCCCGGGGACGGGGTCCCGGTGCCGACCGGGCCGGTGCTGCTCGCCGCGGATGCCGCGCGGGCCGGGCTGCCGGTCGACGCCGTCACGGTGACCGACACCCCCACCGACCGGGAAACCGACTTCGGTCAGGTCGACAACCACAGCTCCGCGCTGCGCGGGCCCGGCGACCCGCGCCGCACCTACAACCTGGTGCCGGACTATCCGGTCGACGGCGCCGCTCTCGTCACCGGCGAGTGGCAGGGCGCCCGGATCACGGTGTCGAGTTCGGCGGCGGACGCCACCCAGCTCGGCGGCACCGCGCCCGGCAGCGGACCGGCCGCGGTGGTCGACGGAGACCCGGCCACCGGATGGTTCAGCAACGGACTGGAAAGCGCCCTGGGGCAATGGCTTCGGATCGACCTCGACAAGCCCGTCGACAGCGGGCTGCTGCACCTGCGGACCAGCGCGGCCGCTCTCGGGGTCCCGGTCAAGCAGCTCGAGGTGTCGACCGCGAACGGGAGCACCGCCGTCCGCGTCTCCAAACCCGGTGAGCCACTGACCGTTTCGCTTCCTCCGGGGCGCACCGACTGGGTGAAGGTCACCGCCACCCACACCGAGGACGGGTCGACCGGAACCCAGTTCGGGATCAGCGAGGTGTCGGTCGAGGACTACACCGACCGGGACCATCCGGTGACCGTGCCGATCCGGCACCACACGGTGCTACCCCCAACGCCGCGCGGCGCGACCGTCACCGGCTGGGACCTCGGGCAGGAGCTGCCCGGTCACACCTCCTGCGTCGAAGCTCCGGACCGGGTGCGCTGCCATCCCGGACTCGGCCTGCAACCGGAGGAGCCGGGAACCTTCGAACGCACCCTGTCGGTGCCGCGGGACACCGCGGTGACCCCGCGGCTGGTGCTGCGGTCCCGGCAGGGTCCCGAACTCGAGCGTCTCGTGGCGGACCCGGACCGGCCGCGCGCCGACGGCGACGCCGCGATCGCGGACGTCCGCGGGTCCGCGGCCGCGGCCGTCGACGGCGACCCGCGCACCAGCTGGACCGCGTCGCCGGACAGCATCGAAGGCACCGGCGCGAAACCGACTCTCACCGTGACACTGCCGGAACCGGTCCGGGTCACCGGACTCGAACTGACACCGAGCCGCGGTGCGCTGCCGGCGCGGGCGACCCGCGTCGCCGTCGACCTCGGCGCCGGCCCCCAGGTGCGGGAGCTGACCGACGGCGACCGGATCTCGCTGTCCCCCACCGTGACCGACCGCATCGTCGTCAGCGTCGTCGACTGGGACGACGTCCTCGACCAGACCGCGCTCGGCTTCGCGCAACCCCAGCCGCCCGGATTCGCCGAGATCGGCGTCCTCACCACCGACGCCGACGGCGCCACGGTGACGGTTCCCGGCACCGGCGCCCAGGACCCGCCGCCGGGCGATCGCACCGTCACCGTCGGGTGCGCCGACGGCCCCGTCGTCTCGTTCGCCGGATCCGTGGTGCACACGTCCGTCACCGCGACCGTCGGCCAGTTGCGGTCCGGCGCGCCGGTTTCCGCGACCGTCTGCTCCGTCGACGGCCCGGACGGCACCCGATCCGCGACCGGGTCGTCCGCACCCGCCGTGCCGCTGCCTGCCGGATCGCCGTCCGTGGTGGTCGCGCCCGGTCCCGCCTTCTCGGTCGACGGCCTGCGTCTCGACGCGACCCCGGCGGCGCCCGCCGCCCAGCAGGCCGCCCCGGTCGCCACCACCGCGTGGGCCCCGAACCATCGGGAACTGACGGTTCCGGCCGCCGACGCGGAGTCGACTGCCGGCACCGCCGGCGCCCGCCTCCTGGTGAACCCGGAGTCGCAGAACGTCGGCTGGGTCGCCACCGCCCCGGACGGCACCGAACTGACACCCGTCGTCGTCGACGGCTGGCAGCAGGGCTGGGTGGTGCCCGCCGGCACCGTCGGCACCGTCACCCTCGACTTCCCCACCGACCGCTGGTACCGGCTCGGCATCGGCGCCGGGCTGCTGGCACTGCTCCCGTTGTTCGCGTTCGCACTGTGGCCGCGCCGGCGGGGGCCGGGTCGCGACCCGGGCCCCGTGCCGCGCACCTGGCGCAGCACCACCGTCGGCACCGTCGGGGTGCTGGCCACCGCGACCGTCGTCGCCGGGTGGCCGGGCGCCGTGGTCGCGGCCGCCTGCGCGGCGGCGGTCGTGGCGGTCGGACGGCTCCGGGGGCCCGTGGCCGCGGCCCGGACGCTGGTCGGTGCGGCCGGGATCGGCACCGCGCTCGGGGCCGCGCTGCTGTCGACCGGGCCGTGGCGGTTCCCCGACGGCTACGTCGGGCACGCCTGGCTCGTTCAGCTGGCGGCGCTGGTGGGGGTCGTCGCGGTCGGCTGGTCCGCGGTGCCGCTGTCGCGGTCCGCGGTGTCGGCGCTGCTGCGACGCCGGGCCTCCCAGCGGGCGAGCGCCCGGCGCGCCGGCTCCTCGACGAGCGCGTAGCTCGCCGACGCCACGGCCAGGCTCAGCACGACGGTGACGACGAGCACGAACACGAACTGGCCGTGGAACGGGAGGATCCCGAACACGGGGAAGACGATCGAGAGCACGAGCAGGTGCCAGATGAACACCCCGTACGACCAGCGGCCCACCGCCAGTGCGACCGGTCCGGCGAGCAGTCGGTGCTCGGCGCGGTCACCGAGCACCAGCGGCGCGAGCAACACGAACGCCAGGACCGCGCCGAGCGCGATCTTCACCGCGTACTGCCACGGCGCGGCCCGCACCAGCCCGGCCGGACCGGCGAGGTCGGTGCACGAGAGCGCGAACGCGACCAGCGCGATCGCCGCCATCACCCGGCGCCGGCCGACGAACCGGTGGACCGGGCCGTCCGGGAGCATCACCAGCTCCGCGATCAGCATCCCCGCCCCGAACCACGGCAGGTACCCGGGCAGCCAGTTGTCGGAGTGGATGCCGTCCGGGGTCGGAACGGATACGAATGCCCATCCCAGACTCAGCACGACCGCCCCGAGCAGGGTCGGGATCCGCCATCGGGCCGCGGGGCCGCGGAGCCGGACGAGCGCGAACGCCAGCAGCGGCAGCACCAGGTAGAACGCGACCTCCACGGACAGGCTCCACATCTGGGTGAGCCCGTCGGTCAGGGTCAGCGGGACGAACACCTGCACCAGCGCCAGGTTCGACGCCCACACCCGCCAACCGGTCCCCGCGCTCGGAAGGAAGGTCAGGACCACGATCACGACCACCCAGTACGCGGGCAGGATGCGGACGGCGCGGTGCAGGAAGTACCGGCCGGTCGCGGGGCGGTCGCCGTAGCCGCGGGCGGCCGCGGCGTGCGGACGCCACAGCAGAAATCCCGACAGCGCGAAGAACACGGCCACGGCCAGGTCGAATCGGCCCCACACCCGCCCGAGGACCGGGGTCGCGGTGGCGGCGGTCTGGAACGCGGCGTGGGTGAGCAGGACGCCGAGCGCGGCCAGTCCCCGCATCCCCTCGAGGGCGGGGACGAATCCCCGCGCCGCCCGGTGCGGGACGACGGCGGGCGCGGCGGCGGTTCGGATGGCATTCATTTCGGGTCCAGTCTGCCCGGTGAGCGGTCGGCCCGGGCGCGCCGGCCTCTTTCTTACGGCGCCCGAAATATGGCGTGCCAGCGCAATCGGACACCGGACACTGTTACTGTCTGGGCTCGTCGGGTGTCACGACCGGGGCACCCTGTGTTCGGGGGCGGCGCCAGTCGCACCCCTCGGGGCGGCTCATCGTCAAGACGGGCTCATCAGTGGACGAAGGAGATTCAGTATGGCGGAACGCTCAGGGCCGAGCAGGATCATCGCCTGCATCCTCGTGGGGCTCGGCGCATTCCTACTGGCAGCCGCACTGCTGATCCCGACGTACACCGTCAGCAAGCTGAAGAAGACCCCGCTCGATCTCGAGGTCACCACGATCGCCGAGGGCAAGGGCGAGGTGCTCGACGCGAAGTCCCTGACCGCAGGCAAGGCCGTCGTCAACACCGACGTCCCGCTCGTCGCGCAGCGCTACGTGACCGTCGTCGACCCGTCCGACGCCGACCGCATCACGGTGCAGGCCGGCCAGACGCTGCGCCGCACCGACAAGCAGGGCGACACCGGCCTGCTGACCGCGACCGTGGACCGCGTCACCGCCGACCGCGTCACCTCGATGCCGATCCAGGACCCGGTCGGCACCATCCAGACCGAGGCGAACAAGCCCGCCGAGGAGGTCGAGCACACCGGCCTGCAGTACAAGTGGCCGTTCGACGCCGAGCAGAAGTCCTACCCGTACTTCGACATCAACGCCCGTGCGAGCAAGGACATCGACTTCGTCGAGGAGACGGAGATCAACGGGATGAAGGTCTACCACTACAACCAGAAGGTCGGCCCCGTCGACCTGTCGAAGGTCGTGGCCTCCCCGACGAACAAGCTGTCGCTGCCTGCCGAGACCTGGGGTGTCGAGGGCGGCACCGCGCCGATCACGATGACCCGCTGGTACACCAACGAGCGTGACGTCTGGGTCGACCCGATCACCGGCGTGGTCGTCAAGGGCCAGGAGAAGCTGTACCAGTACTACGCCCGCAGCGGCGACAAGCCCGAGGTCACCGTCCTGAAGGCGACCCTGCCGTTCAACGAGGACACGATCGAGTACCAGATCGGCCAGGCCAAGGACGGCCAGGACAAGCTCGCGATGTTCGGCCGCACCGTCCCGATCATCGCCGGCATCCTCGGTGTGATCTCGCTGATCGCCGGCATCTTCCTCGGCACCCGCGGTGGCCGCGGCCCGAAGCCGGCCGTCGAAGGCGGTGCGCCGGTCGCGCCCGCCCCGGCCGCCGGTCCGCACCCGGGCGAATACAGCGAACCCGACACCGAGATGATCCCGCGGCACGATTACACGACCGATCAGACGGTCGAGATCCCGCAGGTGAAGCCGGATCAGGATCCGCCGACCACCCGGCTCTAGAGTCCTCCGCGCAGGGCCCGCCCCCGACTTCTCGGGCGCGGGCCCTGCGTGTGTCCGGGACGCGGTCGCCGGGGCGGACGGGCTTCGCGGGCGGTCCAGCGCCACGCCGGGGACCGGAACGTGGACGAGGCATCGCCGAGCTCCCGGGCCGTGCGGACCAGCTCGTGGATCAACCGGTCCCGCTCGGGCTTGCTCACATCCGGCCTCAGCGGACCGACCTGGAGCTCGTAGACGGCGTGGTTGCGACCGTCGAACACGGGCGCACCCAGGTAGCTGATCGAGAGCGCCTTCGCCGCGTCGAGCTCGCCGGCGGTATAGGGTGCTCCACTACGCTCTCACCGCCAAACAACAGTCCCTGCATGACCAATACTTGTCACTCTGTCGAGCAGTTGTTGGTACCGAGAGGGGAGATCCACCGTGAACACAGGATTCGACGGGACGGGTGCGAGTGCGCTGCGACGCCACGCGCCGGACGTGGCCGACGCGATCGACGCACTCGTCGCACTGAACCCACCGACCACGGGCGAACCGCTCGCGGCGCTGGCCCGGGCGACGTGCGCGACGGCCCTGTCCCTGCCCCCGCTGCCGGTCCCGGACACCGGCGAGTTCGACGCCGCGACGCTGTCGGACGGCGGGCGGGCGGCGCTCGAGTTCGCCGAGCAGATGAGCGTGGACGTCAGCGCGATCGACGACCCGATGCGGTCGGTGCTGTTCGCGGCGCTCGCTGATCGCTCGGCGGCGTTCGTCACGTCGGTCTACGTTGCCGATTGGACACCCCGCCTGCGTAGGGTTCTCGATCAGCTCTTCGGCGCCGGCGAGGACGGCTGGAGCGCTCCCGCGCACTGGAACGAGTCCCCGACCGACACGTGGCCCCTGGTCGATGCGTTCATCACCCGTGTCGCGGGGCTGGGTGAACTGGACCCGGTCACGAGCGAGGTGGTGCGGCTGCGGGCGGCGCGGCAACACAACTGCCGCATCTGCAAGTCGCTGCGCAACCGCTCGGCACTCGCCGCGGGCGCGGACGAGTCGACGTTCGACGAGATCGACGACCACGCGAGCAGTGCCGCGCTGTCCGATCGACACAAGGCGGCGCTCGCACTCGTCGACGCGATGGTGTGGCAGCCCGGTTTCATCGACGACGAGGTGATCGACGCGATACGCGTGCACTTCTCCCCCGCCCAGGCCGTCGAGCTCGTCGTCACGATGATGCGCAACGCCACCAACAAGATCGCGGTCGCGACCGGCGCCGACGCGGCCAACGTGTCGGACGGGGTGGAGATCTACGAGATCAATCGGGACGGCAGCATGGCGTTCGGCCTGACCGACCCGCGGTGAGGGCGGACCGTGCGCACCGCGCTGTCGACGTCGCGACCTGATCGTCGGCGGCCGACCCCGCCGCCGTTCGCGGGCACCGGGTTCCGCGGCGACCAGGAGATCGGCCGATTCGTCCGGGCGTAGGTTGGGGACGAGGGGCAGCATGTCTCGCACCGGCCGGCACAGCGAGTTCCGCTTCTACGAGGAGCTGAACGACTTCCTCGCGCCCACGCTGCGCCGACGGTCCTTCCGGCACGACTTCGCGGGCACCCCGTCGGTGAAGGACCGCATCGAGGCACTCGGGGTGCCGCACACCGAGGTCGATCTGGTACTCGTCGACGGCGTCTCGGTCGGCTTCGACCACCTGCTGCGCGGCGGCGAGCGGGTCGCGGTGTACCCGGTGTTCGAGCGCTTCGACCTGACCGGCCTGACCCGACTGCGTCCCCGGCCGCTCCGGGAGCCTCGGTTCGTCGCCGACGTGCATCTCGGGCGGCTGGCGTCCTACCTGCGACTGCTCGGCTTCGACTGCCGGTACCGCAACGACGTCGACGACACCGAACTGGTCGCGGTGTCGGTGGCCGAGTCCCGGACGGTGCTGACCCGCGACATCGGGCTGCTGCGTCGCGCCGCGGTGACCCGCGGGGCGTTCGTGCACGCCACCGACCCGCGCCGTCAGCTACGGGAGGTGCTGGACCGGTTCGACCTGCACGGGCAGATCCGGTCGCTGACCCGCTGCGCCCGGTGCAACGGCGTCCTCGACGAGGTGCCGCGGGAACACGTCGCGGACCGGGTGCCCGAGGACGTCGCCCCCGGGCAGCGGGTGTGCCGCTGCCGCGACTGCGGGCAGGTGTACTGGCCCGGCGGGCACGTCACCCGGCTGCGTCGGCGGCTCGCGGAGGTCGGGGTGCGGCTGTGAGGGCCCGCCCGGTTCCCTGATGTCACATTCGGTCACTCAGGGGTACCCGATGTGACATCGGGGAACCCGCGGGAGGGGCCGGCGACGCCGCGAAGGACGAGCAGGCCGGCCGCGGCGGCGGTGAGGGCCGCGGTGGTTGCGGCGACGGCGATCAGCTGCTGCATCGTCGACACGACCGTGAGGATCAGTGCCACCTCGACGGCCAGACCCGCCCATGCGACAAGCGCCAGCCGGGTCCGTTCCCGGGCGATCGCGGACAGCAGTGCGCCCTGCAGCACGGCCAGGCATCCACCGCTGAGGGCGAACGCCCACAGCAGTCCCCGCACCGGCGCGTAGTCCTCGCCGAGCACGGCCGGGACCAGCGGCGCGACCGCCGCGGCCGCGGCGACGGTGACCGCCCCGATCCCGACCAGCACCCCGAGCGCGGCGCGGACCGCCCGCCCGGAGTGGTCGGGACTCGCCATCTTCGGGTACAGCACCACCCCGACCGCCGCCGGCAGCCAGAACGCGACCTTGGTCGCGACGGCGCCGAGCGCGTACTGCCCGGCCTGCTCGTCCCCGAGCACGACCCGCGCGAGCAGGACGTCCACCGACGACAGCACCACCAGGGCGAGCTGCACCTGCGACGCCCGCAGCACCGCCGCGACACCGACGGCCGCGCGCGGCTCGTCGGAATCGGTGCCGCGGCCGGTGAGCACTCGGGCGACGGCGGCGACCGCACCGGTCCCGACCGCCGACGCGGTGAGCGCGGCACCGGGACCGCCGCCGAGCGCGAGGACCGCGACCGCGGGCGCGACCTTCCCGAGACCGGCCGCGGCGAGCAGGGCGGACAGCCTCCCGAACCGTCCCGTGCCCTGCAGCAGGCCCTGCTCGCCGGCGAGCAGCACGAGCAGGGGCGCGGTGAGCAGTGCGGCGACGGTCGCGCCGGTACCCGTGCCGAGAATCGCGGCGATCGGCGCGACGAGCAGGGCGGCGAGGACCGCGACGATCACCGCGCACCGGGTTTCGAGGCGGCGCAGGGTGGCGGCGTCGCGGCCGAGCACCACTTCGCGGGCGACGACGGTCTGCAGCGCCAGCGCCGGAACGGCGAGCACGAGTTGGGAAGCGGTCAGTGCGGCGAACTCGCCGTACCCGGACGGTCCGAGCCACGCGGCCGCGACCAGCGCCAGCAGGTAGGACACCGCGTTCGCCGTCATCGACCCCGCGGTCACCATCGTCATCCCGGCCACCGCGGACGTCGTGGCGGGGCGAGGTGTCATCCGCCCATGATCGCACCGGGTGCGTCTCCCCGACCCGTCCGGATACCTGGCCACACGATCGCGGCCGGCGGAGTCGGCGGTCCTCGTGTGTGCTCTCGGAGGCGTGTCCGGGTTCGGCGTCGGCGGGTGTCAGTCGATCATGAACCAGCCCCGGACCTGTGCCTCGTGGTCGACGTAGCGTTGCCCGGACACGTCGACCACAACCTTGTCGATGGTTCCGCCGGTGAACGGGAACGGTGCGGTGTAGTCGGCGGTGACCGGGGAGGCGCTGTCGCGTCCGACGCAGATCCCGTCGCCGACGAGACAGAACACGCCGGGCTGGGTGACGATGTCGCTGCTGGCCACCTGCTGGTCGTCGAGGTAGAGGTCGAGGGTGCCGGCGAATCCGGGCATCGCCGGGTCCTCGTTCCTGCCCTTGACGGTGAATTCGGCGGTGCACACGTGGCCGCCGGGGGTGATGTCGCGGTCGGCGGTGACGTCCTCGGCACGGGTCCCGAGCCAGTTGAAGGTGTACCGGAGTCGGTGATCCTTGACGTACAGGCTGTGTCCGCCTGCCACGCCACCGTGCGCGAAGAGCACCCCCTCCGCGTCCGGCGTGTCGACATGGACTCCGGCGGCGATGGTGAAGGAGCGGCCGGTGATCGCGGCACCCGCGCTTTCAGGGACGTCCGCGCAGTTGGGGTAGTAGACGTAGCGGTCGCGGCGTTTGCCGGGGTGCGGGCGGTCGGCGAGGACCTGTTCGAGGGCGTTGCGGTCGTCGAGGGGGAGGCCGTTGAAGATGCCGGCGTAGTAGAACCAGAGTTCCTTCATCTCGGCGAGTCGTTGCGGCTCGGTGTCGGCGAGGTTGTGGAGTTGGGCGCGGTCCTCGTCGAGGTGGTAGAGCTCCCAGACGTCGTGGCCGAAGTTGCCCCAGCCGGAGATGGGCGGGTGTAGCGAACAGGCGAGCCACCCCTCGTGGTAGAGGGAACGCTGGCCGAGCATCGCGTAGAACTGAGTCTCCTTCCCCGGAGCGGCGGGGTCGGTCAACGACGCCGCGAAGCTCTCGCCCTCGATCGGACTCTGTGTGTAGCCCTTGAGCACCGCAGGCGGTTCGACGCCGAGGAGCTCGTAGATGGTGGGCACGACGTCGACCGCGTGAATGTACTGGTGCCGCGGTTCGGTGTCGTGCGGCAGCTTCGCCGGCCAGGACACCATGCACATGTCGGCGATACCGCCCTCGTACCCCGCCCACCGTTTCCAATACGGGAACGGGGTGTCGAACGCCCACGCCCATCCCGTGTTGTAGTGGTTGTAGGAGGCGGGGCCGCCGAGTTCGTCGAGGTGAGGCAGCGTCACCTCGGTGGTGTCGGCGACGCCGTTGAAGAACCGCCATTCGTTGAACGACCCGTTCGGGCCGCCCTCGCCGCTGGCGCCGTTGTCGGAGATCACGATCAGCAGGGTGTTGTCGAGTTCCCCCGAGTCGGCGAGGAAGTCGATCACCCGGCCGAGCTGATCGTCGGCGTAGGAGATGTATCCGGCGAACACCTCGGCCATCCGGATGAACAGGCGCTGTTCGTCGGCGGCGAGCGAACCCCAAGGGCGCACGGTGTCGAGGATCGGCCAGAGCTGACCGTCCGGGCCGGTGGTGTGCGGCTCCCCGTGGGGGTTGATCGGCGACAGCTCGGTGTCCGCGGGCAGCAGGCCCAGTTCCTTCTGGCGGGCGAGGATGTCGGCGCGGATGGCCTCGTAGCCCTGATCGAACCTGCCCTTGTACTTGTCGGCCCATTCCGCGGGGACGTGGTGCGGGGCGTGCCCGGCCTGCGGGGCCAGGTACATGAAGAACGGTTTGTCGGGGTCGACCGCTTTGGCGTCGCGGATGAACTCGATCGTCTTGTCGGACAGGTCCTTCGACAGGTGATAGCCGTCCTCGGGCGTTCCGGGTGCCTCGATGGGGTGGTTGTCGTAGACGAGGTCGGGGTACCAACTGTTCGACTCTCCGCCGAGGAAGCCGTAGAAACGCTCGAAACCGCGGCCGAGCGGCCACCGGGTCTTGACCGCCGACAGGTTGCATTCCTCGTTCGGGGTCAGGTGCCACTTGCCGACGCAGTAGGTGTTCCAGCCGCGTTCGGCCAACACCTCGGAGATGAATCCGTTCTCGAACGGGATGTGGGTCGAGATGCCGGGGAACCCGGAGCTGAGTTCGGCGACCGTCGCCATCCCGTTGGAGGTGGCGTTGCGGCCGGTCAGAAGCGAGGCGCGGGTAGGCGAACACAGCGCCGTGGTGTGGAAATTCGAGTAGCGCACGCCCGCGTCCGCGATACGCCGCATGGTGGGGGTCTCGATCGGACCGCCGAAGACGTCCATGCTGCCGTAGCCGACGTCGTCCCACGCGACGATCAGCACGTTCGGGGCCCCGTCTGGGGCCCGGGCGGGCAGGTACGGTGACCAGTCCGCCACCGAGTCTCGAATGTCCACCGCGATCTTGCCCTGACGGTTCGTGGCCATGACGGCACTCCTCCTCCGGTCGACGGCCGGGTGCGCACTTTCGGCATACGGGGAACCCCGTTTCATCGTCGTCCCCGCCCCACCGGGCGTCCACCCCCGACACGCACACGCCGCGAAGGGGTTGTCTATGGTTCGATCCATGATCGTGCGGCTCCCCAGGCTCTCCCGGGCCACCGAGCCCACGGGGCTCGTCCGCGCCGCCGTTCCGGTGTACAGCCTGGCGTTGTCGTTGCTGATCCTCGGTCCGCTGCTCGGCCCCGGGTACCTGCTGCTGCGGGACGCGGTCAGCACACCGAGGTCGTATCTCACGGATTCGGCGCTGGGTCTGTCGGACGCGGCGGCCCGGGCGGTGCCGCAGGACGCGGTGATCGCGGTGGCGTCGACGGTCGTCGACGGCGGTGTCCTCGTCAAGGCGATCCTGCTGGTCGCGTTGTGGGCGGCCGGGTGGGGTGCCGCGCGGATGGTCGCCGGGATGCTGCCGGGCGTCGGACTCGGTGGCCGGCTGCTGGCGTCGACGGTGACGCTGTGGAATCCATACGTCGCCGAGCGGCTGCTGCAGGGACATTGGAGCCTGCTCACCGGATATGCGGCGCTACCGTGGATCGTGGTGGCGGCGTTGCGAATTCGCCGCGCGGGCTCGGTGCGGGCCCCCCTGCTGTGGGCGCCGCTGGCGCTGCCGCTGGCCGCGGCGGGGCTGACACCGACCGGTGCCGTGCTGGCCACCGTCCTGACGCTGGTGCTGCTCGCCGCGCCGGGTGGCCGGTCCCGGCGGGGTCCGAGGGTCGCGGTTGGTGCACTGCTCGCGGCCCTGGCCTCGGCGCCGTGGCTGACCGCGACCGCCCTGTCCGGCGCGGGCGTCGCCGGTTCGGACGCGTCGGGGGTCGCGGCGTTCGCGGCCCGCGCCGAACCCGGCCTCGCGACCCTCGGCAGCCTCGCCGGGCTCGGCGGCATCTGGAACGCGGACGCGGTCCCGGACAGCCGGACGACGGCGTGGGCGGCGGTCGGCACGGTCGTGCTGCTGGCGGTCGTGGTGAGCGGACTGCCCGCGTTGTGGCTGGGGGCACCTCCCGCGTGCGGGGGACGGCGCCGCAACCCGGTGCTCGTCGCGCTGGCCGCGCTCGCGGCGGTGGCGGTGGTGCTGCCTGCGCTCGCGGCGACCGGCTGGGGTCTGACCGCGGGCGAGTGGGCGATCGCGCGCGTGCCCGGCTTCGGGTTGCTGCGCGACACCCAGAAGTGGGTGGCCCTCGCCGTGCCGTTCTACGCGCTGGCCGCCGCGGCGGGGGTGCCCGCGCTCGCGCGTCTGGGCCGGCGGGTGTTCACGCCGGAACGCGCGCCGGGCGGCGAGCGGACCCGGGTCGTGTCCGCGGTCGCGATCGTCGCGGTGCTGGCGGTGTTGCCGGACCTGGCGTGGGGCGTCGGGGGTGCGCTGCGCCCGGTGCACTATCCGCCGTCGTGGGGTCGTGTCGCGGAGCTGCTGGACGGCGCCGACGGTGACGTCGCGGTGCTGCCGGCGGGCACGTTCCGGCGGTTCCCGTATTCGGGGACCGCGCCGGTGCTGGACCCGGCGCCGCGGATGCTGCCGGCCGACGTGCCCCAGACCGGCCGCCTGCTCGTCGTACCCGCGGAACCGACCTTCACCGGCCCCGGGTACATCGACATCAGCGGCGAGGGCGGCCGGGCCGCGGAGATCGAGCTGGTGCTGATCGGCGGCGGGGCCCCGGAGGACCTCGCCGCGCTGGGAGTCGGCTGGGTGCTCGTCGAGGACGACACGCCCGGTCTGCCCGGCAACACCGAGCTGCTGGACCGCCTGGAGCGGGTCCACACCGACGAGCACCTGACGCTGTACCGGGTGCCGGGGGATCCGGTCCCGCGGCCGGACCGTGTCGCCGCCCGGGTCGCGCTGGCCACGACGCACCTGGCGTGGGCGGCGCTGCTAGCCGGCGGCGCGCTCGGTTGCGTACTCGGCCGGCTCCGTGACCGCCGGATCCGCGCCGATCAGTCCTGACACGTGCCGTCCCGCCGCGGTCGCGGCGAGCACGTCGTGGACCCCGGACGCGGTCTGGTCCCACGAGAACTCGGCGGCCCGGACCCGCGCCTTCTCCCCCAGCTCCGTGCGGTACTCGGCGTCGAGCAGCAGCACCTCGACAGCCCCGGTGAGCGCGGCGACGTCGTCCCCGGCACCGGCGGGGTCGGCGACGACGTCGCCGACGACGAGCCCGGTGACCCCGTCGACGATGGAGTCGGTCAGGCCGCGGGAGCTGCGGTAGCCGACGGTCGGGACGCCGTGCTGCGCCGCCTCGATGACGGCGAGCCCCCACCCCTCCTTGCGGGAGGGCATCACGTGCACCCAGGCGCGGGAGAGCAGCTCGTGCTTGCGGTGCTCGGACACGTGGCCGTGGAAGGTGACGGCATCGGCGATCCCGAGGGCACCGGCGCAGTCGCGGAGGTTGTCCTCCCACCAGCCGCCGCCGACGACGTCGAGGTGCAGTCCGGGGATCCGGGTGCGCAGCGCCGCGACCGCGGTGAGCGCGTCCTCGATCTGCTTGTGCGGCACCAGTCGGGAGAGCACGCAGATGCTCGGGTGCGCGGTGCGGGTTCCGGTGTCGCCGACCGGCGCGGTCACGGGGACGGGGTCGACTCCGTTGCGGACCACGGCGACCCGGTCGCGGTCGACGCCGAGCGCTTCGAGTTCCTCCGCGGACGGCAGCGACACCGTCAGGTACTGGTTGCGGCGGTGCACGCGCGGCGAGAGCCGCGACTCGACCCACCAGCCGATCCGCCCGATCAGGCGCCCGGCGACCGGCCACTGCTCCCGGTGGCAGTGGTGCACGAGCACGGTGCCGGGGGCGCCGGCGACCAGACGCGCGAAGAACGGGATGCCGTTCTGGGTGTCGATGACGGCGTCGGGCGCGATGCCCCGGAGCGGTCCGAATCCGAGCCGGCCGGCGGCGATCGCGGCGAGGGCCCGCGGGTACACGGTGAACCGGCCGCCCCCGCGACTGATCCGGATGCCGTCGACGACCTCCTCCTTCGCGGCGCCCGGGTAGGCGGCGGTGCGGAGGGTGACGGTGATACCGCGCGCGGCGAGTCCGGCGCCGACCTGTTCGAGGTAGCGTTCGCTGCCGCCGCCCTGCGGGTGCCCGGTGTCCCGCCAGCACAGCAACAGAACCTCGCGCACGGCACTACTCCTGGACGTCGGGTGTGTCGACCGCGGCGGCGGCCGCTGCACACCCTATCGGCTTTGCGTCTGCCGCTGTTGCACTCCACCCCACCGCATCGGCGGCCCGGTCGATAGGGTGGCACCTCGTGACCGCGCTGCCCGTGACCCGCATCTTCGCCCGCCGGGCGACCCTCCGCAGGTCGGTGAGCCTGCTGTCGGACTTCCGGTACGAGCAGACCGATCCGGACCGGTTCTACGGTGCGCTGGCCTCCGATTCGCTGGAGCTGATCGCCGACCTCCACGCCGGCGCGACCGGCCGGTCCCTGGACGGGGTGACCGTGCTGGACGTCGGCGGCGGCCCCGGCTACTTCGCCGAGGCGTTCCGCGGCGCCGGAGCGACCTACGTGCCGGTCGAGCCGGATCCGACCGAGATGCACGCCGCGGGCCTGCCCGCGCACGGTGGCCTCCGCGGGTCGGGGATGGCGCTGCCGGTGCGGGACGCGGCCGTCGACGTCTGCTTCTCGTCGAACGTCGCCGAGCACGTGCCGGAACCGTGGACGATGGCCGACGAGATGCTGCGGGTGACCCGGCCCGGTGGGCTGATGGTGCTGTCGTACACGCTGTGGTGGGGTCCGTTCGGCGGCCACGAGACCGGACCGTGGCACGCGTTCGGCGGCGAGTACGCGGCCCGGCGGTACGCCCGCAAGCACGGCAGGGAACCGAAGAACCGGTTCGGGGTGTCGCTGTTCGACGTCGGTGCGGCCGAGGGACTGGCGTGGGCGCGCGCGACCCCGGACGGCGAGCTGCTCGCCGCGTTCCCCCGCTACCACCCGCGCTGGGCGTGGTGGCTGGTCCGGGTGCCCTGGGTGCGCGAATTCCTGGTCTCCAACCTCGTGCTCGTCCTGCGCCGGCGCTAGGCGTGTCCCCCGAATCCGGCCGGTCGCGGCGGAGATGCCCTACCCTGCGGCGATGACCGCACTCGCCCTCGACATCGGCGGCACCAAGTTCGCCGCCGCGTGCGTGCACCCGGACGGCACCCTGACCGGCGAACGCCGCGTCCCGACCCCCGGGTCGGGCGTGTGGACGGCCGCGGCGACGCTGCTCACCGACGTCGCGGAGGGTCGGCGGGTGCAGCGGGTCGGGATCGCCTCGGCCGGCCCGGTCGACGTCGCCGCCGGCGTCGTCGGACCGCTGAACATCCCCGAGTGGCGCGACGGCTTTCCGATCGTCGACGCGGTGCAGTCGCTGTTCCCGGAGGCCGACGTCTCCCTCGCGATCGACGGGGCGTGCGCCGCGCTCGCCGAGTACCGGTTCGGCGCCGGCCGCGGGACACCGAACCAGATCGGGATGATCGTCTCGACCGGGGTCGGCGGCGGTGTCCTGCTGGACGGGCGGATCGCCGGTGGCCGGACCGGCAACGCCGGACACATCGGGCACGTGGTGGTCCCGGGCGCCGACGACGCGCTGTGCGCGTGCGGTGGTCATGGCTGTCTGGAGGCCGTGGCGTCCGGGCCGTCGGCCGTGCGGTGGGCGAACGCCCACGGCTGGCCGGGATCGACGGGACTCGAGCTGGCGGGGGCCGCGGTCGCCGGGGACGAGGTCGCGCTCGCGGCGCTGCGCCGGGCGGGGACGGCGGTCGGGACCGCGGTCGCGTCGACCGCGGCGCTGCTGGACCTGGATCTCGCGGTCGTCGGCGGTGGCTTCGGACAGGCCGGTGCACCGTTGTGGGAGCCGATGCGCGCGGCCGCGCGTCGGCACGCGCGGCTCACGTTCGCACGCGACCTCCGGCTCGTGCCCGCGACGCTCGGCGGGCGGGCGACGCTGATCGGTGCGGGCCTGTTGACGCAGGTCGACTGACCGATTTCAATTTCGATACACGCTCAACCGGAAATGGGGCTGATTTACCCCGCGGAACTCTGTAACGTGTTCTAGTGTGCTTCTCACCACACCCAGCCTCGACGGTCGCCGGACCTCCGGCGCCCGCGAGGACGACGGAACGAGGGCACCGTGAGCGCAGCTGAAACAGCATTCGGCGAAGGTGACAACTACTCCGAGGTCGCGCGGCCGACCGAGTCGCGGCGCGAGCCCGGGCAACTCCGCGAGGACCTGCAGGCCTGGCTGGCCGGGCGCCTCGACGCGGGAGCCGATCCGCAGGTCACCGACGTGCACGTACCCGAGGCCAACGGCATCTCCAGCGAGACGGTGCTGTTCGACGCCGAGTGGACCGAGTCCGGCACCCGCCGCGTCCATCCGCTCGTCGCCCGCATCGAACCCGCCGCGACGTCGATGCCGGTGTTCCCCAGCTACGACATGGGCGCCCAGTTCGCGGTGATGAAGGCCGTCGGCGAACTCTGCTCCGTACCGGTACCGACCACGTACTGGTCCGAGTCCGATCCGACCGCGCTCGGCGCACCGTTCTTCGTGATGCAGCGCATCGAGGGCGAGGTCCCGCCGGACGTGATGCCGTACAACTTCGGCTCCTGGCTGTCCGAGGCGACGCCCGAGCAGCGACGCGCACTGCAGGACGCGTCGGTCGAGGTGCTCGCGCAGCTGCACGCGATCCCGCACCCGGCCGATCACTTCGGGTTCCTGCGCCTGCACGACGCCGGATCGAGCGCCGAGGAGTCGTTCCGGGCGCATCTGGCCCGCCAGCGCGGCTACTACGAGTGGGCGACCGCCGACGGGCCCCGCTCCCCGCTGATCGAGCGCGCACTGGACTGGCTCGAGGCCAACGTGCCCGCCGACCCGTCTCCCGCGGTCCTGTGCTGGGGCGACTCCCGGATCGGCAACATCATGTACCGGGACTTCGCGCCGGTCGCGGTGCTGGACTGGGAGATGGCCGCGCTCGGTCCCCGTGAGATGGACGTGGCGTGGATGGTGTTCCTGCACAGGTTCTTCGAGGACCTCGCGTCGATGGCCGGACTGCCGGGCCTGCCGGACTTCATGCGGCGCGAGGACGTGACCGCGCGCTACGCGGAACTGACCGGCCACACCCCGGAGAACCTCGACTACTACAGCGTCTACGCCGCCCTGCGGCACGCGACGATCATGTTCCGGGTGCAGAGCCGCGCGATCGCGTTCGGTCAGGCCGCGCCACCCGCCGACCCGGACGACATGATCCTCCACCGCCCGACGCTCGAGGCCATGCTCGACGGCACGTACTGGGCCCGGGTGCCGTGACACCCGGGCCTACCCCCGACCCCCGACCATCGACGGAATCCGCACCAGCAAGGAAGAACTGATGACCGACTACGACAAGCTCTACATCGGCGGACAGTGGGTGGCACCGTCCACCGACGAACGCCTCGAGGTGTTCTCGCCCGCGACCGAGGAGCGGGTCGGCAGCGTGCCGGTCGCCGCTCCGGCCGACATCGACGCCGCGATCGCCGCCGCCCGCACCGCACTGGAGTCGGGTCCGTGGCCGCAGACGACGCCGGCGCAGCGGGCCGAGATCCTGACCAAGGCCGCCAAGCTGATCGAGGAGCGCTCCGCGGAGCTGATCCCGGTGATCTCGTCCGAGATGGGCGCGCCTGCCCCCGGCGTCGAGATGATGCAGAAGGTCCCGTCGCTCGCGGTGTTGAACACCTATGCGGCGATCGCGGAGTCGTTCCCGTGGGAGGAACAGCGCACCGGTCCGTTCGGTGTCACCAAGGTCCTGCGGGAGCCGGTCGGCGTCGTCGGCGCCGTCATCGCGTGGAACGTGCCGGTGTTCCTGCTGATCAACAAGCTCGCCCCGGCGATCGTCGCGGGCTGCACGATGGTGCTCAAGCCGGCGCCCGAGACGCCGCTGAGCGCGAACGTCATCGCCGAGATCTTCGCAGAGGCCGGGCTGCCGGAGGGCGTGCTGTCGATCGTGCCGGGCGGCGCGGAGACCGGCGAGTACCTGATCTCGCACCCCGACGTCGACAAGGTCACCTTCACCGGCAGCACCGCCGTCGGCCGCAAGATCGGCGCGATCGCCGCCCAGAACCTCAAGCGGTGTTCGCTCGAGCTCGGTGGCAAGTCCGCCGCGATCCTGCTCGAGGACATGGACGTCGCGGCGACCATGCCGATGCTGGTGATGTCCGGCCTGATGAACGCGGGCCAGGCCTGCGTCGGTCAGACCCGCATCCTGGCACCGCGCTCACGCTACGACGAGATCGTCGAGGCGATGGTGAACTTCGCCTCGTTCATGCCCGTCGGCATGCCGGACGACCCGGCCGCGCAGCTCGGCCCGATGATCACCGCGAAGCAGCGCGAGAAGGTGCTCGGCTACATCGAGAAGGGCAAGGAGGAGGGCGCGCGTGTGGTCCTCGGCGGCGGCGTTCCGGCCGCCCTCGACAAGGGCTACTTCGTCGAGCCGACCATCTTCGCGGACGTCGACAACTCGATGACGATCGCGCGCGAGGAGATCTTCGGACCGGTCCTGTCGGTGATCCCCTACGACAGCGTCGAGGAGGCCGTCAAGATCGCCAACGACTCCGACTACGGCCTCGCGGGCTCGGTGTACACCACCGACATCGACAAGGGCATCGAGATCGCCAGGCAGATCCGCACCGGCACCTTCGGGATCAACTGGTACGCCTTCGATCCGGGCTCGCCGTTCGGCGGGTACAAGAACTCCGGCATCGGCCGCGAGAACGGACCCGAGGGCATCGACGCCTTCTGTGAGCTCAAGTCCGTGCTGATGCCTCCCGGCTACGGCATGTGATCCTCGACTGATCCCGAACGCGCGCCGCACCCCGAAAGGTGCGGCGCGCGTTCGCCGTTTCGTGGGTGTCTCGTCGATCACCGTCGGCACGTGAACGCGTCACGCGACGGCGCTCGATCCGATCGCCGGGTGGGCTGCGACTACTGGTCGCGCCGGCCGGCAGGTCGGCGAAGACATCGGGGCGATCGGAGCTGACCCGGTCGACGAACTCGGGATCGCGCTTGTCGAAGAACGCGGCGAGGCCCTCACGGAAGTCGTTGCTCGTGCCGCGCACGTTCAGCGCATGCGTCTCGATCTCGTGCGCCCGCATCGGGTGATCCAGTTCCCAGGAGCACCAGAGCATCTGCCGGGAGAGCGCGGCGGAGACCGGCGCCGTCCGGGTCGCGATCTGCCGCGCGATCGCGTAGGCCTCGTCGAGCAGCGACTCCGGTGGTGCACCGCGTGCACCAGGCCCTTGGCGTGCGCCTCCTCGGCTCCGACGAGTCGGCCGGTCATCACCCATTCCAGCGCGGTGAGTCATTCCGACGATGCGCGGCAGGAACCAACTCGAGCACGACTCCGGGACCAGGCCACGCCGAGCGAACACGAAACCGAGGGTGGCCTTCGAACTGACCGGACGGATGTCGGCGGGCAGGGTGAAGGTGATGCCACCACCGATCGCCGCACACGAACGGGCACAGGCTCGACCGGTGTCGCCGGTCAGACGGGCTGAACCTGCTCTCGCAGGCTGTTCTTGAGAACCTTGCCGGATGCATTGCGGGGAAGGGCCTGCACGATCCGCAGTTCGGTCGGAAGCTTGTACCTTGCCAGCGATGCCGCCGCCCACTCGCGGAGGGCGGTGATGTCGAGCGGGGCGGAGTTGTCCCGGAGGACGACGAAGGCGACCGGCGTCTCGCCCCACACGTCGTGGGCCCGGCCGACGATCGAGACCTCGACGATGTCGGGGTGCGCGGCGAGGACGTTCTCGACCTCGGAACAGTAGATGTTCTCGCCGCCGGAGATGATCATGTCCTTCGCGCGGTCCACGACGTGGACGAACCCCTCCTCGTCGACCCGGACGAGGTCTCCGGAGTGGAACCATCCGCCCCGGAAGGCGTCGGCGGTAGCCTC
Organism: Rhodococcus olei; assembly: GCF_039540555.1. Lineage (NCBI taxonomy): Bacteria > Bacillati > Actinomycetota > Actinomycetes > Mycobacteriales > Nocardiaceae > Rhodococcus > Rhodococcus olei. The sequence continues at coordinate 286,524 of NZ_BAABFB010000050.1, read as the reverse complement.
CGGCTTGTCCCAGTACCCGAGCATCAGTCCGGGACCGCGGTACACGATCTCACCGACCTCGCCCGGTGCCACGTCGTCCATGTCCGGGTCGACCACCCGGATCGCGACGGAGGTAACGGGCCGGCCGACCGAACCGAGCTTGCGGATCGCATCCTTGCCCTGCAGGACGCAGGTGACCGGCGACATCTCGGTCTGGCCGAAGAACGCGACGTTCATCGCGCCGGGGAAGGTCTCGTCCATCTGACGCAGCAGCGTGTCGGTCGCCGGCGCGGCGCCCCACCCCAGGACACGCAGCCGGTCGAGCGTGCGGCCGGTGACACCGGGCTCGGCGCAGAGCGCCTGCCATTGCGTGGGCACCAGGAAACAGCTTGTGACACCTTCGTTTTCGATCGTGTCCAGGATCTCGCCCGCGGCGAAGGCGCGGGTCGGATGGAGGACGACGGTACCGCCGACGAAGAGCACCGGGGCAACCGTCCCGACCGCGGCGATGTGGAACAGGGGCGAGGCGATCAGGCTGACTTCGTCCTCGTCGACGTACTGGAAGGCGCGCATCAGAGTGATTCCCTGCGCCTGCAGGTTGAGGTGGGTCAGCACGGCACCCTTGGGTTTTCCGGTGGTGCCGGAGGTGTACATGATCAGGGCCGGCGTGTCCTCGGGGACGTCCGGCAGCGCGGCGGAAGCAGGCACCGGCTCACCGACCAGGGTGGAATAGAGCTCGAATCCCTCGGAGTTGGCTTCGACGGCGATGACCTCGGGGCGTTCGTCGAGTTCCTTCACGGCGGCCGCGATGATCGGTGTGCCGATCTCGTCCCCGACGACGATCTTCGAGCCGGAGTCGGCGAGGATGTAAGCCACTTCGGGCCCCGTCAGGCGGAAGTTGACCGGAACCGCGATCGCGCCGAGAAGATTCGCGGCGAGCAGGGTTTCGACGAACTCGGGACGATTGCCCGTGACCAGGGCCACGCGGTCGCCGAACCCGACACCGCGTGACGCGAATCCGTTCGCCAACGCGCGGACCCGGTCTCGGAGCTGCACCCACGTCGTGGTGGACCCGTTGAACCGGATCGCCGCGCGGTCGCCGAGTGTCGCGGCATGCCGCTCGACGTGGTTCATCCAGTGTGCCCGCCGGGCGAGATGAGGCTGTTCGGCGGCCGTGGTCATGGAGTGCACGTGATTTCACCTTTCGCGTGGTGCCGACGCCAACGGTTCGGCACCGTGTGACCTGAATCGCACTCCGACCATTCCTACCAGAGCCGACTTAGCGTGCGCTAGCTATTGTTGACGGTTGCCTGCGCCCGCCACGTCGTGATAGGCAGTTAGCGATCGATAGGTAACTGGCTTGCCGAACCATCGGAGGACTGTTGAGAACCCCATTCACCGACGTCTTCGACGTCGAACATCCCATCGTCCAGGGCGGCATGCAGTGGGTCGGCCGCGCACCACTCGTCGCGGCCGTCGCGAACGCAGGCGCGCTCGGTATGCTCACCGCCCTGACGCAGCCGACCCCCGAGGCGCTCGCGCAGGAGATCGCGCGGACCCGTGAACTCACCGACAAGCCGTTCGGCGTCAACCTCACGATTCTGCCGTCGATCACGCCGCCTCCGTACGAGGAATACCGACAGGTCATCATCGAGTCCGGCGTCAAGATCGTCGAGACCGCCGGTTCCAACCCGGCCCCGCACCTGCCGAGCTTCCATGCCGCGGGGGTCAAGGTGCTGCACAAGTGCACCAGCGTCCGGCATGCGGTGAAGGCTCAGGAAGTCGGCGTCGACGGCATCAGCATCGACGGCTTCGAGTGCGCGGGCCATCCCGGCGAGGACGACGTTCCCGGCCTCGTCCTGATTGCCGCGGCAGCCGAACAGATCACGATCCCGATGATCGCCTCCGGCGGCTTCGGCGACGGACGTGGCCTCGTCGCAGCGCTTGCGCTCGGAGCCGACGGCATCAACATGGGCACCCGCTTCATGTGCACCGAGGAAGCGCCCATCCACCGGAACATCAAGGAGGCGATCGTCGCCGGCAAGGAGACCGACACCGAACTGATCTTCCGGCCGCTCCGCAACACCGCGCGCGTCGCCCGCAACACGGTCAGCCGGGAGGTCGTCGACATCTTGAACCGCGGCGGCCGGTTCCCGGACGTCCAGGCCCTCGTCGCCGGCAGCCGCGGGCGGCTGGTCTTCGAGAACGGCGACACCGAGGCCGGTATCTGGACGGTCGGTACGGTCCAGGGAATCATCCACGACATCCCCACGGTCGGTGAACTCGTGGAACGCATCGTCGCCGAGGCGGAGGGTCTCATCTCCCGGCGGCTCGCGGGCATGTTGGCACCGGTGAGCGTCTGAAACAGCTCCCTTCGGGAGAAGCGCGCGGCAACCGACCCCGGACCGGGGCGACCTCACCGGCCCCTCAGCGGTTGAGGTTCCCCAGGTCCACCGGGATCTGCGCACCGGTGATGTACCTGGCCTCGTCCGAGCACACCCAGGCGACGGCCGCGGCGATGTCCTCCGGCTGCGTGATCGGCTGCGGGAGGGTGTTCATGTAGATCGGGGCCAGGGTCGTCGCGTACTTCTCCAGCACCGGGAGCATCGAGCTCATGTCCATGCCGGTCTCGACACCGGCGGGATGCACCGTGTTGACACGGATCTCGTACTCGCCGAGCTCGTTGGCGATCGCCTTGGCGAGCCCGGTGACGCCGTGCTTGCTGGCGACGTAGTGACTCGTGAGCGGGGTGCCCTTGAGACCCGACATCGAGCTGGTGAACACCATCGCACCACCGGTGCCCTGCTCGATCAGGTGCGGGATCGCCGCCTTCGCGGTGTTGAAGGTGCCGGTCAGGTTGACGTCGATGGTCTCCTGCCACTGCTCCGCGGTGATCTCCCACGACAGCGCCGACGAGCAGATTCCGGCGTTGGCGACCACGACGTCGAGCCGGCCCAGCCGGGCGATGCCGTCGGCGAGGGCCGCCGACAGTCCCTCGAAGTCGCGCACGTCGACCCGGTACGACGCGATCTTCTGACCCGTCGCCTCGACCAGGCGGACCGTCTCGGCCAGGTCGTCGTCCGTCGCCCCCGAATAGGGTGTGCTCGCGAACTGGGTGCAGGCGTCGACCGCGATGATGTTCGCGCCCTCCTCCGCGAAACGGACGGCCTCCGCCCGACCCTGTCCCCGCGCCGCGCCCGTGATGAATGCGACCTTGCCCTCGAACCGACGGGATGCCATGTCCGTACCTCCGTGTGAGTGTGTTGCCGGTTTCCCGAAATCCGCACGCGACGCGCGGATTCCGATTGTCATTCGGTCCCGGGGGCCACGCCCCCGGTCGCCGGGGTGCGACCCGTCCGCATCGCCACCGCGACGAGCAGGGCGAGCACACCGGAAGCACTGCACAGCAGGAACGCGGTGTGGAACCCGCTCGTCGGGAACACCGTCTGATGGGTCGTCGGATCGACCGTGAGCACGTGCGCGGCGAGGATCGCACCGACCGCCGCGGACGCGAAGGAACCCGCGACCGCCTCGGCGGTGTTCTTCATCGACTGGCTGACGCTCTGCGTGTTCGCCGGGACCGCCTCCACGATGAGATTTGCCGACCCGGAGTAGTACATTCCGATGCCCGCACCCATCAGTGCACCGACCAGAACGACCATGCCGTGGGTGTCCGCCAGGCCCGCGGCGGTCAGCGAGACCGCGCAGGTCAGCAGACCGGCCGCCACGATCAACGCGGTACGGGGCGCATGCCGTCGGCTGATCCAGCCGGCGACGAAGCCGCAGGCGCACCCGGCAATGCCCTGCGGCAGGCCGTAATACAGCGCGAACTCGACGGCGTCGAACCCCATGCCGGATCCGGACTCACCGGGCTGTGCGGGCGATCTCAGCAACTGTGGAAACAGCACCGAGGTGGCGCCGGAGATCACGCCGATGAACAGCGCCGCCACCAGGGTCGTCCACACCGCCGGCCGGGCCAGCAGCGTCATCGACATCAGCGGTTCGGACGTGCGCCGCTCGGCCTGCACGAAGGCGACCAGCATCACGACCCCGACCACGGCCGACGGCACCCGCAGGTCGGGTCGGACGGCCGCGACGATCAATGCCCCGACGCCCAATCCCAACAGCACCGCGCCGAGCAGATCGAGGCGGTGCCTGATCCGCACCGGGGTCTCCGGGACGATCGTGGCGACGATCGCGGCGGCGACGGCCATGTAGGCCAGCAGGAACCAGAAGCACGCGCGGAAACCGAGGTTGTCGATGAACCATCCGCCGAGCAGCGGCCCCAGGATCGAGCCCGTCCCCGTGCCGACGCCGATCGCGCCGATCGCCACCGGGACGTAACGGGGCGGGAGCAGATCCCGGATCAGCCCGATGCTGACCACGACCCCGACGACCGCGACTCCCTGCAGACCGCGACCGACGAGCAGCACGGGGAAGGTGGGGGCGATCGCACAGGCGAGCGACCCGACCATGAAACTCGCCGCTCCGCAGAGCAACAGCTTCTTCTTCCCGTGGATGTCGGCCAATTTCGCGAGCACGGGCGCGGTGACACCGGCGACGAGCATGGTCGTGGTGATCACCAGGCCCGGCTGGGTGGTGTGAAACGCGGCGGCGATGTTCGGCAGGGCCGGACTCACCAGTGTGTATTCGAACGTGACGATCTCGGTGATCAACGCAATGACGATCACCAGCACGATCGCCCGCCGACGTGAGGTGTCCGGGGTCATCCGTACCGTGCCGGCGTGCTCGGTCACCTGTTCCGGCTGGACCACTGCTGTTCTCCCCCTTTCCGGAGGGTGACGGGCACCGACCGGCCGGCGTGCGGACGCGCTGCCACGTTCGCTGCGCCAGCCGGTGTGCCTTCGATCGCGGGACGTGTCCACCGCGTGACCCGAGGCACTCCCGGGCCACGCGGGGTCGGGGCGAGCCGACCTATCCGGCGTTCTCCCACGGTTCGAAAATCGCGGTGATGGAACCGATCTCGTCCGTCTTGATCACGAAGTGCTCGGTGATCCGCACGGTGGTGGTCGCCTCGCCGATCTCCAGATCGAGCAGGTATCGCGCGATCACGTTCGAGTCCCACTCACGGAACTCCAGTTCCCGGATCTGCCGCAGCGGCTTGTACTGCTCGCCGGTGGCGAGCTCGTGGAGGATCTCGGCTCCGGACGAGCCGCAGGGCTCACCGTTCTCGAACCGCAGGGCGGCCGGTTCGAGGCGAACGGCGCTGACGTCGTGGGTGATCAGGGACTCGAGGTAGGCCCGCGCGGCTGCGACGCGCGCGCTGTCGGTGTGGTTCACGTTGTACTCCTCAGTGGGTCGGGGCGGCGGCCGCGTCGATCTCGGTGAGCAGCCGGTCCGCGAGGTCTGGGTGGCAGATCAGCAGGTCGGGCAGGTAGGGGTGGGGTTGGTTGTAGGTCAGTGGTGACCCGTCGATTCGGGAGCAGTGCAGGCCGGATGCGAGGGCGACGCCGACGGGAGCGGCGGAGTCCCACTCCCACTGCCCACCGGCGTGGACGTACGCGTCGGCGTCGCCGCGGACCACCGCCATCGCCTTGGCACCGGCGGAGCCCATCGGGACGAGCTCTGCCGGGACCGCCTCCGCCAGGTACGGCGCGAACGCGGGTGGGCGCGAGTCGCTGACCAGAATCCGAAGCCGGTCACGCTCCGGCGCAACCCGTTTCACGGGGGCATCGCTCGCATGCACGACCCCGATCGCCGGCTGGGCCACGGCGGCTGCGGTGACACCACGTCCCGCCTCCCAGAGCGCGACGTGCACGGCCCAGTCGGTGCGGCCGGGAAGGCCGAATTCCCGCGTGCCGTCGAGGGGGTCGATGATCCACACCCGGTCGACGCCCAGCCGGGCCGGGCTGTCGGCGGATTCCTCGGACAGGACTTCGTCGGCGGGGCGTTCCGCGGCCAAGCGCTCGAGCAGGTAGGTGTTCGACTCCGCGTCCCCGCGGCGTCCGAGCTCCCTGGGGTCGCACTCCCCCGCGTCGCGGGTGCGGATTTCGAGCAGCAGCCGACCTGCGGCCGCGGCGAGTTCGGCGGCCAGTCGTGCATCCGAACTCACGGCTCACCCCTGCAGACTGTCGAGGATGGCCTGGGCGAGCGCCCTGGGGTCGCCGTCCTCGGGTCGCAACACCAGATCCGGGTTCGTCGGTTTCTCGTAGGGGGCGTCGATTCCGGTGAAGTCGGTGATCTCGCCGGCCCTGGCCTTGGCGTAGAGGTGTTTCGGGTCGCGGGACTCGCACACCTCGAGGGGGGTGTCGACGAACACCTCGGTGAACGGCAGGCCGGCCTCGACGTGGAGGTCCCGGATCCGGTCGCGTTCGGCCTGGTAGGGGCTGATCACGGACACGATCGCGACGAGGCCGGCGTCGGCGAGCAGTCGGGCGACCTGGCCGACGCGGCGGACGTTCTCGGCGCGGTCCTCGGCGCTGAACCCGAGGTCGGCGTTGAGTCCGTGCCGCAGGTTGTCTCCGTCGAGCAGGTACGCGGCGGTCCCGGACGCGACGAGCCGTCGTTCGAGTTCGACCGCGACCGTGGACTTCCCGGAGCCGGACAGCCCCGTCAGCCACACCGTCCTGCCCTGAGTGGCGCGGTCCTCCCGCCGCACCGCCGCCTCGTGCCAGACGACGTTCGTCGCCTTCTGGGTGGGGGCGGTGATCATGCCTGCGGCGACAGTGTTGTTGGTGGCCTCGTCGACGAGGATGAAGCTTCCCGTGGTGCGGTTGTGCCGGTACGGGTCGAACAGCATCGGCTGCTGCGTACGCAGCTGGACTCGCCCGATCTCGTTGAGCCCCAGCGACGGTGCGGCCTCGTCGCGGTGCAGGGTGTTGACGTCGAGGCGGTAGTCCAGCGACGCGACGACCGCCTTCGACTCGCGGGTGGAGTGCCGCAGGATGTACCGCGACCCGGCGGCGAGCGTGGACTGGTCGGTGAACCAGCACACCAGCGCATCGAGCTCGTGCCCGACGTGCGGACGGTTGTTCGGCCGGCACAGCATGTCCCCGCGGCTGACGTCGATGTCGTCGGCGAGTTCGACGGTGACCGCGCTCGGCGCGAACGCCTCGTCGAGTGGCCGACCACCCGGACCCCAGATCGCCTTGACCGTGCTGGCGAACCCCGACGGCAGGACCACCACGTCGTCGCCCGGTGCGAACACGCCGCTGGCGACGGTGCCGGCGTAGCCGCGGAAGTCGTGCAGGTCGGCGTCGGTCTGCCGCTGCGGGCGGATCACGTACTGGACCGCCAGCCGCGCGTCGATCAGGTTGTGGTCGGAGGCGATGTGGAGTTGCTCGAGGTGGTGCAGCAGCGCACTGCCCTCGTACCACGCCATGTTCGTGCTGCGGTCGACGATGTTGTCGCCCAACAACGCCGAGACCGGGATGAACGTCAGGTCCCCGACGTTCAGCTTCATCGCGAACTGGCGGAACTCCTCACGGATCTCGTCGAACCGGTCCTTCGACCAGCCGACCAGGTCCATCTTGTTCACACACACCACCAGGTGCGGGATCCCGAGCAGCGTGGACAGGAAGGCGTGCCGGCGGGTCTGCTCGACGATGCCGTTGCGGGCGTCGACGAGGATCAACGCGACGTCCGCGGTCGAGGCCCCGGTGACCATGTTGCGGGTGTACTGCGCGTGACCGGGAGTGTCGGCGATGATGAACTTGCGCTTCGGCGTGGCGAAGTAGCGATGCGCCACGTCGATCGTGATGCCCTGTTCGCGTTCCGCCCGCAGGCCGTCGGTGAGCAGCGCGAGGTTGGCGTGCTCGTCGCCGCGGGCCGCGCTGGTGCGCTCGACCGCCTCGAGCTGGTCCTCGAAGATCGCCTTGGAGTCGTAGAGCAGCCGCCCGATCAGGGTGGACTTGCCGTCGTCGACACTGCCCGCCGTCGCGAGCCGCAGTAGCTGGGACATCAGAAGTACCCTTCCTTCTTCCGGTCTTCCATGCCGGCCTCGGAGATCCGGTCGTCGGCGCGGGTCGCGCCGCGTTCGGTGACCCGGGTCGCGGCGACCTCGGCGATCACCTCGTCCACCGTCACGGCGGCGGACTCGACGCACCCGGTGCACGTCGCATCACCGACGGTGCGGAACCGCACCAGCTCCTCGTACGGCTCCTCACCCGGCAACAGGGTCAGGAACCTGGTGTGCGCCAACAGCATCCCGTCCCGCGGAACCACCGGGCGACGATGCGCGTAGTAGATCTCCGGAAGGTCGATGCCCTCTTCGGCGATGTACTGCCAGATGTCGAGCTCGGTCCAGTTCGACAACGGGAACACCCGGATGTGCTCGCCGCGGCGGTGCCGGCCGTTGTAGAGGCTCCACAGCTCGGGCCGCTGGTTCTTCGGATCCCACTGCCCGAACTCGTCACGGAAGCTGAAGATCCGTTCCTTCGCCCGCGCCTTCTCCTCGTCTCGGCGCGCGCCACCGAACGCCGCGTCGAACCCGCCCTCGCTGATGCCCCGCAGCAGCGCGGCGGTCTGCAAACGGTTGCGGCTGGCCCGCGGTCCGGTTTCCTCGACGACGCGACCCGCGTCGATCTCGTCCTGCACGCTGGCCACCACCAGCCGCAGCCCGTGCTCGGCGACCATCCGATCCCGGAACTCGATGACCTCGTCGAAGTTGTGGCCGGTGTCGACGTGCATCACCGGGAACGGCAAGGGCGCGGGCCAGAACGCCCGCGTCGCCAGGTGCAGCATCACCACCGAGTCCTTGCCGCCCGAGAACAACAGGACGGGACGCTCGAAAGTTGCTGCCACCTCACGGAATATGTGCACGGCCTCGGCCTCGAGTGCGCGCAGATGCGACAGCTCGTAAACCGGAAGAGTTGGGGATTTCACTGACGTCTCCTCGCCTTCAACCCACCAGGCGGTTCCATATTTGGAATACCGCGTTCGGAATGGGGAATGGAGGGGACCGTATGACCTACGTCACCGCCGGGTCAATGTTCATTTCCCTCTCAGTGAGACAAACGGGTCGCGGCCGCCGGACTCCGCGGTGATCCGCTCCCCGACCTCGCCGAGCGCGGATCCGAGAGTCACGATCTCGGCGTTGGTGATTTCACGTTCGACGTACATGTTGAGCACCAACACCTGGCGAGCGTCCGCGTCGAACGTGGGCGCGGCGATCAGGCTGACCCGGTGCGACTGAGCCGAGTCGCGAAGCATCTCACCGTGATACATGCGCTCGCCCAGCGTGGCGACCATCTCGCCGAGCAGGTAGCGCACGTCCGCCGGCAGATCACGGGCCACCGCGCCGGCCATCAGCGAGTGCAGCCGCATCATCTCCGGGCTCATGCCCTCGACGAGGTAGCCGCTGGCCCGGCAGTCGGCCGCCACGCGACGCAGATGCTCGCGATCGAGTTCGACCGGGAGCACCGGCTCCCGTGCGAGCCAGCGGTCGAGTTCCTCGTCCGGCTCCCACACCAGGTACATCAGGCCCACCGGCGGGGCGAACGGGTACATCTGTCCCACCTTCGCCGGTGCACGCATCCCCGGTGGGGTCACGATCTCGACGACCACGATCTTGTCGTCGACCACGGTCGACGCCGTGCAGATGGCACCGAACCGTCGACTGAGCTCTTCGAGGTGCGGCCGCACCGTCGGGCCCGCCGAGAGGGCGTGCTGCGCGGCGCGGCCGGCCGGGATCAACGCCGGCCCGAGACCGTAGGTCTTGCCCCTGGCTTCGCGGGTCAGATAGCCGCCGGCCACCAGTTCGGTGACGATTCCGAGGCACGTCGGTTTGCTCACGTCGCACCGCCGGGACAACTCCGCCAGCCCGAAACGCTCCCCGGGGTGGGCGACCATGAAATCGAGCAGCCGGACGACACGCGCCGTGGGCGGTGACGTGCGTTCGAGTCCCTCACGGGCACCGGCCCGCCGTGCGTCGTCCATTGACCCATCCCTTCGCCGCAACCCGGCCTCGTGAAGGACACAAATCCTACCATTGCGTTCCATATTTCGAACACTGGAGAGGTCCGGTGCGCTCGGACGTCGGTGCCGGGCGCGGCGACCCGCTTCCACCCGACATGTCCGGATCGTCCCCGCCGGACCAATCACGTTCGCCCGCATCACCTTCGGCACCCCACCGCACCCAGCGGGACAACTGCACGCGAGTCGATTCGGAAGTCCGCCACGTCCTTCCCGCTGACCGCGTGCGACCCATTGACCAATTCGCAAACCGTGTTCTAGTGTCGGCCAAATCACAAATCTACCGGCGCATTCCATATTTCGAACGCGTCTTCCTTCGGAAGGACCCGCACACGTGCTGACAGACTCATTCGCCACGGCGCTCGCCGAGGCCGAGAAACTCATCGAGACGGCCCCGCACGTGCGGACCGAGCAGGATCTGCTGGAGGGTTACCAATACCTCGCGGCCAGCGTCATCGCGACGGTCCACAACGCCTGGGCCCCGGAGCAGGCACAGCCGATGTTCATCTCCGGCACCGGCCCGTTCACCAAGCAGGGACTCGACAACCCGGACACGCTGTACTTCGGCGCGCACATCACCGACGATGCCGAGTACGTTGTGACCGGAAAGCGCGGAACCACAGCAGATCTCAGCTTCCAGGTACTCGCCGGCGAGTACACCGACACCAACGTCCCTGCGAGCGTGGCGGCCTTCGACGACCGCGACATCGACATCGAACCGGACGGCTCGTTCGAGATCCGCCTCGGTCCCGAGCCGGCCGGCGACCGGCGCAACTACGTCGCCCTCGCCCCGGGTGCCTCGCAGCTCCTCGTCCGGGAGGTGTACAGCGACTGGGGCGCCGAACGTGGCACGATCACGATCGCCCGGACGGACACCGCCGGGCACCCGATCGCACCGCTGACCCGGGTGGCCGCCGAGGGGCACTACGCCGACGCCGGGAAGGCGTTGGTGACGCGAATCCGCACCTGGCTGCAGTTCCCCGAATGGTTCTACCTCAACCTGCCGTTGAACACGTTGACCGAACCGCGACTGACGCCCGGCGGCCTGGCCACCCAGTACTCCTCGGTCGGCCACTACGAACTCGGTGAGGACGAGGCCATGATCATCACCGTCCCGAAATCCGAGGCGCCCTACCAGGGATTCCAGCTCGGCAGCATGTGGTATCTGTCCCTGGACTACCTCAACCACCAGACGTCGTTGAACTCCGCCCAGTCCCAGGTCGACCCGGACGGCAAGATCCGGCTCGTGGTGAGCGAACGGAACCCCGAGGTCACCAACTGGATCGAGACCGTCGGCCACGCCCGCGGGTACCTGCAGTTCCGGTGGCAGCGCCTGTCCCGGGAGCTGACCGCCGCGGACGGCCCGACCGTCGAGATCGTGAAGATCGACGAGGTCGCCTCGAAACTCCCGTACCACGAACAGAACCGGATCACGGCCGAGGATTTCAGGTCCCGAATCGCGGAACGCCAGCGCGCGGTCACCAACCGGATGCTGGGGTGAGCACGATGAACGGAATCCTGACGGACAAGGTCGTCGTGGTCTCCGGTGTCGGGGCAGGACTCGGCCGGTCGATCGCCCTGCGCAGTGCGGCGGCAGGAGCCGATCTCGTGCTCGCCGCCCGCACCGAATCCACCCTGGAGGACGTGGCGAAGGAGGTCATCGCCACCGGTCGGCGTGCGATCACCGTTCCGACGGACATCACCGATCAGGCCTCGGCCGAGAACCTCGTCCGGCGGTCGATGGAGGCCTACGGCCGCGTCGACGTTCTCGTCAACAACGCCTACAAGCTTCCGTCCATGGTCGATCTCGCGCACACCGACTACGGGCACATCCGCGAGAGCGTGGAACTGTCGGTGGTCGGATCGCTGCGGATGAGCCAGCTGTTCACGCCCGCTCTCGCGGAATCCAAGGGCTCGATCGTGATGATCAATTCGATGGTGCTGCGGCACTCCGACCCGATCTACGGCAGCTACAAGCTGAGCAAGGCCGCGTTGCTCTCGATGTCGCAGAGCCTGGCGAGCGAGATCGGCCCTCGGGGAATCCGCGTCAATTCCGTTGCACCGGGATACATCTGGGCCGATGCGGTGAGGGAGTACTTCGAGGGCGTCGCCGCGGAGCAGGGCTGCACGGCGGAGCAGGTGTACGAGCAGACCGCCGCCAACATGGACCTGCGCCGCCTGCCCGAGCCCGACCAGATCGCCGACGCCGTCGTCTTCCTGGCCTCCGACATGGCTGCCGCCATCACCGGCCAGTGCCTCGATGTCAACTGCGGCGAGTACCACCACTGAATCGGAGACGAGAATGAGCAACCACCACAACGCTGTCGGAACGACCGAGGAACTGCACGCTCTCGCGACCGAATCGACCGGCCTGCGGGATTTCGGTGACGACAGCCATGTCGAGGGACTGCGAGTCCTGCTCGACTCGTTCGACCGCGAGGCGCAGCTGACCCCGCTCGGCCAGATGGTCGCGCGGGAGACCGTGCGCGGTGCCCTGGGGGCCCGGGCGCTGAGCGAGGCCGGATTCGCCCGGTACCCGGAACACGCGGGGGTGCCGATCGAACGCCCCGTCTTCGTCACGGGTCTGCCGCGTACCGGGACCACGGCCCTGCACCGCCTGCTGACCGCGGATCCGGGGCATCAGGGACTCGAGATGTGGCTGGCCGAGCGGCCGCAACCGCGACCGCACCGCGACAGCTGGGAGGGCAACCCGGACTTCCAGCAGGTGCAGGCCATCTACGCGGCCCAGCACGAGGCGAATCCGGACATGGCCGGCCTGCACTACATGGACGCCCTCGTGGTCGAGGAATGCTGGCGCCTGCTGCAGCAGTCGATGCTGTCGGTGTCGTTCGAGTGCATCTTCCACGTGCCCGCGTACTCGAACTGGCTGGCCGGACAGGACTGGACCAGTGCGTACGCGCGCCACAAGAAGAATCTGCAACTGATCGGGCTGAACGACACCGGCAAGCGGTGGGTACTCAAGAATCCCAGCCACATGTTCGCCGTGGACGAGATCATGAGTGTGTATCCGGACGCGCTGATCATCCAGACGCACCGGTCGCCGCGCACGGTGATGGCGTCCATCTGCAGTGTCAACGAGCACGCCAGCCGCGGGTGGTCCGAGGCCTTCGACAACGAGACCATCGGCCGCACCCAGCTCGACCTCTGGGCCCGCGGGCTCGACCACTTCGAGAAGGCCCGCGCGCGGTACAACCCGGCCCAGTTCATCGACGTCGACTACCACGACTTCGTCGCGGATCCGCTCGGCACCGTGGAGACGGTCTACACCCACTTCTCGCTGCCGTTCACCGACGAGGCGCGCCTGGCGATGCAGGACATGCACCGCCAAAGCCTGTCCGGCGCCCGGCGTCCCGAACACACCTACGCACTCGCCGACTTCGGGCTCACCGAGTCCGCGGTGGACGAACGGTTCGCCGGCCTCCAGCGAGCCTGACACCCGGCGCCCCGGGGATCGGTCCCCGGGGCGCCGATCCGCCCTCTCGACACCACACATTTCGCGGCCTGAGGAGTCCTACCGTGACCACGAGCCATTGCGCCATTGCCAACCTGATCGGGGTCTACGCCGAACGTATCGACACCGGCGACTTCGCCGGGGTGGCCGAGCTTTTCGCGCACGCCCGCATCACTTCCGAGGGCACCGACCAGGTCTACGCCGGGGCCGACGAGGTGCGCGGCATGTACGAGGCGTGGACCCGCCGCTACGACGACAACGGCACCCCGCACACCAAGCACGTCACGACCAACCTCGTGATCGACGCCGACGACGATGCGGGCACCGGCTCGTGCCGCAGCTACGTGACCGTCTTCCAGGCCACCGACGCGCTGCGGCTCCAGCCGATCTTCGCCGGGCGCTACCACGACCGATTCGAACGCACCGAGGGGATCTGGCGATTCGCTCACCGACACATGATCACCGACCACGTGGGCGATCTCTCCCACCACCTGATGCAGCCGATCGCGAACTGACCACCCGCGCTCGTCACCGGTCGGCCACGAAACCACCACGCGCGCCGCACATCCGAAGATGCGCGGCGCGCGGCGCGGCGCGGTGACTCAGCTGCCGAACGGGAGGGAGATCGCCGAGCTCCCGTCACTGCTGCCGCCGGGGATCAGCCCGACCTGCATGATCTGCGGCTTGTCGATCACCGGGTGGGTGATGTCGAGCAGGCTCACGCAACCGCCGACGACCCCGTACACCCCGGTCGGGATGTCGTTGACCGTGTTCGTCACCGTCTGTCCGGGCAGGGCGCCGAACAGGGTCAGCGGGTTCGACACGTTCGGGTAGACGACGACACCCGGGTCGAGCAGCTTGGTCGGGTCGTCGATCACCGCCGGCACGTCCTTGGCGTTGACCACGAACGCCTGACACCCGGTGAAACTGAGCAGCGTGTTCGGGTTGGTCAGCTTCATCGTGAGGCTGTTGGCGGACGACGACGCCACCACCGTCGGCGGCTGGACCGCGGGTGCGGCCGATGCCGTGGCCGGCATCGCGGCGGCCGCGGCGGCGGTCGTCGCGACCGCGACCGCGGCGCCACCGACGAGCCTCTTCAGGGTGGTACTCGGCATGCTGAACCTTTCGTTCGGGAATCCGGCGCACCGTGCGGCCGGTCGGGGCGAGATCGGAGAAAACCCTAGGGGCGACGGCCTGCAACCGGTCCGCAAATCGCGGATCGTTAGCGTTTCAAGATCATTCCGTTGCCGCGCGAGAGCCTATCGTTGTCGAGCATGAGCTCGGGAACCCGTGCCGCACCGGCGACCGACGCGGCCGATCAGGAGAGCACCGTCACGGTGGTACTGGCGTTCGCGGCGAATCTCGCGATCGCGGTGGCCAAGTCGGTCGCCGCCGCGCTGACCGGATCGGCGTCGATGGTCGCGGAAGCCACCCACTCGTGGGCGGACACCGGCAACGAGGTGCTGCTGCTGATCGCGAACCGGCGGTCCCGGCACCCGGCGGACCGCGCCCACCCGCTCGGTTTCGGCCGCGAGGCGTACATCTGGTCGATGTTCGCGGCCCTCGGCCTGTTCGCGCTCGGCGCGGGAGTGTCGATCACGCACGGGGTCCAGGAGCTGATCCACCCCGAACCCGCGAGCGACTACGGCGTCGCGTACGCGGTGCTCGGCATCTCGTTCGTGCTGGAGGCGATCTCGTTCCGGCAGGCGTACCGGCAGGTGCGCAGCGAAGCGGCGTCCGCGGACCGCGACCTGCTCGAACACGCACTGAAGACCTCCGACCCGACGGTCCGTGCGGTGTTCGCCGAGGACGCGGCCGCGCTGATCGGCCTGGTGATCGCGTTCACCGGCGTCCTGGCCCACCAGCTGACCGGGTCGCCGGTCCCGGACGCGATCGGCTCGATCCTCGTCGGCGTCCTCCTCGGCGTCATCGCGGTCGTCCTGATCGACCGCAACCGCCGCTTCCTCGTGGGGGAGGAGGCGTCCCCGCAGCTCCGCGACGCCGGGCTGCAGGCGCTGCTCGATCTGCCGGAGGTCGACCGCGTCACGATGCTGCGGATGGAGTACCTCGGCCCGCGGCAGGTGTACCTCGTCGCCGCCGTCGACCTGGCCGGGGACGCCGCCGAGCACACCGTCGCGGAGATCCTCGACCGCTGCGCGCGACGGCTCGAGCAGCGCTCTCACATCCGCAAGGCGGTGCTGTCACTCGCCACGGCCGACGAACCCGCGCTCACGCCCGGCGCCGGGTGACCGGAACCGTCACCCGCCGTGCGCGCTACTATTCCATGGATCATTGGAATATAGGCGTCAGAGGTGGGAGGTCGACCCCGGTGTCGCAGAACGACGCACAGGTCGCCGCGTCGAACGCGGACGACGACACGGAACGCCGGCGGCTGCAGAAGCGCACGCTGGCCGTGGTCGTCGTCAGTCAGGTGCTCGGCGGTGCCGGGCTCGCCGCCGGGATCACCGTCGGAGCGCTGCTCGCCCAGCAGATGCTCGGATCGGACGGCCTGGCCGGGGCCCCGATCGCCCTGTTCACCCTCGGCTCCGCGTTCGCCGCCTTCCTGATCGGCCGGATCACGCAGTCGCGCGGTCGCCGCACCGGACTCGGGCTCGGGTTCGGTGCCGGTGGGGTCGGCGCGCTCGGTGTGGTGCTCGCCGCGACCAGCGAGAGTGTGCCCCTGCTGTTCGTGTCGCTGTTCGTGTACGGCGCCGGAACCGCGACGAACCTCCAGGCCCGGTACGCCGGCACCGATCTCGCGCCTGCGGCGCAGCGCGGCACCGCGATCAGCGTCGCGATGGTCGCCACCACCATCGGAGCCGTCGCGGGACCGAATCTCGTCGAGCCGCTCGGCACGTTCGCGACCACGCTCGGCCTGCCCGCCCTGTCCGGTCCGTTCCTTCTCGCCGCCGTCGCGTATCTCGCCGCGGGTGCGACGCTGTTCGCCCTGCTCCGACCCGACCCGTTTCTCGTTGCACGGCACCTCGATTCGGGGTCGTCGACGCCGGCCTCCCACCCCGGCGCCGCCCCCCGGCCCGGGACGGGCGCCTACGTCGGCGCCACCGTGATGGTGCTCACCCAGGTCGCGATGATCGCGATCATGACGATGACCCCGGTGCACATGCGGGCGCACCATCACGGCCTCGGCGACGTCGGCCTGGTGATCGGCATCCACGTCGGTGCGATGTACCTGCCGTCGCTGGTCACCGGCGTGCTCGTCGACCGGGTCGGTCGTGTCCCGATGGCCGCCGCGGCCGGAGTCACCCTGCTGCTCGCCGGGAGCACCGCCGCGGTGGCCCCCGCGGACTCGCTCGGTCTTCTGATCGTGGCCCTCGCCCTGCTCGGACTGGGCTGGAACTTCGGCCTCATCTCCGGCACCGCCCTGGTCGTCGACGCCACCGTTCCCGAGAACCGCCCGCGCACGCAGGGCACGATCGACGTCCTGATCGCGCTCGCCGGCGCCGCGGGCGGCGCGATGTCCGGCGTGGTGATGTCCGCGACCGACTACCGAACCCTCGCGCTCGGTGGAGGAGTGCTCGCACTCCTGCTGATCCCGGTGCTGTTCGCGGTCCACCGCGACCGCAGCGACGCACCGGCCCGGGTCGACTGAGCACTGGAGAATCCGTTGACCGGTGTTCCCGACCGCAAAGCTGCTCTCTTCGACCAGATCGCCAGGGTCGGAAAGGCGATCGCCCACGGCCGCCGACTCGAGATCCTGGACCTGCTCGCGCAGGGCGAGCGCACCGTCGAATCCATCGCGACGGCGACCGGATTGAACCTCACGACCGCCTCCGCGAACCTGCAGACCCTCAAGGCCGGTGGACTCGTCCTGGCCCGCAGAGAAGGAACCCGCCGGCACTATCGCCTGGCAGGCCCCGACGTCGCCCGGCTCTTCGCGCTCGTCCAGGCGGTCGCGGAGGCGCACCTTTCGGATGTCGCGGTCGAAGCCGCGGCCGTCCTCGGGTCACCCGACGACGCGATGACCCGCGACGAACTCGTCCGCCGGCTCGACACCGGCGACGTGGTCCTCGTCGACGTGCGCCCGCGCGACGAGTTCGAGGCCGGACACATCCCCGGCGCCGTCAACGTCCCGGTCGCCGAACTCGCCGACCGGCTCGACGACCTGCCCTCCGGGCACGAGATCGTCGCCTACTGCCGCGGCGCGTTCTGCGTGATGGCGCCGGACGCCGTCCGGATCGCCAGGGCCGCCGGCCGGGCCGTCAAGCGCCTCGACGAGGGCATGCTCGAATGGCGACTCGCCGGCCTCCCGGTCGACGGCACCACCGGCTGACCGGTCCGCCGACCGTGTCAGATGTACATCGCCGGATCGATGTAGCTGTTCGGATCGACCAACTGCTCGTGCTGACGACCACTGCGGTGCCGGACCGTCGCCGGGATGCCGGTCGCGATCGAGTCGACCGGGACGTCGCGGGTGACGACGGCGTTCGCGCCGATCGCGCTGTCGTCCCCGATCACCACCGGCCCGAGCACCTTCGCGCCGGCGCCGATCGTGACCCGGTTTCCGATCGTCGGGTGCCGTTTGGTCCGCGCCAGCGACCGACCACCGAGCGTCACCCCGTGGTAGAGCATGACGTCGTCACCGATCTCGGTGGTCTCCCCGATCACCACACCCATGCCGTGGTCGATGAAGAACCGCCGCCCGATCGTCGCCCCGGGATGGATCTCGATGCCGGTCAGGAACCGGGTGAACTGGGACAGCATCCGCGCCGGACCCCGCAGCGCGGGCACCGCCCACATGCGATGCGCGACCCGGTGCGACCAGATCGCGTGCAGACCCGAGTAGACGATCGCGTTCTCGACGTTGCTGCGCGCGGCCGGGTCCTGGCCGCGCGCGGCCTGCAGGTCCTCCCGAACCGTGCGCAGCACTCCCATGGCGGTCAGTCCCGGATGTGCTCGAAGAGCGGCGTCGAGATGTACCGCTCGCCGAAGTCCGGCACGACGACGACGATCAGCTTGCCTGCGTTCTCGGGACGCTTCGCGAGCTGCAGCGCACCCCAGACGTTGGCGCCGGCCGAGATGCCGCCGAGGATGCCCTCGTCGGTGCCGAGGTCGCGGGCGGTCGTGATCGCGTCGTCGAGCTTGACGTCGATGATCTCGTCGTAGATCTCGCGGTCGAGGATCTCGGGCACGAAGTTCGCGCCGAGGCCCTGGATCTTGTGCGGGCCGGGCTGGCCGCCGGTCAGGATCGGCGAGTCCGCCGGTTCGACACCGACGATCTTCACGCCGGGCTTGCGTGCACGCAGGGTGCGACCGACGCCGGTCAGGGTGCCGCCGGTGCCGATGCCGGCGACGAAGATGTCGACCTCACCGTCGGTGTCCGCCCACACCTCCTCACCGGTGGTGGCCTGGTGGATGGCCGGGTTCGCCGGGTTCGCGAACTGGCGGGCGAGGATCGCGTTGTCGGTCTGCCCGACGATCTCCTCGGCCTTCTTCACGGCCCCGGCCATGCCCTCCGCACCGGGGGTGAGCACGATCTCGGCGCCGTACGCGCGCAGCATCACGCGACGCTCGGTGGACATCGTCTCCGGCATCGTCAGGATCACCTTGTAGCCGCGGGCCGCAGCGACCATCGCCAGGGCGATGCCGGTGTTGCCGGAGGTGCCCTCGACGATGGTGCCGCCCGGCTTCAGCTCACCGGACTGCTCGGCGGCGTCGATGATCGCCACACCGATCCGGTCCTTGACGCTGTTGGCCGGGTTGTAGAACTCGAGCTTGGCGACGACCTGTGCCTCCGCACCGTCGGTGAGGCGGTTCAGGCGAACCAGCGGGGTACGCCCGACCAGCTCGGTGACGTTGTTGTAGATCTGGCTCATGGCGGATCCTCTCCCCTGCGTATACGCCGGGCGTCGCTGTTCGTTGTATGTATTCCACCACTGCCACACGAACCGCCCGACACCGCACCCCCTGAAACGGGGGAAGGGGACCTGCGACCGGTCTTCACCGATCGCAGGTCCCCTTCACCGTGAGGCGGGAAACTCAGCCGAGACGCTGCTTGAGTGCCTCGAACTCGTCGCGGACGCCGGACGGCACCTTCTCACCGAGGAACTCGAACCACTCGGTGATGAGCGGCAGCTCCTGCTTCCACTCCTCGATGTTCACGGCCAGTGCCTCGTCCACGTCGGCGGCGTCCACGTCGAGACCGTTCAGCTCCAGGTCCGCGGCGGTCGGCACGAAGCCGATCGGGGTGGTCTGGGCGCCCGCCTTGTGCTCGATGCGGTCGACGATCCACTTGAGCACGCGGGAGTTCTCACCGAAGCCGGGCCACAGGAACCGGCCGTCGTCGCCGCGACGGAACCAGTTCACGTAGAAGATCTTCGGCAGCTTCTCCGAGTCGGCGTTCTTGCCGAGCGTGATCCAGTGGTTGATGTAGTCGCCGGCGTTGTAGCCGATGAACGGGATCATCGCCATCGGGTCGCGACGGACGGTACCGACCGCGCCCTCGGCGGCCGCGGTCTGCTCGGACGACAGCGTCGCACCGAGGAAGGTGCCGTGCTGCCAGTCGAAGGACTCCGCGACCAACGGCACCGTCGTCTTGCGGCGACCGCCGAACAGGATCGCCGAGATCGGCACACCCTGCGGGTCGTCCCACTCGGGGGCCAGGATCGGGCACTGCGACATCGGGGTGCAGTACCGCGAGTTCGGGTGGGCGGCCTTGTCGCCGGACTCGGGGGTCCAGTCGTTGCCCTTCCAGTCGACCAGGTGCTGCGGGTCGCCTTCGAGGCCCTCCCACCAGACGTCGCCGTCGTCGGTGAGCGCGACGTTGGTGTACAGCGTGTTGCCTGCCTCGACCGTCTTCATCGCGTTCGGGTTCGACCCGTGGTTGGTGCCCGGCGCGACGCCGAAGAAACCGAACTCCGGGTTCACGGCGTACAGACGGCCGTCCTCGCCGAACCGCATCCACGCGATGTCGTCACCGAGGGTCTCGGCGCGCCAGCCCGGGATGGTCGGCTGGATCATCGCGAGGTTGGTCTTGCCGCAGGCGGACGGGAACGCGGCCGCGACGTAGTAGTTCTTGTTCTCCGGCGAGATCAGCTTGAGGATCAGCATGTGCTCGGCCAGCCAGCCCTCGTCGTGGGCCATCGCCGACGCGATGCGGAGCGAGTAGCACTTCTTGCCGAGCAGGGCGTTGCCGCCGTAGCCGGAACCGTAGGACCAGATCTCCCGGTCCTCGGGGAAGTGGGTGATGTACTTCGTGTCGTTGCAGGGCCACGGCACGTCGGCCTGTCCCTCGGCCAGCGGCGCGCCCACCGAGTGCAGCGCCTTCACGAACGGCTTGTCGGAGCCCAGCTTGTCCAGGGCGGCCCGGCCCATGCGCGTCATGATGCGCATCGAGACGACGACGTACTCGGAGTCGGTGATCTCGACACCCAGCTTCGGGTCGTCGGCGCCGAGCGGGCCCATGCAGAACGGAACCACGTACATCGTGCGACCGCGCATGCAGCCGCGGTACAGGTCGGTCATCAGACCGCGCATCTCGACCGGGTCCATCCAGTTGTTGGTGGGACCGGCGTCGATCTCTTCACGCGAGCAGATGTAGGTGCGGGACTCGACTCGCGCCACGTCGGACGGGTCGGAGTTGCCGAGGAAGGAGTTGGGCTTCTTCTCGTCGTTGAGACGGGTGAAGGTGCCTGCCTCGACCAGCTTGGTGGTCAGGCGGTCCCACTCCTCGTCCGAACCGTCGGCGAAGACGACGCGGTCGGGCTGCGTCAGCTCCGCCACCTCACGAACCCAGGCGAGCAGTTCGCCGTGCGAGGTGGGCGCGGGGTCGGTGCCATTCAGACCTGGAATGGTCGCTGAGGTCATCAAACTCTCCCTGGGTGATCCGGAATCGATTCACCGCGCCCGCCTGCGGGCGGAGCACGGTGTAGCGCGATTACCCCTCTCGGCGGGGCACCACCCGCTGTTCCACCTCCATGTGCGAGTGGTTTCACACGGTCGGTGGCGACACGGGCGCCGGGTGTCCTGGTAAGAGGTTAGCGCCGCTGGTCCGCGATGCGGGAACCGGGTCTTCGTCCTCTCCGTCACAGGACCGATTCAGTGATCTGTACCGAACTCCCGGAGATGGCAGAAAACGTGGGTTCCGTGTCATTGACGGCATCCGGGGGTGGCCCGCCGATCGGGTCATGCCCCTGAAACGGGTGGCGCTCCTCGCCTTCGACGGCGCCGAGTCCCTCGACACCGCCGGGCCGAGAGAGCGGCCTCGTGCGCCGCGGAGGGCGCATCCGGCCGGACACGACACCGGCGGCGACGAAAGGATCGTCACCGCCGGTGTCGGATGGAGCTGTCGAATCAGCTGAGGTTGCCCTCCGAGAGCACCTTGAGGATGGTGTCGCCGAGGATGTCGCTGACGGAGCCGGTCGAGCTGAGCTGGCCGTCCGCGGAACCGAGACCGGTCTCGTTCGCAACGCTGAGCACCGACTCACCGGCGTTGGGGATGCGGACCTTGAAGCACGCGGTCAGGTTCGGGAGCTCGGTGCCGACGCCGACGGTGCCGGCGACACCGACGCCGCCGCTGGTGATCGCCGAGCCGGGGGTGGCGTTCTTCGGGACCAGGTAGGTGGTCTCGAGCGTGACCGGGTTGCCGGAGTTGACGAACCAGCCGGTGCTGGTGAACTTCCAGCCGTTCCCGTTCGGGACGCCGGTGACGTCCTCGGTGTGCTGGCCGGTGGGGATGCTCACGGTGTAGGCGGTGATCGTCGACTTGACCGGCGCACCGAAGCCGGCCGGGGGGAACTCGGTGATCGTGTTGACGTACGGGTTGCCGATGCCGGTGGTGCCGATGACGGTCTTGTAGGTGACCTGGGTGCCGCCGGCGGCCTCCGCGGTGTTGACCGAGCGGTCGTACGTGTGGGTGATGCCCCAGGTGCTGATGTCGTTCTTTTCTGCGTGGCTGGACTGGCTGCAGGTGTCGGCCGCGGAGGCGACACCGGTTCCGAGGCCGAGGCCGACGACCGCGCCGGCCGCGACGAGGGCACCGGAAGCGGCAACGGCGGTGAGGCGGCGCATCGAGGATCGGGACATGTAGATCTCCGTTTCGATCAGGTGCAGGCCCCGCGCAGCGGTCCGCGGCAGCCCTTGTGACGGTGTGGCATGTGCGAGATCGGCCTCGCGCACCCGACCTTTATACGGACGATCGTCCAGTTAACTGGTCGTTTTCGGAATATCGGTTGGGTTGTCGCGGGGATTCCGGACACTCCGGTCACTGCGGTCACAGCTGTCCCGCATCGACCCGTTCCCACCGCACGCTCCCGTCGACCTCCCGGTGCGGCTCCCACGACCCGAACTCCCCGTCACCGTCGACCCTGGTCACGTGGTCCGCCCATCCGTCGCCGTCGAGATCCGACGCGACCGTGACGCCGTCGGCGTCCGACCAGCTGCGCGTGTCGAGGACACCGTCACCGTCGAGATCCACGACCGGGTCGGTGACCGCGAACTCGCCACCGGCCGGCCCCCACGCCACCGACACCGACGGTTCGCCGAGGTCGTGGGTGTTCACCATCGTCAGGTCGTCCTGCATCTCCACGCCGCCCTCCCGTCAGACCCGACCGGCCGGATCACGGTGACCGGTCACGAGATTGGACGCGCCGCCGAGTCGATCGGTTCCGGCAGCGCCCGACCGCACGTCCGCAAGCGCCCTGTCCAGCACCGCGAGGTCCCGTTCGACCGCCGACAACCGGGCGGCGTTGCGGCCGACGCTCTCCCGCAACTCCCGGTCCAGGCCGGCCAGCGACTCCTCGACGGCCGCGGCGCGGGCCCGGTGGGCCCTCCGGACCGACTCGGTGACCTCCGCCTCGACGTCGACGAGCCGGCTCAGTGCCCGCTGTTCGAGGTCGGACCGAACCTGCGCCATCGTGTCGGTCACCCAGTGCCGAAGGTGCGCCCGGTCGGCGACGTGACCGCGCATCCTGGTCAGCCACCACGCCGCGCCGCCGCCGATCAACAACGTCAGCGGAACCGCGACCAGGTCGAGCGCGGCGACACCCGACATCGGCGCCATCACCAGCCGGCCCGCGCCCAGCCCGGCCGAGGCCCCGACCAGGGCCACCATCCGGTCCTCGACCCCGCGGGGCCGCGGCGGGGGCCCGACCACGGTCGGTGGCGGCCGGTTCGGTCCGGCCACCGGGCCCGCCGCACCGAGGACCTGGTCGCCGATCCCGTTCAGCAGAGCCGAGGTCGCGGCGTCGACGTCGACGGTCAGCGCCGCGACCTCCTCCCGCAGCCACTGCGGGAACTCCGCCACCGCGCCGCGGTCCGCGCGGTCGAGTGCGCTGCGCACCGCCGCGGCACTCAGTCGCACCCGCTCCCCGATCAGGTGGGTCAGGTCCACCCGGGCGTGCGCGGTCACCCGCCGCAACGTCGCGGCCGCCTCGGTGCGAGGTCCGTCGCGGTCCGCGATCAGCGCGGCCCGCCGCTCCCGGAGCCGGGCGGTGCCGTCGTCGCGGCGCAGCTCCGCGATGGCGACCAGCACGTGCGCGCGGGCCGCGGCGAGCGCACGGGCCGGCGCGGCGGCCCCGAGTGGGTTCGAGGCCGGCCGGGCCACCGTCTCCCCGACCGCGATGCACAGGTCGGACAGGCCCGCACCGGTCACCGCGGACACCGGCAGGATCGGCCTGCCCGCCGCCGCGGGCGCGTACTCGGCCAACAGTGCCGCGTCACGGCCCAGGACCGTCCGCCAACCGCGGTGCGCGTCGATCCGGGCGAGCACGAGCACCACGTCAGCGCCCCGGGTCGTCGCGGCGTCGAGCAGTCCGAGTTCCTCCCGCCCGATCGGCGCGGCCGCGTCGAAGACCATCAGCACCAGGTCGGCGGTCGGCTCGGGGCCGTCGGTGAACCGGGTCCCGGGCATCGCGGCACGCAAGCGGGCGGTCAGGGCGCTGCGACCGCAGCCGGGAGGGCCCGCGACCGCGACCGCCGGGACCTGCGGGTCGGGTGGCAGCCATCGGGCCAGGACCCGGTCGAGCTCACCGTCCGCAGGCTCCCGGTCAGCCACGACGCGCCCACTCGCGGACGGCGGCGCGCTGCCGGGCGAGAGCGTCCCGTGCTGCGGCCGCGTCGGTGGCCGTGGAAACGGCCGCCCGCCAGTACCGGGCGCGGGCGACCGCGTCGCCGGCGACGTCCGGAACGGCGGCGTCCGCCGCGAGCCACACCCCGTCGTCGGAGGCGACGAACTCCTCGACCGGGTCACGCAGCGCCGGGATCCGCGCGAGGGCGTGTACCCGGGCCAGCAGCAGTGCCGCCCGGCGGGATCGGACCGCGTCGACCCGGGCGGCGATCGCGGCGCGGGCGGCGGCGAGTCCGGTGACCGCGCCGACCGCGGTCACCGGGACGCACGGGACGCCGAGCACCGCGGTCACCCGTTCGGCGGCCCGAGACGGGTCGGCGAGCGTGTCCGCCCGGACGAGAACCGGCACCAGCCGGTCACCGGCGGCGGTCGCGGCGGCCCGGTCCGCGGTCCGCGGTGGATCCAGCAGTGCCAGGACGACGACGTCGCCGACGAGTTCGGGGTCACGGGCGCCGGGCCGGTCCCAGGCGTCCGTCTCGACGACGCCGGCGCCGGCAAACGGGCCGAGCGCCGCGACGAGCGCGGTCCGGCCGACTCCCGCGCGTCCGGTCACCTCGATCCGCACGCTCGCCCGACGGCCGGCGACGAGGTCGTCGAGCCCGGCCGCGGCCGGGTCGTCGTGTGCCCGGACCGCCCGCCGCAGCCTGTCCAGGGTCGTGCTCGTCGGCGCCATCTCGCCACCCCCCGTGGTGAAATCTCGTCGTGCACGCCTCCCCCGGCGCGCGTGGTGATGATCGCAGCCAGCGAACGCCGAGGGAACCGAACCGCGCACCGAATCCGGAGGTTCCCGACGAATCCGCAGGTCCACGGCATTTCCGAGGTTTGTGTTCGCGCCCGGGGCGGTGCCACCGCGCGACGGAACTCTCAACTTCCCCTTAAGACCCTGCTGCCGGAATCGCGGGTCATGCGTGACAATGGTCCGGTGAATGACGCCGAACCCCGGGTGGAGGGTGCTCCCGAACGGGGCTCCCGCCTGTATCCCCGGGTGACCAGTTTCCGTTCCCGCCGCGGCGCCCTGACCGACTCCCAGCAACAATCGTGGGACCGGATGTGGCCGACGATAGGCGCCGACGTGTCGGACACCCCTCTCGACGTCGACGGGTGGTTCGGGCGCCAGGCTCCGACCATCATCGAGATCGGGTGCGGTACCGGCACCGCGACCACCGCGATGGCGAAGGCCGAGCCGCACGTGAACCTGCTGGCCGTCGAGGTGTACCGGCCCGGTCTGGCTCAGCTGCTCCAGGTCGTCGAACGCGAGTCGATCCCGAACATCCGGATCCTGCGCGGCGACGCCATGGACGTGCTGGAGAACATGCTCGCGCCCGAGTCCCTGGTCGGCGTTCGCGTCTTCTTCCCGGACCCGTGGCCGAAGGCTCGCCACCACAAGCGCCGGCTGTTGCAGCCGCCGACGTTCGCGCTGATCGCGGACCGGTTGGGGCCGGGTGGCGTGTTGCACGTGGCGACCGACCACGCCGAGTACGCAGAATGGATCTCCGAGACCGGCGACGCCGAACCGCGGCTGCGCCGCCTCGACTGGGACGAGCTGGCCAGCGGCGCGATCGACTCGCCGATGACCCACGAACGCCCTGTCACCAAGTTCGAGGGCAAGGCGCATCGTGTCGGCCGTCCGATCGCGGAAATGATCTGGGGAAAGGTCAACGGATGAGCGTCAGCGAACGATTACCGGAGACGGTGGCAGCACTCGACGCGGACAGCCAGCAGAGCCGGCAGCCGCGTCGGGTGCTTCTGGTCTGGGACGCACCGAACCTGGACATGGGTCTCGGCGCGATCCTCGGTGGCCGCCCGACCGCGGCCTACCGGCCCCGCTTCGACGCCCTCGGCCGTTGGCTGCTCGGCCGCACGGCGGAACTGTCCGGCACCAGCCCGGTTCGCCTGGAACCGGAGGCGACGGTGTTCACGAACATCGCGCCGGGCAGCGCCGACGTAGTCCGCCCCTGGGTCGAGGCGCTGCGCAACGTCGGCTTCGCGGTGTTCGCGAAGCCGAAGATCGACGAGGACAGCGACGTCGACTCCGACATGCTCGAGCACATCGCGCTGCGTGCTCGCGACGGCGGTCTGGCCGGCATCATGGTCGCTTCCGCCGACGGCCAGGCGTTCCGCGAACCGCTCGAGGACCTCGCCGCCACCGGCGTCCCCGTTCAGGTGCTGGGCTTCCGGGAACACGCCAGCTGGGCGGTGTCGTCGGAGGTCCTCGAGTTCGTCGACCTCGAGGACATTCCCGGCGTCTTCCGCGAGCCGCTGCCGCGGGTGAGCCTGGACTCGCTGCCCGACGAGGGTGCCTGGCTGCAACCGTTCCGTCCGCTGTCCGCCCTGCTGCTCGGGCGACAAGGGGCGCAGTAGTGTTCGCGACCTGGGGGCGTCTCGTCTATCGACTCCGATTCACGGTGATCGGGGCGATGGTCGCGCTCATGCTCGCCCTCGGCGCGTACGGCCTGGGCCTCGAGAAGAGCCTGAGCCAGAGCGGATGGGACGACCCCGGGTCGGAGTCGGTGGCCGCGGCGAAACTGGCCGACGGCACGTTCGGCCGCGACACCCTCGCGGACGTGGTGCTGCTGTACACCGCCCCGGAGGGCAAGACCGTCGACGACCCGGCGTTCGCGGCGAAGGTCACGAAGAACCTCGAAGAGGTCGTCGCGAACCATCCGGACCGGATTCTCAAGCTCAACGGCAGCTACTGGTCGACGAAACTCGCCGCGATGGCGGATCCGACGAAACAGCACGCGATCGCCAGCGTGGCCATCGCCGGCGACAACGACACCGAGGTCGCGGCGAACTTCCGCGAGATCCGGGACCAGTTCTACGTCGACGGCGTCGACGTGCAGCTGGCCGGACTGCAGCCGGTCACCGGCACCCTGAACGACACGATGGCCAACGACGTGCACCGGATGGAGCTCCTCGCCATCCCCGCGGTCGGAATCCTGCTGTTCTTCGTCTTCGGCGGCATCGTGGCCGCCGCACTCCCGCTGATCGTCGGCGGCCTGACGATCATCGCCGCGAACGGCATCGTCAAGCTGTTCACCGAGTTCACCGATGTCAACGCGTTCGTCGTCCCGGTGGTCTCGCTGATCGGCCTGGGTCTGGCGATCGACTACGGCCTGTTCATGGTGAGCCGGTTCCGGGAGGAGATCGCCGAGGGCTACAGCACCGGTGACGCGGTCCGGCGCACCGTGATGACCGCCGGCCGAACCGTCGTGTTCTCGGCGACGATGGTCACCGCCAGCCTCGGCGGTCTGCTGATCTTCCCGCAGGGCTTCCTCAAGTCGGTCGCGTACGGCGCGATCGCCGCGGTGCTGCTGGCCGCGCTGATCTCGGTGACGGTGCTGCCCGCGATCCTGGGCATCCTCGGACGCCGGGTCG
Organism: Rhodococcus olei; assembly: GCF_039540555.1. Lineage (NCBI taxonomy): Bacteria > Bacillati > Actinomycetota > Actinomycetes > Mycobacteriales > Nocardiaceae > Rhodococcus > Rhodococcus olei. Next base: position 258,679 of record NZ_BAABFB010000050.1, on the reverse strand, counting down.
ACGCGCTGGGCCTGAAGTTCATGCGCAAGACCAAGACCACCGAGGAGATCGAGAACAGTTACTGGGGCCGGCTGACCCAGTGGGTGATGAAACATCCGCTCAAGGTCGCGATCCCGATCGTGATCGGTCTGCTGCTGCTGACGATTCCGATCTCCGGCATCAAGTTCGGCGGCATCAACGAGACCTACCTGCCGCCGGACAACCCGACCCGGGTGGCGCAGGAGCAGTTCGACGAACTGTTCCCGAACAGCCGCACCGAGCCGATCAAGCTGGTCGTCGAGGGCGCCCAGGGCGCACAGCTCACCGGTCTGATCAAGGAGGCCAGCGAAGCTCCCGGGCTGGTCGAGAAGTTCACGATCAACAACCCGACGAAGGACGGGGTGACCGTCTTCAAGGCCGGTCTCGTCGACCGCAACGACGCGAAGCCGACCATCGACTACCTGCGCTCGATCGACCTCCCCGACGGGGTCACGATGCTCGTCGGCGGTACCCCCGCGATCGAGCAGGACTCCATCGCGGCGCTGCTCGGCAGCATGCCGTTGATGGTGACGATGGTGGTGCTGCTGACGACCCTGTTGATGTTCCTGGCGTTCGGGTCGCTGGTGCTGCCGATCAAGGCGGTGCTGATGACCGCGCTGGGCCTCGGCGCGACCCTCGGCATCCTGACGTGGATCTTCATCGACGGACACGGCGCAGGCGTCATGAACTTCACGCCCGGCCCGATCATGTCGCCGGTGCTGGTGCTGATCATGGCGATCATCTACGGCCTGTCCACCGACTACGAGGTGTTCCTCCTGTCGCGGATGGTGGAGGCCCGGTCGCAGGGCGCCAGCACCACCGAGTCCGTCCGGGTCGGAACCGCGCACACCGGTCGCATCATCACCGCGGCGGCGGCGATCCTGATCGTCGTGACCGGCGCGTTCGCGTTCTCCGACCTGGTGATGATGAAGTACATCGCCTACGGCATGATCGCCGCGCTGATCATCGACGCGACGCTGATCCGCATGTTCCTGGTGCCGGCCGTGATGAAGTTGCTCGGCGACGACTGCTGGTGGGCACCGGCGTGGATGAAGCGCATCCAGGAGCGTCTGGGCCTGGGCGAGCCGGTCCTCGACGACGAACGGATGCCCGAGGACGTCCCGGAGATCGAGACGGTGGCCGTGCCCGGTCCGCCGACCGTCCCGGTGACGACCCGGCGATCGACACCGCTCACCCGGGACGCGATCGAGCGGGTGCTGCCGCCGAGGACGGCAGCGGCGTCGCGGGCCGCGGCGACGGCGGAGCCGCTGGTCGGCGAGCCGATGACCGAGCCGATCCCGACGATCGCGCCGAAGCCGACAGCCGCGCCGAAGCCGACAGCCGCGCCGAAGCCGACTGCCGCGCCGAACCCGGTTCCCCGAACCGAGCAGCGCTCTTCCGACGCGCCCGCCGCACCGGTACGTCCGGCGCCCGAACCGCGCACCGCGTCGTCCGGCGAGGAGCGTCCGCTCGAGAGCTGGCTGTCGAGCCTGCGGGTCCCGACGAACGCGCCGGGTCGCGTTCCGGGTACGGCCCCGGTGAACGGCGCGTCCCCGGTCAACGGTGCCGCTCCGGTGAACGGTGCCGCTCCGGTCAACGGTGCCGCTCCGGTCAACGGTGCCGCTCCGGTCAACGGTGCCGCCCCGCAGAACGCACTGGTGACGCCGCAGGTCGCACCGGTGACGCAGCAGGTCGCACCGCCCCCGCGACCCGTCCCGCCGCAGCAGTTCGCCGGCGCGCCGACTCCCCCACCGCCGGCACCCACACCCCCACCGGCACCGACACCGACGACGACGGCCGACGACGAGTCGAATGCCGGGCGGCACCGGCACACCGAGGGCGCGCCGACGGTCAGCGTCAGCGAACTGCTGGCACGGCAGCGCCGGGACTGACCGCCGCCGGACCGGGACGCGTCAGCCCAGGAGCCGCTTGAGGCCGGTGCCGAACGGGTGCTTGGCGGTGACCGAGCCGAAGCTGACCTGCCCTCGCACCACGAGGTGGAGGGGGCCGATCGGCGGTCCGCTGCGGACCTTGTTGGAGGTGCTGCCCGCGACGCTCTCCACCCGGTCGAGGTCGACGGTTGCCTCCGGCGGGACGATCAGGGTGAGGGACCCACAGAACCCGCTGACGACCACCTCGACGACCTGCGTCTGCATGACCGCCGAGGTGAAGTCGAGCGTGACCCCCGCAAGCCAGTTCTCGACGTGGAGGGTCGGCGGCACCTGCCACGCACCCTTGCGAGTGACACCCGACATCCGGGCGCGGATGACGGTCTGGACATCGGTGGGAGGCGGGACCGGGCGCGGGGTGGGCGCGTCGTCGCCGACGACGCGGATGCCGGGCAGGTCGTGCAGCACGACGTTCAGTTCGCCGCGGGTGCGGGCGGCCAGCGCCGTGTCCATCCGTTCGGTGAACTCGCCCAGCGAGAGCATCCCCTGCCCGACCGCACGCTGAAGCAACTGCCCCACGTACTCACGTTCCGCATCCGACACCCGCAGATCCCTCGCCTCCATGCCGCCAACAATAGTTACGGCGCGCGATCGGGGTCGGCCGGAAACAGCGGGAGCGACGGGTCGTCGATCTCGACCTCGTCCGGGACGTCCTCGGGGTGCTCGGCGAGGAGGGATCGGACGGCGGTGTTGAGGACCGCGACGATCGGCACGGCCAGCAGGCCACCGACGATGCCGGCGAGCACGATGCCGGTCGTGATGGCCAGCACGACCGCCAGCGGATGCAGCCGGACCGCGCGGCCGAGGAACAACGGCTGCAGGACGTGCCCTTCGAGCTGCATGATGCCGATGATGATGCCGAGCGTGATCAGCGCGGTGACCATGCCCTTCGTCACGAGCGCGATCAGGACGGCGATGAACCCGGTGACGAACGCGCCGACGATCGGGATGAACGCGCCGATGAACACCAGCGAGGCGAGCGGCAGCGCCAACGGGACCCCGAGGATCGCGAGACCGGCACCGATGCCGATGGCGTCGACGGCCGCGACCGCGACCGTCGCGCGGACGTACCCGACGAGCGAGCCGAATCCCTGACTGCCTGCGAGCCGCACCCGCTCCCGCGCGCCGCCCGGCACGATGCGGGTGACGAACTGCCAGATCTGGGCGCCGCCGTACAGGAAGAAGACGAGGGTGAACAGGGTCAGCGCCGCGCCGGTCAACATCTCCCCGATCACGCGACCGGTGGTGACGGCGCCGCTGGTGACGGCCTCCTTGTTGTCCTGGATGGTCTGGACGATCGAGTCACCGATGTGGCGGATCTGGTCCTCGGAGAAATGGAACGGGCCGTCGGTGAGCCAGCCCTGGACCTGGTGGACGGACTCGGTGACCTGTTCGGCCAGCTCGGGCAGGCCGGCGACGAACTGTTCGACCACGAAGGTCATGATCCCGGCGACGATCCCGATCGCGGCGACGAGCACGACGACGACGGCGCCGGCCCGGGGCACGCCCTGGTGCCCCATCCAGTCGACGAGCGGGACGAGCAGAGCGGCGGCCAGCAGCGCGAGCGCGACCGGGATCACGACGGTGTCGAGCTTGGCAATCACCCAGCCCAGCGCCACCAGACCGGCGAGCAGAACCAGCAGCCGCCACGTCCATGCAGCGGCCACGCGGACCAGGGGGTGCACCGCGTCGGCGTCACCGCGCGCGGTGGTGCGATCGTTGCGGGGCGCCGAGCTTCCGCCCTCGCCGGGCGCCGCGGATCCGCCCTCGCCGGGCGCCGGGACGGTCCGCGGCGGCTCGTTCGCGGTCACCTCGCCGACACTACGACCCCGGGCCGGGTTTCGCGGGACGGCGCGTACGGCATGTCGTCGGGCTCCGCGCCGGGAGTCGGACGAGACGCCCTACGGGCCCTCCGACTCTGCTCGGGTCGGTACCGCACCGCTAAATTGGTCGCTGTGCTGGCATCCTCCTACCGAGCGGTCGCGCTGACCATGCGCAGTCGTTGGCCGCTCTACATGGGGTCGATGATTCTGGCCAACTTCATCGGTGCGGTGCTCGTGCTCGCGTTCATCCGGTACGGCCTGCCGATCAGCGAGTCCGAGGCGATCATCGAGGACCGGGTTCGCAACGTCGTCATCTTCGGGATCTACCTGGCGCTCGCCGGAGTCGTCAGCCTCGGTGCGGCGGCGCTGATGCTGCGATCGGTGATCCGCTGGCAGCTGCGCGGTGGACCACCGACACGCAGCGAGCAGATGGCGGCCCTGCACGCCCCGCTGCGGCAGGCGATCGTGCACCTGATCCTGTGGATCATCGGCGGGATCCTGTTCGTGATCCTGACGATGAGCGACATGCCGGAGCTGGCGGTCGCGGTGATCGTGACGGTGTGCATGGCCGCGACCACCACTTTCGGGTTCACGTACATGCTCGGGGAGCGCATTCTGCGACCGGTCGCGGCGCGGGCGCTGTCGGAGGGGCGTTTCGACCGCACCCTCGCACCGGGGGTCGGCACCCGGATGGCGATGACGTGGGGCCTGGGCACGCTGATGCCGGTGATCGGCATCATCCTGCTGTGCGCGACGCAGCTGAGCACCGAACTGCAGTTCTCGACGGACTCGCTGGCGATCGCGGTGTTGTTGCTGTCGGTGATGACGATCACGACGGCATTCGTGTTGTCGATGCTGACCGCCAGCCAGGTGTCCGATCCGATCAGGCAGCTGCGGCGGGCGATCGAGCGGGTGCAGCGCGGCGCGACGGACGTCCAGGTGGAGGTGTTCGACGGCAGCGAGATCGGTCGGCTGCAGGTCGGGTTCAACCGGATGATGCAGGACTCGGCCGAGCGCCGGGTGCTGCGGGAACTGTTCGGTCAGCACGTCGGCGAGGACGTGGCGCGGCGGGCGCTGCAGTTCGGTACCGAGCTGGGCGGCGAGACGCGGTTCGTGGCGGTGTTGTTCGTGGACATGGTCGGGTCGACCGGGGCCGCGGCCGAGCGGCCGCCGGGTGAGGTGGTCAGCCTGCTCAACGAGTTCTTCCGGGTGGTCGTCGACGTGGTCGACCGCCATCACGGTTTCGTCAACAAGTTCATGGGCGACGCCGCGCTCGCGATCTTCGGGGCGCCGCTGGACCGTCCGGATGCGCCGACCGCGGCGCTGGCGGCGGCCCGCGAGCTGCGCTTCGCGCTCGACGGGATCACCGGCCTCGACATCGGGATCGGCGTGTCGGCCGGTCTGGCGGTCGCCGGGAACATCGGTGCCGCGGAGCGGTTCGAGTACACGGTGATCGGCGATCCGGTGAACGAGGCGTCGCGGCTGACCGAGCTGGCGAAGATCCATCCGAGCCGGGTGCTGGCGTCCACCAGCGCGTTGTACTTCGCCGACGAGGAGGAACAGTCGGCGTGGGAGCTGGGCGACCAGGTCCAGCTACGCGGCCGCAACCGCGTGACGCACCTGGCGTCGCCGGTGCGGTATCCGTGACTCGTGGTGCACGGATGACGGGGGTGCCGGGCATCGCCCGCTAGGCTGGCCTGGTGGTAGCGCCGCAGCCAGCCCCGACCGGGGGTGCCCCCGCCCGCCCGCGGGGTCGCTGGTGGTGGCTCAAATGGGTGGCCGGGATCGCGGTGGTCGCGCTGCTGGTCGCCGAGGGTGTCTACCTGTGGCCGCGACTGCACGACTCGTGGCAGGCGCTCACCGAGATCCACTGGGGCTGGGTCGCCGCGTGCATCCTGGCCCAGGCCGTCTCGCTCAGCGGGTACGGCCGGGTGCAGAAGCAGCTGCTGCACGCCGGCGCCGTCGACGTGAGCCAACGCAAATCCGTCGCGGTCGTGTATGCGTCGACCGCGATGGCCGTCACGCTTCCCGCGGGCCAGGTGTTCTCGACGGCGTTCACGTACCGGGAGACGCGTCGCTGGGGCGCCAGTCCGGTGGTGGCGTCGTGGCAGCTGGCGATCTCCGGGGTGATCGCGGGCATCGGCCTCGCATTGCTCGGGTTGGGCGGCGCGATGATGGTCGGCGGCTCGTTCAGCCCGCTGACGTTGCTCCTGTCGGTCGCCGCGCTGGTGGCGCTGGTGCTCGCGATCCGGTACGTGTCCGCCCACCCGAACACCATCGAGTCGGTCGCGCTGTGGGTCCTGACCCGGGTGAACCGGATGCGGTCGAAGCCACCGAACACCGGGATGTCCATCGTGCGGGAGACGCTGGCGCAGCTCGAGTCGGTGCAGATGGGCAAGCGGGACTGGGCGATCACCGCGGGCTGGTCCGCGGTGCACCGGGTCGCGGATGTCGCGTGCCTGGGGTTCGCGTGCTGGGCCATCGGTGCCGATCCGCGGCTGTCCGGGCTGCTGATCGCGTTCGCGGCGGGCAAGACGGTCGGGACCATCCCGCTGGCGCCGGGCGGCCTGGTGTTCGTCGACGCGACCCTGATCGCGACGCTGACGACCGCGGCGAGCATCAGCGCGTCGCAGGCCGTCGCCGCCGCGTTCGTCTACCGCGCGGTGAGCTTCATCCTGGTCGCGATCGTCGGGTGGATCGTCTTCGCGTTCCTGTTCCGCGGCCACCAGCACGAGGACCTGGAGTTCGACGTCGAACTCGAACGCCGCGAGCAACGCGAGCAGTTCCATCAGTTCGAGCGACGCCTGTCCGCCCGCGACGACGGCACTCCCCCCGACCCGAACCCGTGAGCTCCCGGCCGGCACGCCGGTTCGGTGCACCCGCACCGGCGCGTCGCCGGGTCGCTGTCAGCGCGGACTCCGGACCGCGGCGAGCATCGCGTCGAGGTGTGCCCGGCTGATCCGGGCCGCGGCGTCGGCGTCGCCGGCCGCGACGGCGTCGACGAGAGCGCGGTGGTCGTCGGCGTCCGGTTCGGGGTCGCGATCGCGGATCCCGAGCAGCGCGACCATGTCGGTCATCGCATCGGTCAGACGCGGGACGAAGGTCTCGAACAGCTCGCTCAGGACCGGGTTGTGCGCGGCCGCGACGACGGCGCGGTGGACCGCGATGTCGGCCTCGACGAACTCCCGGTCCCCCACCGGAAACGCCTCGTCGCGGCGGGCGAGAGCGCGTCGCATGTCCGCGACGTCGTCGCGGGTGACGCGGCCTGCGGCGAGTCGGGCGGCCTCGACCTCGATCGCGTTGCGGACCTCGACGACATCGGCGATCTCCCGCCCGCGCAGGACCGACTCCCAGGTGACGGCGGGAGTGGTCCGCTCGACGTGGACACCGACACCCTGCCGGGCCCGAAGCAGTCCCCGCCCGGCGAGCAGGCGCAGCGCCTCGCGGATCGTGGAGCGTCCGACGCCCAGCTCGGCGGCGAGCGTCGTCTCGCCGGGCAGTTTCGTGCCGACCGCCCATTCCCCGTCCTCGAGTCGGCGGGCCAGCAGGTCGGCGGCCTGGTCGGCCAGCAGGTTGCGGCGCAGCGGCGCGATCACGATTGACTCCTCGGGTTGTCAGACAAGCTGAGGATTCGTAGTCTACCGGTCATGACCGCGCGTGGACTGCTCCTCGGCCGCCGCGGCGGGGCCTGACCGGGCCGGCACCCCGCCGCGGGGTTCGATCGTGCCGGTCGCCCGATCCGACCCCGGAGCATCCGCCATGAACTGGAACCGCCAGAGCCCGTCCCCGATGCCGTCGCATCGCTACCGCCCGCACACCGAGCGGGTGCCGGTCCCGATCACCGAACGACGCTGGCCCACCCGACAACTCACCGAGGCACCGCTGTGGGTTCCGGTCGACCTGAGGGACGGGAACCAGGCCCTTGCCGAACCGATGGACCCCGCCCGCAAGCGCCGCCTCTTCGAGCAGCTGGTCGCGATGGGCTACAAGGAGATCGAGGTCGGGTACCCGTCGGCCAGCCGGACCGACTTCGACTTCGTCCGCGACCTGGCCACCGGGGACCTCGTGCCCGACGACGTGACGATCGTCGTCTTCACCGCCGCCCGTACCGACCTCGTCGAGCGCACCCACGAGTCGGTTCGGGGGCTGCCGAACGTCGTGCTGCACATGTACACGGCGACGGCGCCCACGTGGCGGTCGGTGGTCCTCGGGCACGACCGGAAGTCGTTGCACCGCTTGATCCTCGACGCTGCCGCCGACGTCGCGCGCGGCGCGGAGGGGCGGGACGGGGTGCGGTTCGAGTTCTCCCCCGAGGTCTTCAACCTGACCGAGCCGGACTACGTCCTGCAGGTGTGCGACAGCCTCACCGAGCTGTGGGACGCGAGCCCGGACCGGCCGGTGATCCACAATCTCCCTGCGACCGTGGAGATCTCGACGCCGAACGTGTATGCCGACCAGATCGAGTACATGCACCGGAACCTGTCGCGCCGGGAGTCGGTGATCCTGTCGGTGCACCCGCACAACGACCGCGGCACCGGCGTGGCCTGCGGCGAGCTGGCCGTACTGGCGGGTGCGCAACGCGTCGAGGGCTGCCTGTTCGGCAACGGCGAACGCACCGGGAACGTGGATCTGGTGACCCTGGCACTGAACCTGCACGTGCAGGGTGTCGATCCGATGATCGACTTCTCCGACATCGACACCGTGCGACGAACCGTGCAGTACTGCAACAGGATCGACGTTCACCCCCGACACCCGTACGGCGGCGACCTGGTGTACACCGCTTTCTCGGGCACCCACCAGGACGCGATCAAGAAGGGGTTCGCACATCATCGTGCCGCTGCCGCCGCGGCGGGGGTCGACCCGGACGTCGCGCCCTGGGACGTTCCGTACCTGCCGATCGACCCGCACGATGTGGGCCGCGACTACGAGGCCGTGATCCGGGTGAACAGCCAGTCCGGCAAGGGCGGCGTCGCCTACCTGCTGCAGGAGCGGTACGGCGTGGAGTTGCCGCGGGCACTGCAGATCGATTTCGCCCGTCGCGTCCAGCGCGCCACCGACGACGGGGGCACCGAGATGACCGCGGCACAGCTCTGGAAGTTGCTGCACGACAACTACTCCCACCGGGGTGACCTGGACTGGTGGGCGGTCGAGCACGTCGAGGGCGGCGACCGGCTGCGGGTCCGCGCGACGCTCGGCGACCGTGCGCTCGACTGCGACGTCACAGCCGGCGGACCCGTCGAAGCGCTGACCCGGGCGCTCGGCGAATCCGGCACCGAGGTGGAGGTGATCGACCTGTCCCAGCAGTCGGTCGGCACCGGGCGCGACGCCGAGGCCGTGACGTTCGCGCACTGCCGTGTCGGCGAACACCCGACCTGGGGCGTGGGCCTGGACCGCTCGGTGACGGCATCGACACTGCGCGCGGTCCTCGCGGCGGTCTCCCGCGCCCCCTCCCCCGCCCCGGCCTGATCCGACTCACCGGGCCCCCGGGCTCCTGAATTGGCCCATTCGGGAAGCCGTGCAACCCGCCAGCAGTGACCAGCGTCACATCGGCTTGCGGGAAGCGTCGCCGCGGTGGCACCGTTACACCTGCCAGTGCTTGAACATTCAACTACTCGCCAAGGAGTTCGCCGCATGACCACCGCCACCGCCCTCCCCACCCTGACCGCCGGCACCTGGGCCATCGACCCGACGCACTCGACCGTCGGCTTCAGCGTCCGGCACCTGATGGTCAGCAAGGTGCGCGGCCGCTTCCAGGAGTTCACCGGCGCGATCACCGTCGCCGAGGACGGCACCCCGTCCGTCGAGGCACAGATCCAGGTCGCGTCGATCACCACCGACAACGAGCAGCGCGACGGCCACCTCAAGACCGCCGACTTCTTCGACGCCGAGCAGTTCCCGACCGCCACGTTCGTCTCCACCGGCGTCCGCGGCAAGGGCGACGACTTCGTCGTCGTCGGCGACTTCACCCTCCACGGCGTCACCAAGCAGGTCGAACTGGCCATGGAGTTCAACGGCGTGAACCCGGGCATGGGCCACGGCCCGGTCGCCGGCTTCGAGGCCTCCACCGTCATCAACCGCAAGGACTTCGGCATCTCCATCGACATGCCGCTCGAGGGCGGCGGCGCCGTCGTCGGCGACAAGATCACGATCACCCTCGAGATCGAGGCCGGCCTGCAGGCCTGATCCGCCCCACAAACACGGCGCACCCGGCGCGACCCCTCCCTCTGGGGCCACGCCGGGTGCGCATTTTGTCGTGCGTCAGCGCCCGGCGACGATGTCCTTCACGGCCAGGTGGCTGAAGAGCATGCTGGTGCCGATCGGGTTGCCGCCACCCGGGTAGACGGTGCCGGACGGTGCCGCCATCGTGTTGCCGGCCGCGTACAGGCCGGGGATCGGGTTGCCGGCGGTGTCGAGGACGCGGGCGGCGGTGTCGGTGCGCAGACCGCCCTTGGTGCCCAGGTCCGAGATGCCGAACGCGGCCGCGTGGAACGGGCCCTGGTCGATGGTGACCAGCGGCGGCTCACCGCCCGAGAACGCCCGGTCGTACGCCTCGTCGCCGCGACCGAAGTCGGGGTCGACGCCGTCGGCGACGAACCCGTTGAAACGGGCGACGGTGGCGACCAGGTTCTCGGCAGGCACACCGATCTTCTCGGCGAGCTCCTCGAGGGTGTCGGCGGTGTGCCACAGGCCGGCGGCCTGGTACTTCTCGGCCTCCACCATGGAGACGTTGGTGGCCTTGACCGGCGGCACCTCGCCCTCCTTGTTGTCGAAGACCATCCAGTACGGCAGCGTCGCCTTGCCGTCCTCCATCTGGGCGATGATGTCGCGGCCCATCCGGTCGTACGGCGCGGACTCGTTGACGAACCGCTTGCCGTCCTGGTTGACGAAGATGCCGCCGGTGAACCACAGCGCGAACGCGGAACGGCCGTCCGGGTGGGTCATGCCCGGGGACCACCAGGCCTCACCCATCAGGTCGGTGTCGGCGCCTGCCGCGATACCGGCCTCGTGCGCCTTGCCGAGGTTGGCCCACGGGCCCATCGTGTCGCGGGCCTCGCCCGGCACCCCGAACTTCTGCCGCAGCTCGTCGTTGCCCTCGAAGCCACCGGCCGCGAGCACGACACCCTTGCGGGCACGGATCGCGATCCGCTCGTCGTCCCGCTCGACGATCGCACCCACGACGGCGCCGTCCTCGACCACCAGCTCAACCAGCGCCGTGTTCAGGTTCAGCGTGGCGTTCGGGTACTTCTCGATCGCCTTGAGGAAGCGGGCGATCAGCGCACGGCCGCCGATGAAGTAGTCGTCGGGCGCAGGCGCGCCGAGCCGGTCGACGTCCAGCGGACCGCGGACGACGTCGCGCAGTTCGGGGGCATCGGCCACCGGCAGCACCGAGGGCATGATGTGCCGCTGGCCGTCCAGACGCGCCTTGGGCGCCTTGCCGAAGTAGTCGGGCCACGGCAGCATCTCGAACTTCAGGTTCTCGTCCTGCTCGAGGTACTCGATCAGCGGAGCGCCGCCGCGGACGTAGGTGTCCTGCAGCTCGCGAGGGGTCCGATCGCCGACGACCGCGTGGTAGTACTCGAGCGCATCCTCGATGGTGTCGTCCGTGCCGGCACGCACGAGCACCGGGTTGACCGGGAACCACACGCCGCCGCCGCCGGAGTACGCGGTGGTGCCACCGAACTTGTCGGTCGCCTCGACGAGGATCACGTCGAGGCCCTCCCGGGCTGCCGTGTAGGCGCCGGTCACACCGCCGCCACCGGAGCCGACCACCAGGACATCGCACTCGGTGTTCCACTGGGTCATATTGATTGCCTCCTGAATGTCAGGTCGATCACAGTTTCCCGCCCACGCTAGGGTCGCGGTGCCGATCCGCCCGCCCGCTGTCCCGGCCAGAGGGAAACGAGTTTGCTCCGCCTACCCTGGACGGCGTGAAGAAAGTGCTGCCGATTCTGCTCGTCGACGTTGTCCTGGTGGTCGTGTTCTGCGCGATCGGGCGCCGCAGCCACGACGAGGCGAACGCCGTGACCGGGTTGCTGACGACGGCGTGGCCGTTCCTCGGCGGCCTCGCGTTGGGCTGGATCGCGAACGAGGCGCTGTACCGCGACAAGGCGCGGCCCGCGTCGGTGGTGCCTGCCGGAATCGTGATCTGGTTCTGCACCCTGGTCGGCGGCATGCTGCTGCGGGTGGTCTCCGGGCAGGGCACGGCGTTGAGCTTCATCCTCGTCGCCGGCATCGTGCTGGCGGTGTTCCTCCTGGGTTGGCGGGCGATCTACGCCGCCGTCGCGAGGCGCTCCGCGGCCCGCTGACAACTTTGCGTCATCGCCGCACCGACCTGCGCGGAGCGTGGGACAGTTTTCCCATGAGCGAACTCGAGTCGCCACCCCGGAGTTCCCACTCCGACCGCGGGTTCTTCGGCCAGCCGTTCGCGCTGGCCAACCTGTTCGGCGTCGAGATGTGGGAGAGGTTCTCCTTCTACGGGATGCAGGGCATCCTGATCTACTACCTCTACTACTCGGCCGCCGACGGCGGCCTGGGGATCTCGGAGGCCGCGGCGGTCTCGATCGTCGGCGCATACGGCGGCACCGTCTACCTGTCGACGATCCTCGGTGCCTGGATCGCGGACCGGGTGCTCGGCTCCGAGCGGACACTGTTCTACTCCGCGGTGCTGGTGATGTGCGGGCACATCGCGCTGGCGCTGATCCCGGGGCTGGCGGGGGTCGGGGTCGGGCTGATCCTGATCGCGGTCGGCAGCGGTGGCCTGAAGGCGAACGCCACATCCCTCGTCGGCGACCTGTACGCGGAGGGCGACGAACGCCGCGACGCGGGCTTCTCGATCTTCTACATGGGCATCAACCTCGGCGCGTTCCTCGGCCCGCTGCTCACCGGGTGGGCGCAGCGCAACTGGGGCTTTCACGCCGGATTCGGCCTGGCCGCCGTCGGCATGGCGCTGGGCCTGATCCAGTACACCCTGGGCCGCAAGCGCCTCGGCGACATCGGAACGACGCCCTCGAATCCGCTGCCGAGAACGCTGCTGTGGAAATACGGCGCCGGCGCGCTCGCCGCGGTGGCCGTGGCGCTCGTGATGTGCGTGGTCGGGGTGATCACCACCGACAACCTGTCGGACGTCGTGGTCGGGCTGACGATCGTCGCGGCGATCGGGTACTTCGCGGTCATCCTGTCGAGCCGCCACATCACGAGCACCGAGCGGAGCCGGGTGATCGCGTTCGTCCCGATGTTCCTGGCGAGTGCCGCGTTCTGGTCGCTGTTCCAGCAGCAGTTCACCGTGGTCGCGATCTACGCCGACAAGTTCCTCGACCGCAACCTGTTCGGCTGGGACTTCCCCGCCTCGTGGGTGCAGTCGATCAACCCGGTGTTCATCATCGTCTTCGCCGGTGTGTTCGCGGCGATGTGGACGAAGCTCGGCCCGCGGCAGCCGTCGTCGCCCCTGAAGTTCGCGGCGGGTACCACGATCATGGGGTTGGCGTTCCTGGCGTTCCTCCCGTTCGCCGACGGCCGGCCGAACGGAACCCCACTGCTGGCGCTGGTGTTCATCCTGCTGCTCTTCACGTTCGCCGAACTGTTCCTGTCCCCGGTCGGGCTGTCGTTGTCGACGAAGCTCGCGCCCAAGGCGTTCCACACCCAGATGGTGGCGCTGTTCTTCCTGTCGGTGGCGTTGGGGTCGTCGATGTCCGGCACCCTCGCCAAGTACTACGACACCGCCAACCAGACGCCGTACTTCCTGTGGGTGGGACTGGCCTCGATCGCGGTCGGGCTCGTGATGGTGCTGCTCTCGCCGTGGATCAGCCGGATGATGCGCGGCGTGCACTAGAACCTCGACCTTGTGCGCCGCATACCGCGGGGCGGACGATGGACTGGAGCCACGGGGGGTCGGCTCGTACCTCGTTCCAGTGAGAAGTTGAGCATCATGTCCCGCACGTTCACGAGAATCCTTGCCGCATCCGTTCTGACCGCCGGTCTCGGCGTCTTCGCCGCTCCGGTCGCCTCGGCCGACCAGGCCGTACCGATCACCCCCGTCTGGGGCTCGGTCAGTCTCTGCTTCAGCGTCCCGGTGGGTTCCGCCGCACTCGTCTGGTGCATCTGACGCATTTCTCCCCGCCCTCGGCGTTGCGCCCGCTCGCCGTTCGGCTGCAGTGTCGTCGCCGACACAGACCCGGCGTCGACTCCTGCTCGGCCGTGCCCGAACGACGATCGTTTCGCCGGGTGCATCCGAGAAGGGTTGGGAGACATCCCCGGCGCTTCGCCGCGGCCGTGCAGTCGCACTCGGTTTCGCCGGCCGTGGGTGACCCGCGCGCGACGCGACGTCAGCGCGGAATCTGTGCCTGAACGGGACGCAGGAAGCGCCCCGCCGCGTCCACGGCCGGGGCGGAACTGTCGGCCCCGGCGATGAACACCGCGAACGCGACGTCCTGATCGACGCCGACGAACCACCCGTGCGCGGGCTGGCCGGCGACCTCCGCGGTGCCGGTCTTGCCGCGCAGGTCGGCGATGTCGGCGAGCTGGGTCGCGGTCCCGGCGGTGACGGTCTCGCGCATCATCGTCTTCAGCGCGTCGGTGACCGGGACCGGTGCCGGCGCGGGGCTCGCGTCGCCGACCCCGGGCTGACCGGTCACGAGCATCGGCGCGGGCGTCGACCCGCGGGCGATGGACGCCGCGACCAGCGCCATCCCGAACGGGGACGCGGTCACCTGCCCCTGACCGATCGCCGATTCCACCCGCTCGGCGGGGGTGTCGGCGGGCGGGACGCTGCCGGTGACGGTGGTCAGGGCGGGGGTCACGTAGTCGACGCCGAGCCCGAACTGCTGGGCCGCGTCGTGGAGGGCCAGCGGCGTCATCGACACCGCCAGCCGACCCATGGTGGTGTTGCAGGAGCGGGCGAAAGCGGTGTGCAGCGGTACCGAACCGAGATCGAAGTTGTCGTCGTTGGGGATCGTGCGGCCCTCGATGTTCGCGCTGCCCGGGCACGGCAGGACGGTGTCTGCGGTGACCGATCCCTGTTGCAGCGCAGCCGAAGTCGTGACGGTCTTGAACGTCGACCCCGGCGGATAGAGGCCGGTGAGCGCGATCGGGCCCTGCGCGCTGGCCGGAGCGTTCTGCGCGACCGCGAGCACCCCGCCGGTGGACGGCCGGATCGCGACGATCGCCGCCTGCTGGGGCAGGTTCGCGATCGCGGCCTGGGCGGCGGCCTGCATCGCCGGGTCGAGGGTGGTCGGGATGTCGGGGGCGACGGTGCCGTCGCGTCCGGCGAGCCGGTCCGCGCTGCCGTCCGGGTGGACGAGTTGCACGGCCCAGCCTGCGGTGTCGGCCTGCTTCTGCTCCCACATCTGCCGCAGACCGTCGAACGCCGGCGACTGGGCCCCCTTGTCGACGGTGAGCAGTCGCGTCTGCTTGACCAGCTCGACCCCGGGGATCGCGGCGAGCCGTGACGCGATCGGGGCGACGTCGGCGTCGCGGAGGGTGATCACGGTCAGCGGACGCCCCTGCGCGGCAGCCAGATCCGCGGTCAGGCCGGCCGCCGAGATGCCGGGCGCGTAGGGGGCGAGCAGCGGCGCAAGGGCCGCGGCCGCGGCGGCCGGGTCGGGGGCGGGGTCGAGATTGACGAGCGTGACGGTCTGCTCGGCCATCAGCGGGGAACCGTTGTCGGCGAGGACCTTCGGGGAGCCACCGGACAGCGTCGTGTAGCGGAGCGTGGTGTCGGCGCTCAGTCCCGGCGCGAGAAGCGCCGGATTCCACGGGATCTTCCCGCCGTCGGCGACGGGCTGCCCGCCCCCGGTGGTGTCGTACGTCCAGGTCTCGGCGGCCGGCGCCGGTGACGCGGTCGCGGACGCGGTGGGGGTGGTGGTGGCCGTTCCCGAGGCCGCCGGCGCGGTGTCGCCGAAGGTCCAGTCGGCGGCGAGGGTGAACGTCCCGGCGTCGCTGTCGGTGCCGGCGACCGCGAAGCGCGCGTCCGTCGGGTCGAGCCCGTCGAACATCTGCCGGATCGCCGCCGCCGCGGCGACGGGGTCGGAGGTGAGGTCGGCGGCGGCCTGCGCGTCGCGTCGGGTCAGCGCGTCGGCGAAGTCCCGCGCGGCCGTCTCGGTCGGCGTCGGTCCGCTACTGCATGCGACACCGCCGAACGCCAGTACCGACACCGACACCACCGCAACCACCGGTCTCATCCGCATTCCCCGACCCTAGGCGGCTCCGCCGCCCTGATGCGGGCACGGCCGGTCCGGCGCCCCGGACGGGCCTCCGCACGGTGGCGCTCGGAGGGAAGGAGGCGTAGAACTGTAATCAAGTAATCATTGCAAGATCCGAGGTGAGAGCAATGGGATACTCATCGCACGCGCGTCGATTCGGCCGCAGCGGCGGCTGGCAGCAGGCCCAGGCCCCCGACACGCGCGACGTCGCCGAGTGGTTCTCCGGTCGGCTGCCGGACGACTGGTTCACCGGACCCCCGACGATCGAGGTGGACCGCGAGGAGATCGTGGTGGTCGGCGAACTCCCGCCGCCCGAGGACACCAGTTCGGCCGCCGTCGACGGTCGCGTGTCCCGATTCCGCGAGTCCACCCGGTCGCAGCGCATGCAGATCGCCGACGAGGCCGAGGCCCGGTACGGCCGCAAGGTGGCGTGGGGCGTGACGGTCGGCGACCACCGCGAACTGTTCACGCACCTGGCGGTTCCGGTGATGACGCGGCTGCGGCAACCCGAACGCAAGGTGCTCGACACGCTCGTCGACGCCGGGGTCGCCCGGTCGCGCGCCGACGCGCTCGCGTGGACGGTGCGCCTGGCCGGCCAGCACGCCGACGAGTGGCTCGCCGAACTGCGCGAGGCGATGCGCAAGGTCGACGACCTGCGTGCCGAGGGGCCACAGCTGTAGCCGGTCCCCGCCGGATTCCCGCTGCGCAGTGACCCCGGACAAATTCCCTTGCCTGCGCACCGGGACGGCCCTTAGCCTGGTGGACGTCTTGTTGTCGACGATCGGACGAACATTGCTCATTCGGAGGTAGTGACCGCGCGCCGCGTGTCTCGCGTGCGCACCGCACCCACCCTTCGAAGGAGACCCATGTCCTCTCTCGTCCTGTCCGACCTCTCGTTCTCCTGGCCCGACGGCGACCCGGTGTTCGTCGGCGTCGACGCCGTGTTCCCGCCCGGACGCACCGGTCTGGTCGGGCGCAACGGCGCCGGCAAGTCGACGCTGCTGCGGCTGATCGCCGGACGCCTCGGCCCCGACCGCGGTTCGGTGACCGTCGGCGGGACGCTGGCGTACCTGCGCCAGGACCTCACGCTCGACCCGGGCCGCACCGTCGATGCCGTGCTCGGCATCGACGCACAGCGAAAGGCTCTGCACCGCATCGAATCCGGCGAGGGCACCGAGGAGGATTACACCACCGTCGGCACCCACTGGGACGTCGAGGAGCGTGCCGTCGCGACCCTGGACCGGCTCGGCCTGGCGCACGTCGCCGCCGATGCCGCCGGCCTGGGCCGTACCGTCGGCACGCTGTCGGGCGGGGAGACGATGCTGCTCGGGCTGACCGCCGCACTGCTCACCGACCCCGACGTGCTGCTCCTCGACGAGCCGACCAACAACCTCGACCTGCACGCGAAGTCACGGCTGTACGCGGCCGTCGACCAGTTTCCCGGCATCGTGGTGGTGGTCAGCCACGACCGTGCCCTGCTCGACCGGATGGAGACGATCGCCGAGCTCCGAGAGGGCGAACTGCGCTTCTTCGGAGGCGATTTCACGCACTACGAGCAGGCTGTCGCCGCGGAGCAGGACGCGGCGCTGGCCGCGGTTCGCGACGCCCGCGCCGACGTCCGCAGGCAGGGCCGCGAACTCGTCGACGCGCAAACGAAGATCGACCGCCGGCAGCGCTACGGCAAGAAGATGGAATCGAGTCTGCCGCGCATCCTGGCGGGTGAACGCAAACGGCAGGCCCAGGCGTCGGCGGGCAAACTGCGCGCCACCCACCAGGACCGGCTCGACGACGCCCGCCGCGTCCTGACCGAGGCGCAGGACGCGGTCCGCGACGACAAGGAGATCCGGATCGACCTGCCCGACAGCGTGGTCCACGCCGGGCAGCGGGTACTCGACCTCGACACGACGCTGCCCACCGGCCAGCCCGTGCGGCTGGCCGTCACCGGCCCGGAACGCATCGCGCTGGTCGGCCGCAACGGAATCGGGAAGACGACGCTGATGCGCGCCGTCTGCGCGGCGCCGCCGGCGGTGCCGTGGCGGGTGCTGCCGCAACGTCTCGACCTCTTCGACGAGGCCCGCACGCTCGCGCAGAACGTCGCGGACGCGGCGCCGCACGCGACCGACGAGCAGATCCGGGGTCGGCTGGCGCGCTTCCTGTTCCGCGGCCGCGACGCGGACGTGCCTGCGGCGGCGTTGTCCGGCGGCGAGCGGCTGCGGGCGGCGCTCGCGATGATCCTGCTCGCGGAGCCGGCGCCGCGCCTGCTGCTGCTCGACGAGCCGACGAACAATCTGGACCTGCCGAGCCTGCGGCACCTGACGGAGGCGCTGACGCAGTTCCGGGGCGCGCTGCTCGTCGTCAGCCACGATGTGCCGTTCCTGCGCGACCTCGGCATCACCCGCTGGCTGGAGTTGACGGAGTCAGGTGTCGACGAGGTCGACCCGATCTAGAGTCGGACGGTATGACCACCAGCGCCACCACCGTCCACGCGTTCCGTGACGACGCGCTCGGCGACCTGGACGCCACCGGCGTCGCGGCCCGCATCGCGTCCGGCGAGATCACCACACGGGAGGCGGTCGCGGCCGCGATCGACCGCGCCGAGGCCGTCTCCGAACTCGCCGCGGTCGAAACCGCCGACTTCGAACGGGCGCTCGACGCGGCGGACGCACCCCGGGGCGGGCCGTTCGCCGGGGTGCCGACCTTCGTCAAGGACAACGTCGACGTCGCCGGGCTGCCGACGGGCCAGGGCAGCGCCGCGTTCACGCCGCGGCCGGCCCGGTCGGACAGCCCGGCGGTGACGCAGCTGGTGTCGGCCGGCCTGGTCTCCCTCGGCAAGTCCCGGCTGCCGGAGTTCGGGTTCAGCCCGACCACCGAGTTCGCCGACGCGGAGCCGGTGCGCAACCCGTGGAATCCGCTGTACTCGTCGGGGGCGTCCTCGGGCGGTGCGGCGGCATTGGTGGCGTCGGGGGTGGTGCCGATCGCGCACGGCAACGACGGCGGCGGATCCATCCGGATTCCCTCCGCGGCGTGCGGCCTGGTCGGGCTCAAACCGACGCGGGGCCGGATGCTCGCCGATCCACAGGATCGGTCGATGCCGGTCCGCCTGGTCACCCAGGGCGTGCTGACCCGGACGGTCCGGGACGCCGCCGGCTACTATGCCGCCGCCGAAACCCACTACCGCAACCCGAAATTGCCGCCGATCCGGCTGGTGCGGGGCCCGAGCTCGACCCGGCTGCGGATCGGGGTGGTCGTCGACTCCGTGAACGGAACGGCCACCGACGACGAGACCCGGACCGCGGTGCGGGCGACGGCGGACCTGCTCTCCGACCTCGGCCACCACGTCGAGGAGGGGCCGTTGCCGGTGGGACCGGAGTTCGTCGAGGACTTCAGCATCTACTGGGGATTCCTGTCGTTCGCGCTCTGCGCGGGCGGAAAGAAGATGCTGGGCCCGGACTTCGACAAGGCCCGCACGGACAACCTGACGCGCGGGCTGGATGCCCTGTACCGCCGCAACGTCGCCAAGACCCCGCGGGTGCTGTACCGGCTGCAGCGCACCGCGCACCGGGCCGCGCAGCTGTTCGGGACCTACGACGTGATCCTCTCCCCGGTCCTCGGGCACACCACCCCGAAACTCGGGTTCCTGTCTCCCGCGCAATCTTTCGACGACCTGTTCGAGAAACTGATCACCTACACCGCATTCACCCCGCTGAACAACGCGGCGGGAACGCCGGCGATCTCGTTGCCGCTGCACACCACCGCGGCCGGTGTGCCACTGGGCGTGCACTTCTCGGCCGCGCACGGTGACGAGCGGACCCTGCTGGAGCTGGCGTTCGAGCTCGAGCAGGCACGCCCGTGGCGGCGCATTCAGGACTGACCGCCCGCCGCACCACCCAGGGGCGTCGGGTGCCGCCCTACGGGTTCGGGGCCGACGGCTCGACGTGGGCCCGAATCCAGCCGCGGTCGTCGACCCAGCCGTGGGACTCGGCGTACGCCACCATGCCGTGGAATCCGGACGTCCAGTCCGGGTCGACGCCCCGCTGCGCGTCGACGAGTGCCACCAGCCGGTCCGGGGCGACGTAGACGTGGCCCCCGTCCTCGGTGGCACCACCGATGCTCGCGGCGGCCGCGCTGAAGGTGGCGGCGGCGGTGCTGTCCTCGACGGCGACGGCGAAAGCCCGGAAGTCGTCCGGGTTCGAGACGCTGACGTCGCCGGACCTGCTCACGTTGATGATCACGAGGTGTTCCTTCCTCACGAGTGTGGTGCGGCCGAAGCCGCGTGCTGATACCGGTGCCCTCGTCGGTCGGTGGGACACCGGTGGTACGAAACGCGACTCACTGCGCGCTGGTGAACTCCGGGCGGTCGGGCCAGCCCTGGTAGGGCACCGCGCTCACCGCGACGTCGGCGCGCAGATCCGCGGTCAGGTGTTGGGTGAGTTCGGCGGCGGCGGCGAGGAGTACCCGGGCGACCGGTGTCACGTTCCCCTTGTCCGCGAGGTCCGCGTTCGCGGCACCCAGTGCCGCGATGACCTTGCGGCCCGTCGTCCAGACCGGGACGGCGACCACACCGGCGGTGTTGCCCGGGACCACGCCGTAGGAGAAGCCCTGCCCACGGTCCCGCGCGACGCGCCGGATCAGTTCCTCGACGCGTGGGTCGTCGTCGGTGTCGGTGCCGAGGATCTGCCGGATGGCGACGGGATCGCTGCCGTAGAGCAGTGCCCGACCGGTCTCGGTCGACTCGACCGGGTAGACCATGCCGATGCTGTCCACGATCGGCCGCACGTGCAGCGGCGCATCGGACCAGATCGTCACGGCCCCGGCGCCGTCGCGGACGACCAGGAACACCCGGCTCCCGGTCAGGCCCACCACCTTGCGCACCACGACGGACCCGACCCGCATCAGGTGCTGGTCCGCCGCGCGCATGCCGAGGCCGTACGCCGCCCACCCGAGTCGATAGGTTCGGGTCTCCTCGTCGCGCACGACCAGACCGGACTCGACGAGGACTTTCAGGGTCCGCGACACCTGCGACTTGTCGGCGCCGAGATGTTCGGCGATGCGGTTGTTTCCCCATCCGCGGGCGTCGGTCCCCCACGTCCACTGGCGCAGGACGGCGAGGATCTCGAGCCCGCGGCGCAGCGTGGTGAGCTCGCTGCTCCGCTGCCCGGACCGGGGTTGGGCGGCCGGGGTCCGGTCGTCCCCCGACCACGCACCGTTCGTCGTGCGTTCGGCCCGGTCGGTCATCGGTTCACCCGCCGCTCGTCATCGCCGGTACCTGTCCGTCACCGTCCGGACAAGTTCCCTCACCTCCGAGCGTAGCGAATCGGACGCCACCGCCTGGGGTCCGCGCACGCTCGTCGGCCAGGGCCGGACGGCGGCGATCATCTCCTTGGCCACCGAGGCCGACGTGCCGGGTTCCGCACCGAGCAGCCGAACGCTGTCGTGGACCAATCGGGCGAGGTCACCGGTGGTGTCGCCGCCGGCGAGGTGCTCGCGGCTGGCCTCGGGGCAGACGTTCGCCAGTGCCGAGGTCACCGCCGTCGCACCGGCGGCGACGTAGGGCGCGGCGGTGTGCTCGCCGACAGCCCAGAAGTCGACCCGGTCGCCCCACCGCAGCACCCGCTGCGCGAACTCGTCCGGGGACGACAGCTCGTCCTTGACGCCGCGGAAGCCGTCCACGGTGACGAGCGCGTCCAGGTAGGAGTCGTCGATCGCGAGGTGGCTGCTGCTGTAGACGACCGCGTCCAGCCCGGATGCCTCGGTGACGGCGCGGACGTGCTCCGCGTACGCCCGCGGCGAGGGGTGGACGTAGTAGGGCGGGTTCACCACGAGTCCGCGGCACCCGGCGTCCGACGCGGTCTCGGCGAGCCGGACCGCTTCCCTGGTCGCGAATCCGACCGCAGCCAGCACCCTGCCGTCCGTGCCGATGCCGTCGACCGACGCACGGATCAGCCGGTCGGCCTCGTCGTGGGACACGGCGTAGAACTCCCCCATGCCACCCAACAGTCCGACCGTGGTTCCGGTCGCGCCGTAGTGCCGCATCTGCAGCGCGACGGCGTCCTCGTCGATACCGGTTTCGCCGAACGGTGTCGGCATGAACGCGACGAGCTCCACCTCGCCGGTCGTCGACGCTCTCATGCCAGCACCCCCTGCCCGATCGCCTGCGTGGCGACGCCGCCGCCGCGGACCTCCATCGCCGTCCGCAACCAGCTGTCGACGGTGTCCAGCAGCGCCTCGGACACCGCCGCGTCGCGGGCGTACTCCCGGCACAGACCGATGTCCTTGACCATGTGCTTGGCCGCGAACCCGGCCGCGAGGTCGTCGGCGGCCATCAACGGCCACAGCGCGTCGGTGAGGAAGCCGCGGACCACACCTCCCGACAGCACCCCGTGCATCAGTTCGGGATCGATGCCGCTGCGCGTCGCCAGTGCGAACCCGAGCCCGAGCCCGCCGAGCATGCCGGCCAGGACGGACTGGTTGATCAGCTTCACCGCCTGCCCGGATCCGGGCTTCCCGCACTCGTGGACGGTGCCGAACGTCTCGAGCATCGGCCGCACCCGGTCGACGGCGTCCGGGTCGCCGCCCGCCATCACCGCCAGGGTCCCGGCGACCGCGCCCTGCGGTCCGCCGCTGACCGGGCAGTCGAGGGCGACCATCCCCCGGGCGGCCGCCGCTTCGGCGAGGTCGACCGCGGTTGCCGGTCCGATCGTCGACACGTCGACGAGAACCGAACCGGGACGCATCGCCTCGACCAGCCCACCCGGCCCGGTCCACACGGCACGGACCTCGTCCGGTCCGGGCAGGCAGGTCACGGCGACGTCGGCCTCGGCGAGCACCGCGGCCGGATCCCGATCGGTCCGGGGGTCGAGCGGGATCACCCTGTGTCCGGCGGCGGTCAGGCGGTCGGCCATGGGCCGGCCCATCGCGCCGAAACCCACCCACGCGACCGTGTCGCGACGGGGGTCGGCTTGCTTGTCAACCATTCTCGGTCCTTTCATCTGCTCAGAGTTCTGATGCGGGTTCGTGTCACCGGGCTCGGTTCGGCGGCGTCGACGTCAGCGGGGCCAGGATTCGTTCGAGACGCTGCGCGAAGTCCAGGCACGGCCCGTCCGCACGCCAGGGGGCCATGATCTGCAGTCCCACCGGCAGCCCGTCGACGAACCCACACGGAATCGACGCGGCCGGCCAGCCGGTCATGTTGGCCAGCAACACATCTGCCCAGCGCCCACCCGGCCCGTACTCGACCGGTGTCCCGTTGATCGCCGGCCGATCGTCGTCGCAGGCCCAGGCGACCCGCGGGAGGGTCGGTGTGAGCACGAAGTCGTAGCCGTCGAAGAACTCGGTCGCCTGCTGGTAGAGGGCCGAGCGCCGCTCCTGCACCGCGAAGAGCTCCGACGCGCCGACCTCGGCGCCGGCCTCGACCAGCGCCGCGTGGGACGGGGAGAACAGTTCCGGGGTACGCCGGTACACCTCGCCGAAGTGGTGGTGCTCGTGCGCACCGTGCCAGACGTTGGCCCACGCCACCGGGTCCGGCCACCGGACCGCGGGCGACTCGACGGCGATACCGGCGTCGGAGAGCAGATCACCCACGCGACGCAGCAGCGCGGACACGCCGCGGTCGACCTCTTGACCGAAAAGACTGTCCACCAACGTGATCCGACCACGCTGCGCGCGTGGCGGGGCCTGGTCCCACACCGGATCGGACGGCGAGATGGGGTCGCGGGGATCCCCGCCCGCGACCGCGTCCATGCAGGTGCGGATGTCCTCGACGCGGCGTGCCAGGAACCCGTGATGACCGCGTGCGGCCCACAGATCCACGGACGGAACTCGCGGCAGGCGACCGAAGGACGGCTTGAATCCGGCGACACCGCACAGCGCGGCAGGCATCCGCACCGAACCGGCCGCATCGGTGCCGTGCGCCACCGGGCTCACCCCGGTCGCGACCAGCACCGCCGCGCCCCCGCTCGAACCGCCCGGCGTCAACGACGGATCCCACGGATTCCGGGTCACCCCGGTGATCACGTTGTCGGTGACGTCCTTGTGCCCGAACGCCGGCGTGCTCGTCTTGCCGAAGATCACACAGCCGGCCGCCCGCAGCCGGGCGACGAGCGATCCGTCGGTGCGCTCGGCGCGGGAGTCGACGAAACCGGCACCGAACGTGGTCGGGAGGTCCGCGGTCGGTTCCAGGTCCTTCATCGCCATCGGCAGCCCGAACAGCGGAAGCTCGGACGCCCTGGCGGGAGTCAGCTCCCGGGCCCGGTCCACGGCGAGATCGAAGTCGACGCACATGAACGGGTTGAGCTCCGGTGGCAGACCCTCGACCGCCGAGGCGGTCGCGGTGACCGCCTCGACGGGCGAGATCTCCCCGGATCGCACTCGGTCGAGGATGCCTCCCAGCCCCGGTGAGTGCAGATCGGCGACGTTCATCAGGACACCGCGTTCACGACGGACCGGCGTCCGGCGCGAGCCGCCAGCTCCTGACGCACGGCGGGCACGACCTCGGTGCCGACGAGTCGGATGCACTCGACGATCTCGTCGTGCGTGGCGTAGTCGACGTGGAACACCATCTCGTCGATGCCGTACTCCGCGAGCCGCAGGATCTTCTCGATCGCGTAGTCGGGGGTACCGACGCACAGCGGCGTGAGCTCGAGCAGACCGTCGAAGTTGTCGTAGAACTTGCCGGTGGTGTCCATGCCTTTCGTTGTGCCGTAGGTGAGTTCGTGGTTGCGGAGGTCCTGCTTCATCGCACGATTGGTGTACTCGACGATCCCGAATTCCACCTGATCCCGCGCCGCGCGCGTCGTGGCGGCGACGTGCAGCGGGACGTACATCGTCACGTCGGCGTTCGGGGTCGCGCCGGCGATGGTGGTGCCGGTCTCCCAGCTCTCCCGGTACGCGCGCAGCCGGTCCTCTACCTGGGTCCACTCGAGGTTGTTGGTCGCTCCCATCAGCCCGAGCCGGTTGCTGCCTGCGAGCGCGCAGGCGCCGACACTGACCGCGGCCATGGACAGCGGCGGATGCGGGCTCTGCACCGGGTGCGGGGTGACGCGCACCTCGTCGAAGTTCCAGAATTCGCCGTGGTGGTCGAACTCGTCACCGGTCCACGCCTTGACGATGATCTCCAGTGCCTCCAACGTCCGGGCGTTGGTCTCGGTGATCGGCACCTCGAAGGCGTTGGCGGTCTTGGGGGTGTTGCCGCGACCGACCGCGAAGTCGACGCGCCCGCCGGACAGGGTGTCCAGGGTCGCCCAGTTCTCGGCGACGGCGAGCGGGTGGTGCAGAGCCGGAATCACCGCGCCCGGCTTGATCCGGATGCGTTCGGTCGTCGCCGCGACCCAGGACAACACCACGTCGATGGCGCTGGTCGTGTTGGTCGGGAACTTGAAGTGCTGCTCGGCGACGCCGAACGAGTCGAGCCCGTAGCGTTCCGTCGCTTGGCCTTCGAGCACCACCTGCTTGATGCGCGTCAACTCGTCCGCGTCCTTGCGGACGTAGCCCTGCGTCACAATTCCGAATTTCATGGAACCGGGTCCTTTCGTGTTTCTCGTCCGGGCGCTTTCTGAGCGTCGACGCTAGGAATCGATCCGGTGCCGGTCCAGCGGTGTGGACACCACTACAACTGGGCAGATCAGGCACGCACGGCCACGGTGCGGTCGACCGTCCCGGCGCCGGCCGGCCAGGGACCGCCGGACGCCGAAGCTCGTTGTGCACACGAGGATCCGACGCCGCGTCGACGGTCGTCGGCGCGCGGGGTCGCCGCATCGGCGAGGGTCCGCCCTCGGCCGCACCCGACGACGGACGCGCGAACTCGACGGTGCGGGCGGGGGCCGTCGGCACCGTTCGGGACGGCATGGACGGTCGGGGTGGTTGCGGCGTCCGCGGGTGGCGCGTCAGGTGCCGGACGTCCCCGGCGCGGGTGTGGGTCGCCTCCGCGCACCGGCGAGTCCCGCCCGGTCGGACTGCCGGTGTTCCTGGAGCTTGGCGACGCAGAAGGACGTGAGGGCCTTGCGTTCACCGTCGTCGAGCGGAAGGTTCTTCCAGTGCTCGAGAATCGTGAGGATGCGGCCGTAGAACGTGGGTACGGTGACGCCGAATTCGGGCATGATCTGCTCGTCGCAGCCACCGTACGGATGCCACATCTGCACGAAACGCACCATGGCTCGGGTGTGGGTGTCCACGTGTCCTCCGTCCTCCGGTCGTGGGAATCGGCTACCTCGACGGCCGGGTCACGGCGAGACGCTCTCCGCGATCGATCCGAATCCGCTGTTGTGGAAGATGATCGGCGAGGCGGCGCCCCGCGCGCCCGCGAGGACCCGCAGGAGGACGATGCGGTGGTCGCCGCCGGCCAGCTCCGCCTCGAGCACACACTCCAGGTGCGCGGACGCACCGGTGACGAACACTCCACCGCCGTCGTGCGCCTGCCAGTCGAGATCGGCGAACCGGTCGCCCTCGCGCGCCGCCAGCGCGGTGCAGGCGTCGCGTTGATCCCCCGCGAGGACGGACACGCCGATGCGGTCCGCCGCGCGGACCCGGGGCCACGTCCGGGAGTCGTTCTGCACGCAGAAGGACACCAGCGGTGGGTCGAGGGAGACCGGGACGAGCGAACTCGCCGCCATGCCGTCCGGCCTGCCGTCGACGAGCGCACAGACGGCGGCGACTCCGGACGGCACGCTCGCGTAGAGCCCCCGGAGCCCGTCCGGGCGAACGGGTTCGAGGGGCAGCGCGGGCGGGTGGGGATCGAACTTCGTCGTGGTGGCGATCGTCATGACACTGTCCCTTCGAGAGCGCTGAGGCGACGGCGGTCGGGATTCCGAGTCGGGTCCTGTTGCGGACGACGGTAGGGCCGCACCCCGCGCGCGCCGACCGTGGTGGCCGCATGTGCAACGATCGTGTCGAACTTCCGCCCGGCATCGGACCATGGCATGACCACGACACCGGACTGGAGGCCATCCTGATGACTACCGACACCCGAGTTCGCCCCCGAGACCTGTTGCGGTTGTTCGTCGACCGGCCCCTGCCGGCTCCGTCCGCGCCCGAATGGCACGAGCTGACCCGCAGCGACCGCGTCCCGGTTCGGATCAGCGCCGCGGACCTGGGCCACGCCCAGTCGATCAGGGAGTCCTATCGCGGCGACCTCGAGCGCAGCGGCAAGGAGCCGGACAGCATCTCGGTCATCGTCGACATCGCGGTGCTCGTCGAACCTCGGGCACGAGACGCCCGCCGCGCATTCGACGCGCTGGGCTCCCACGAGCGGGCGATCGCCCCGGGTTCACTGAGCTACGTCGGGACGGAGTCCGGGCTGCGGGGGCTCCTCGACGACATCCAGGCGGCGGGGGTCGCCGACGGCGTCACGATCACACCGCTGGCCGGGCACAACGACGTCGACGCACTGGTCGACCTCATCCGTGCTCGGCAGTGACCGCCGTCCCCGCGACCTCGACACCACTCACGGGAAGTGAGACCACCAGCGCATGACGATCAGCGTGTTCGACCTGTACTCGGTGGGCATCGGGCCGTCGAGTTCACACACGGTCGGCCCCATGCGGGCGGCCGCGCTGTTCACCGGGCACCTCGCCACCGCTGGTGTGCTGCAACGGGTGTGCGACATTCGGGTGGACCTGTACGGCTCGCTCGCCGCGACCGGCGCCGGACACGGCACGATGTCGGCGATTCTGCTCGGTCTCGAGGGACTGCGTCCCGAGACCGTCGAAACCGAGGAGATGGAGACGCGACTCGCGTCGGCACGGTCGAGCGGACGGATCCGCCTCGCGGGGGTGGTCGAGGTTCCCCTCACCGAGGACGGGATGCTGCTGCATCCGGCAACCGTCCTGGACGTCCACCCGAACGCGATGACGCTGACCGCGCTCGCGGCCGACGGCTCGGAACTGTCTGCCCGGACGTACTACTCGATCGGGGGCGGATTCGTCGTCACCGCATCGGATGCGGCGTCGGCCGCCGCACCGCGGGACGCGGGCGGCCCGCTGTCGTTCGGCTCCGCCGCCGAACTGCACACGTTGACCGTGCGTCACGGGCTGTCGATCAGCGAGGTGATGACGCGGTACGAGCTCGGGTCCCGATCCGAACGCGAACTCCGCGAACACCTGCTCCACATTCGAGACGTCATGGTGGCGTGCCAGGAGCACGGCGTGTCCCGCAACGGGTACCTGCCCGGGGGCCTGCGGGTCCGGCGGCGGGCCAAGGGATGGTACGAGCGGCTACGGGTCGAGGATCCCGACCGGGACCCGGCCTTCGCAGAGGACTGGGTCAATCTCGTCGCGCTCGCGGTGAACGAGGAGAACGCGTCCGGCGGGCGGGTGGTGACCGCCCCGACCAACGGTGCGGCCGGCATCATCCCCGCCGTCCTCCACTACGCCGTCCACTACACCCCCGCGGGCCGCGCCGACGCCGACGCCACCACCATCCGGTTCCTGCTCGCGGCCGGGGCCATCGGCTCGCTCTGCAAGGAGAGGGCGTCGATCTCGGGAGCCGAGGTCGGCTGCCAGGGCGAGGTCGGCTCGGCCGCGTCGATGGCCGCGGCGGGCCTCGCCGAGGTGCTCGGCGGGTCCCCCGCCCAGGTCGCGAACGCGGCCGAGATCGCGATGGAGCACAGCCTCGGCCTCACCTGCGACCCGATCGGCGGGCTGGTGCAGATTCCCTGCATCGAGCGCAACGCGATCTCCGCCGGCAAGGCGATCAACGCCGCCCGAATGGCGTTGCGCGGCGACGGCACTCACCGGGTGAGCCTCGACCAGGTCCTCGAGACCATGCGGGCGACCGGAGCCGACATGAGCACGAAGTACAAGGAGACCTCGACGGGCGGCCTCGCGGTCACCGTGTCCGTCGGCCACGTCGAGTGCTGATCCAGCGATGCCCCCATATCGGGACGGCGGAGGGCGGGTACGTCCCGAGTCGCCGGTGGTCGTTCCACCGGTCTCGGCGCGCACCCGCCCTCGTCGTTGCCGGGCGTCAGAAGTCGGCGAGCACTCTCGTCAGGACGTCATCGCGTTGGAGACCGCGCCCGCCGGTTCCACCTCGGATTCGTCCGAACGGTTCATCAGTCCGACGATGCACAGCGCCGAAACAACCAACAGTGCAACCAGATAGGCGACGACGGACCAGACGGATCCGGTTCGCTCGAGCAGCCAGAGCGCGATGATCGGAGGAAGCGCGCCACCGAAGATCGTGCCGAGCTGGTATCCGAGCGACACACCGGTGTACCGGACATCCGGTGCGAACATGTCGGTGAACACCACGGCCAGCGGCGCATTCACGATCGCCTGCACGACAGCCATGACCAGGTACACGACGACGACGAGACCGAAGTTCCCCGAACTCATCACCGCCATCACGATCGGCGTCATCACGCCCATCGCGACGATGCCGTAGAAGCCCATGCGCGCGGCACCGAACCGGTCGACGTGGTGTCCGCTCCAGACCGTGCCGGCGAACATCGTGATGCCGTACAGGACGACGACCGCGGACATCTGCATCGCCGTCAATCCGCCGTTCTGCACCGCGTACTTCTGGCCGAAGATGATGACGGCGTAGAACGCCGCGCCCGGGCCCATGTAGATGCACGCGATGCGCAGCATGCGCAGCGGGAACCTCCGCAGCACCGTCCGCACGGGCGACGAGCTGACCTCGCCGCGGTCGGCGAGCTTCGTGAACTCCTCGGTCTCGGTGACACCGAGCCGGATCACCAGGCCGAGCACCGCGATCACACCGCCCGCGAGGAACGGAATTCGCCAGCCCCACTCCATGAATGCGGCCTTGTCGATCCGGGTGAGGATCAGGATGGCGGCATTCGAGAGAACCAGTCCGGCCGGCGAGGCCGCCATCACGAGGCTGCCGTAGAACCCGCGTCGGGACTCCGCCCTCGTCGCGGTGTGTTTGGCGTTCTCGACGGCCATCAGGGTGGCGCCGCCCCATTCCCCGCCTGTGGACAGCCCCTGCAGCAGGCGCAGGAGGACCAGGAGGAAGGGCGCCCAGAGCCCGACCTTCTGATCCGTCGGGAGCAGCCCGATCAGGGCCGTCGACACGCCCATCAGGACCATGGTGGTGACCAGCACCTCCCTGCGGCCACGTCGATCGCCCAGTGCGCCGAAGAGTGCAGCCCCGATCGGCCGCACCACGAATGCGGCACCGAACGTCGACACCGACAGGAGGGTTGCGACGTATCCGCTCTGTTGCGAGAAGAAGAGATGAGGAAACACGATGACGGCCATCGAGCCGTAGAGGAAGAAGTCGTACCACTCCAACGTGGTGCCGAGCGAACTTCCCCATAGCGCGCGTCGTCGATTGACGGCGCCGGCATCGTCTGCGTGACGGTACTGCTCTGTGGGTTGGTTGTTCATGTTACTCCGATTCCGGTACTCGGAAACTCTCATGCGTAGGCAAGTGTGTGGCATGCGCCACACCGCACACAGCCGAGTTGCGGTATTCGCATCTGACCCCCCGGGGCGACCCGGGGTCGCCACACGGAGAGCGGAAAACGGTTGCGGTGCAACCACGTCCGCATGATCACTCCGGGCCGGATGGGACGTACCGGCGCCCCACCGGGTGTCGCGGCGACCGCGGTTGCGAGCATGGTCGGGTGAACTCGGACTGGACCGACCGGTCGGCGTACCTTCCGCTCGCGCTCGCCGCAGCGCTCGTGCTGTGGCGCCCGCTGTGGAACCCGACCCGGCACGTCGTGACGTTGGCGCACGAGGCCGGGCACGCGCTGGCGGCGGTCGCCACAGGGCGGCGCCTGACCGGTATCCGCCTGCACTCCGACACATCCGGGCTGACCCTGTCCCGGGGCAGGGCGCGCGGGCCCGGGATGATCGTGACGGCGGCGGCCGGATTTCTCGCGCCTGCCCTACTGGGCCTCCTCGGCGCCGCACTGATCTCGGTGGGCCGGCTGCCGGTCCTGTTGTGGGGTGCGGTGGCGCTGATCGTCGTGATGGTCCCGTTCATCCGCAACGCCTTCGGGTTCGTCGTCCTCCTCGTCGTCGGTGTCGCGGTCGGCGCCGTCGCGTACTACGGATCACTCACACTGCAGCTGCATTTCGGCTACACCGCGATCTGGGTGCTGCTCGCGGGGAACCTGCGCACCGTCACGGAGTCGGCCCGAAGCCGCTCGGGCCGTTCGGATCTCGACCAGCTCCGCGCACTCAGCCATCTGCCGCGCACCCTGTGGACACTGCTGTTCATCGCCGTCACGGTCGGCACCGGGGTCCTGGCGTGGCGAGCGCAGTACGCGGCCTAGGCACCCACGGCGTCGTTGATCGACCGGATGCCCCCACGACCGGCGTCATTGCGCCGCCGTCCCCGAGAACCGACCTTGTCAACGCTGTCGCGGTTCACTGCCTTTCGCTGCTCCGGTCAGGGACCCTCATCGTCGCCTTCGCCTGCCGCGTCAGCATGCCTGCGGTTGTCTCGTTCATACTGCTCTTGCCACCGGCGCAGCTCGGCGTCCTGACGGGCCCGGTAACGGGCAAGCGCCCCCGCAACGAGATCGCCAAGATGATGACGGTGGTTCACGCGTGGCTTCCGCTCCGGATCGATGTGCGGCGGCGCAGTCCACTCGGTGCGGCCCGGATGCTCCGAATCGTGCGGTGCCACCTCGGTCTTCCAGCCACCGGGTCCGTCGTGGACGAGCGCGTGGCAACAGTCGCAGACGAGGTCCTCGTTGGTGATGTCGGTGCGACCGCCGTCCTTCCATTCCCTGAGGTGATGCACGGCGGTCAGCGTCCCGGGCGCGTCACAACCCGGGCGGGTACACCCTCGCGACGAGGCGATCAGCGCGAGCCGCTGATCGGCGGACGCGAGGCGTCTGTTGCGGCCGAGGTGCAGGGGCCGGCCGTTGTGGTCGAACACCACGAGGGCGGGGTGGGCGCGCTCGGCCATCCGGAGAGCGTCCTTGATCGGGACGATGCCACCGGACGCAGTGGTCACGACACCGGCGGCATCCTCGAGCTGCTTCAGGGTCATCGTGATGATCACTGTGACCGGCAGCCCCCGGTGACTGCCCAGCACACCGGACGAGAGCAGCTGCCGCAGGGCTACTTTCACGGCGTCATGGTTGCGCTGGGCGGGGGTGCGGGTGTCGCGGGCGGCGGCCATAGCGAGTGCCGCGCGATCGAGGGTCGGGGAGTCGACGTCGCCGGACGGGGAGTCGGGGTCGTCGGGGTTGTTCATGCCGGGCCGGGCGAGCTTCGCCAGCACCGGGTCGAGGAGGGCCCGCAGCTCCGGGTCGAGCATCCCCGAGATCGGGGTGAGGAGGTCCGCGCCCTGCTGACCGATCCGGATGCCGCGACGGCGCTTACGTTCCTTCTCGTCCGGCGCGTCCCCGTCGGGATTCAGGTGAGCGAGCAGGTGCACACCGATCCTGGTGACGTCCTCCGGCGTCGTTGAGCGGGCGGCGTCGGCGAGGATGTGTTCGGCAACGGCAAGCTCGTCGGCCCCGGTGCCGTGAGGGATCCTGCGCATGGTCTTCGCGATGGCGGCGACGTGGTCCGGCGCGACCGCACCCTCCCGCACCGCGGCCGCGGTCGCCGACAACACCGGATCCATCTCCTCGCCGCCGACGGTGTGCCAGGTGCCGACCTTGGTGGCGCCCTTGACCCGCTTCGCGGCATCGGCGGCAGACACACGCAGCGTGGAAGTGAGGAAGTCGTTGATCGACCGGCACGCCAGGTTCCCCGGAATGGACCGTTCAACGGCCTCGACGATCAGGCGGTGCCCCACCGCCGACGCCTTCCGCAGCGACGCCTCCATCCGCTGCAGGGTCTCGACCACGTCGGTCTCGGACAGCCCCGCCAGCGACTCCGTCAGCAGGCCCTCGACGGCGGCATCGAGGGCAGCGAGGTGGCGTTCCACCTCGCCGCACCCTCCCGCACCACGAATCGAAAACATGTTCGAACTGTAGTCCCGGTCACCGACAGGAAGTGGCGATTGCTCCGAACCCACCACCATCAAGCCCGTTCGATTCCAGGCAGGTGTGCCGTCCCCGGCGCCCTCAGCTGTGTGATGCATGCGCTCGTCCTCGTACTCGCGATTCGTGGCAGCACCACCCCGAGAAGCGGGGTCCCTCATGGCAATCGTCACTGCAGCCCTTGTGATTCCCGCGGTACTCATCGCGGTTCGACTAGGCGAAACGCCCGATTCGCGCCCCGGCCACACAGCGAGGTACAAGTCCACCGCAGCATCGAACGGACAGATGAATGCACTCGACGAGACCGCGGACCAGCACTCCGAACACGGCTCGGTTACGACGAGGCTGAAACGAATTCACGACTGGGCGGACGAAGCGACCGGCATGTCAGCGACGGACGGATCCGACCCGAAAGACCACACCGACGCTCACCCCACCTCGACCTGTCCGAAGAGGCGACGAGGGTTCCGGCAGTGTCAGCGCGGCGTCCACATCGCGACCGCGGTGCGGTCGGCGGTGTGTCCGTCCCGGCCGAACGCGATGCGGTCGGCGAGGTCGGTGAGCCGGGGCGGGTTGCTCCAGCCGGTCGCGAACGCCGCGGCGAATGCGCTGCCGCCGTCCTCGAACGCGTCGGCGACGCCGTCGGTGCACACCAGCAGCATCTGCTCGGGACCGAGCTCGTAGCTGGCGCCGGTGACAACGGCGTCGTCGGGCAGGGGTAGCGCCAGTGCGCGCGACGTCTCGATCTCCCGGCGAGTGAGCCTCCCACCGGACATCAGCAGCCACGGCTCGAAGTCCAGTCCGCCGACGCGGGTTCGGCGCCACCACGCGCTGCTGTCGCCGACGGTCGCAGTGTGCGCCAGCCACGGTCCCGGACTGTCGACGCCCTCGACGACGACCGCGGTGACGGTCGTGGCCATCAGGTCGGCGACGGCGTCGAGGCTGGGTGCGCGATCCCCGAGGATGTCGCCGGCGGTCCGGGTCACGGCGAGCGACGCGACCCGCAGGTGCGGCGTCCAGTCGCCGGAGACCTCGAGGTCCGCGGTGAGCAGGTGGTCGGCGAGCGCGGTACCCGCCGCCGCGGCGGCCAGGTGCGAGTACTCCATCGCACCGAGACCGTCGCAGACCACGACGGCGATCCGGTCCCGGCCGCGCCGCACCGCGTATGCGTCCTGCCGAGGGGTCCCGCTGTCGCGGTTCGTGACTCCCTGCGTCGAGGCCGCCAACACCCGCCACCCGTGCGCGTCGAGTGCGTCGTGGACGGTTTCGGGCACGACGCCGCCGGAGCCACCGGTCATCGCCACGACCTCGTCCGATCCGACGCCGGGCCGTGTCGTTCGGCCACCTGGCCCGGCTCCCCGGTCGGCTGCGCGGCAGCCCGCAATGCCGGCACCTCGGTGCGGCGTCCTCTCCCGAACACAGTGATCTCCTCCCGGTCCGGACGTATTGTCCCCGCCGGGGCCCCCGATCACCTCCGCGCGCCGGCACCCGGCGTGTCAGCCGGACGGGCCGTCACAGCAAACTCCGGGCGCGACGCGACCGTCCCGGAAGTGGCGGTCGATCAGTGCGCGGCCCGCAGCGCATGCGCGGCAAACATCCGATTGTGGAATTGCGCGTAGGGGCCGCGCCCCTGCGCCGCGAGGCGCTCGGCGAGCGGGCGGATCGACGTGGCCAGCGGAAGGTCGAAGAACTGGTCGTCTGCGCCACCGTCGGAGACGAACCAGTCGATCAGGACGCAGTCGGCGGAGGCATCGCCCCGCTCCATCCGCAGCAACGGGTACCGGAGCGCGAGTTCGTCCAGCGTCGCGGAGGTCGCCTCGAGCAACGCCGACAACGACACGCACAGGGCGACGCGATAGTCGACGATGTCCCCACCCTCCAGGAAGCGCTCCACGAACAGCACCTCCGTCGGCCCGACCCCGAGCGTGAACAGCCGGTGCCGGTCGGCGGTCCAGTCCGTCGACGGCAGCGCGCTCAGTGTCCATCCGTCGACCTCGGCACCCGCGGGATCGTCGAACGCGTCGGCGAGGTAGTCGGCGATCAGGTCGGTGACCACCTCGAAAAACGGGTCCCGCTGCAGCTCCTCGAAGCTCTCGTCGCTGGCGGATGGGTGGATGGTGGGTGTCATGCGGTGCACCGGCTTCATGTCGATCGGGATGCGGGTGCCGAGGATGCTCACACACCCGCGGGCACCGAGGCGAACGCGCTGCATCATAGCCATTTCCAGCCCAGACGGGACACTACGGATGACGTCGACGTTGCACGTGATGCCACCGATCACGAGGACTGCTGCCTGCCTGCTCCCACGGGGACGGACGACGGAGTCCGATTGGCCCACCCCTCGACACTCTCGTCACCACCAATCCCGCGGCGGTGGACACATCGGGCACGAACAACCAACATTGTTGTGCAGCAATAGAACCCACTTGTCTTCGAACTGGTGTTCGAGTATCGTGGGAACATGGAGATCGACGAGATCGTCACCTCACCCCACCGGGTGGAGCCCTGGCGTATCGACGACCACATCCTCCTGGCTCTCGTTCCGGAACTCTCCACCCGCATCCGGCAACTCGACGCCCTCCGCGTCCACCTCGTCGACCAGATCGACGAACGCGCACTCACCCAGAAACTCGGCGCCACCACCACCGCGTGGCTCGCCGGCGCCGGCAAACTCACCCACGGGCAGGCCACGAAGATCCTCGCCACCGCCCGAGCGCTCGAGAATCGCCCCGACGTCACATCCGCATTCACCTCGGGGCTCCTCGACCTCACTCAGGTCGCCACCATCACCGGGCTGCTCGACAAGATCCCCGACATCGTCGCCGACATCCCCACCACTGCCGACGGTGGCGTGTTCGACGACCCCGCCGCCGAATGCACCCGACAGTGCACCGACTACCTCCTCGACGCCGCACACCACGACAACGCCACCGACACCGCAACCCGCACCGCCGCACTCGAACGCGCCATCACCCCCGACTCCGACACCCCACCCGACGACGAAAACGACCAGATCAACGAGTTCTTCGCCTCCCCGACCACCGGTGGCCGCGTCCGCGTCAAGGGCCACTTCGACAAGGCCACCGGAGAACAACTGCTCACCGCACTGTCCGCCCTCTCCAAGCCCGACCCCGGCCGGAACAACACACACGGCGAACCCGACAGCGACACCCGCACCCCCGCCCAGCGCCGCGCCGACGCCCTCACCGACATCGTCCGCCACTACCTCGACGCCGGCACCGCCCCCGGCGAAGGCGGCGAAACACCCCACATGACCGTCTTCGTCGGACTCGACAACCTCGCTCACGCCACCCGACGCACCGCCGACAGCACCGGCAGCGGCAGCGGCACCGACGACGCGACCGGCGATCACCGCAGCGCCGGCGAATCCAGACGAAACACACTCGGTGAAAACTGTCATGGCGCCGGAGGCGACGGGGGCCGCGCAGGAGACCGCTCCGGAACCTGCGACGGAACCTGCGAAACCAGCCCCTGCCCCCACACCCGGACCACCGCACCCCACACCACGCGCAGACCGTCGTTCATCCGCCGCGGACCGGCCTGGATGCCGTGGCTCGGCCCGATCACCGACAGCCTCGCCGCCACCCTCTCCTGCGACGCCACCGTCACCGCCATCACCATGGACGCTGACGGCACCCCACTCGACGTCGGACGCACCACCCGACTGATCCCCCGACGCCTCCGCCGCGCCCTCCACGCCCGCGACTGCGGCTGCGCCTTCCTCGGCTGCGGACGACCCGCCGCCTGGACCGACGGCCACCACATCCACCACTGGTCCCACGGCGGCCCGACGAAACTCTCAAATCTGGTCCTGCTCTGCCGATTCCACCACCGCGTCATCCACAAGGGCGACTGGCAGGTCTTCATCAGTGACGACGGCCATCCGTGGTTCACACCCCCACGCTGGATCGACCCGCAGCGAAGACCCGTCCCCGCCCACAACCGAAGACACCTCGCCTTCACCAGCTGACAACCGAACACGTCGCCCCGGACCACGACCCCACACAGGGGCCGCGGCCCGGGGCTGCGTCGTCTTGTGAGGTGCCTGACGGATTTCAGGCAGTGAGATTCTCCGGTTCAGGCAGCAGCTATCCATTCGAACGAGACCGACGGCACCGTCACCACGTCCAGCCAACCCTCGAAGTCCGGACGGCTGGGAGTACCGCCCTATACGCGCTCGCAGTCATCAACCCCGTCAGCCCACCACTGCCGGTGCGCTCAGCTCGTAGTCGTCGAGCGGGAACGAGCGCGCCTCCCGGAACGCGTTGGCGGTCGAGGTCGGCCGCAGCAGCGCGGCCTCGCCGTGCTGGTTGAAGTAGTAGCTGCGTGAGGTACTGCAGCTACCGCCGTAGAAGACGGAGTCGTCGAGGTTCGCGGTCATCCGGTCCAGGAAGCGGGTGTTGGCGTCCTCGGTCACCTCGAACACGTCGGCGCCGCGGCGCCGCATCTCCCCGAAGAGCCGCGTCATGTGGGCCATCTGGGATTCGATCGTGGTGAAGTACGACAGCCCGCTGTACGAGTAGGGGCTGGCGAGCGTCAGGAAGTTCGGGAACTTCGGCACCGCGACCCCCTCGTATGCCTGGAATCGATTGTCCCGCCACCACTTTCCTAGGTTCAGACCCTCGCGACCGATCACCTCGATGGCCGGGAAGTTCACGTCCCAGAGGTTGAAGCCGGTCGCGAGGATCAGGGTGTCGATCTCGGTCCGGCGCCCGTCCGCGGTGACGATTCCGTCCGGTTCGATCCGCTCGATCCCGGCGGTCTCGAGGTTCACGTTCCGCTGGGTGAAGGTGCGGAAGTAGCGGTTGGAGAACGTCGGTCGCTTGCAGCCGAAGTCGTAGTCGGGGGTCAACCGGCGGCGCAGGTCCGGGTCGGCGACCTGGGTGCGCAGGAACAGGCGCGACGCCGCCGCGGCGGACTTGTTCAGCAGCTTCGCCTGCCGGTAGTGCAGCACCGCGCTGATCATCAGTCCCTCGAGGATGCCGTCGCTGACGGCGCGGGCGGCCCGCTGGGTGACCGGCACACGCGCGAACAGGCGTTGCACGACAGCCGGAATCCGCATGTCCACCTTCGGCACCACCCAGATCGGGGTGCGCTGGTAGACGGTCAGTTCGGCGGCCGCGCGCGCGACCTCGGGAATCAGCTGCACCGCGGTCGCGCCGGTGCCGACGATCGCGGCCCGCGCACCGGCCAGGTCGATGCCCTCGTCCCACGCGGTGGTGTGCAGGACACGTCCGGCGAACGTGTCGATGCCGTCGATGTCGGGGGTGTGCGGCTGCGACAGGAATCCCGTCGCGGTGAGCAGGTAGCGACCGGTCACCGGCTCCTGGCCGTCGACCGCGACCACCCAGTGCCGCGCCTCCCCGTCCCATCGGGCGCCGGTGACCACCTGACCGAACCGCATGTAACGACGCAGGTCGTACTTGTCGGCGACGTGGTCGGCATAGCGTTTGAGCTCCGCGCCCGGCGCGAACAGTCGTGACCAGTACGGGTTCGGTTCGAACGAGTACGAATAGGTGACCGACGCGATGTCGACGGCCAGACCCGGGTATCGGTTGACGTGCCAGGTGCCGCCCAGGTCGTCCTCGCGTTCGAGGATCGCGAGGTTCGTCATGCCGAGCCGGTTCAGCGCGATCGCCGCACCCATCCCCCCGAAGCCCGCACCGACGATCACCGCGTCGAACCGCGTGTTCTGGTCCACGTCCCCGCCCTTCCCTGATGTATGTCACTTCCAGTATCACTCACTTGTCCCGGGCATGAACAGGGGTTCCGCATCGGCGACCACGGTGGTACGCCGGAAGCATGACCTCGACAATCGAGGACCTCGGCCGAGTACTCGACGCGACGGAGGCCCTGGTGGCCGCAGTCGCCGACGACCAGTGGTCCGCACCGACACCCTGCACCGAATGGTCCGTCCGCGAGCTCGTCAACCACATGACGGCCGGCAACCACCTGTTCGCGTCCGCCGTGCACGGTCACCCGCTGCCGGTCGCCGCGGTCGCGGCACCGCCCGACCTGCTGGGGCCCGATCCCGCCGGGTCGTTCCACGCCGCCGCCGACGCGCTCGTGCAGGCGTTCGCGGCGCCGGGCGCCCTCGACACCGAGGTCGACCTTCCGGTCGGACGGATGCCCGCCGCCGAGGCGCTGAACCTGCGCACAGTCGAAATCGTCACGCACGGCTGGGATCTCGCGCACGCGACCGGTCAGCAGACCCGGTACGACGACGCGGTCGTGGAGGAGCAGATCGCGTTCAGCCGGGCCCTGCTGCCGCACATCCCGGAGGGCCGCACCCCGTTCGCCCCGCCGCAATCGGTGGCCGAGGACGCCCCGCCGATCGACCGGCTCGTCGCCCTGCTCGGCCGCACCCCGTGAGGGGTCGTCGGCCCGTCCGGTCCGGGTGATCCGGCCGGCGCTCGACGACAACATGCGCCCGTCCCGGCGCGGCGATCGACGCCGCCACCCTTGTCGCGCCGCCGCTCCGAGCCGGGCGTCCCGGCCGCCGGACCCGCCCGCGTGACACCCGAGACAATTTAGTTAACGCGCTATCTATTCGTGTACGCTTCGAATCGTGACGACGACCCACGACCCCCTCGCTCTCGATCGCCAGGTCTGTTTCGCCCTGGCCGTCGCGAACCGGGCGGTGCTCTCGGTGTACCGGCCACTGCTCGAGCCGATGGGCCTGACGCATCCGCAGTATCTGGTGATGCTCGCGCTCTGGGGCGAGGCCCCGATGTCCGTCAAGGCGATCGGCGCTGCACTGCAACTCGATTCCCCGACCCTGTCGCCGCTGCTCAAGCGGTTGGAGGCGTCGGGCCTGATCACCCGGACCCGCAGCGCGGAGGACGAGCGCGCCCTGGTCGTCGACCTGACCGACGCCGGGCGCGCGCTGCGGACCGACGCCGAGAGGATCCCGCCGGCCGTCGTCGAGGCGCTCGGCGTCGGACTGCCGCAGCTCGAGGAGCTGCACCGCGTCCTCACCGACATCAACAGGGCCGCGCTCGCGGCCGGAGCCCTCGACAAGGGAGCACCCCAGAAATGAGCACCGGCAAGATGGGCACCACCCGCCCGAATCCGCTGCAGTGGATCGCGTACGCCTTCGGCGCCAAGCTGCCCGCGTCGATGAACGACTGGGTCCGCAACGACATCACCGGCGACCACTACGTGATCCGCCACCTGCTGCGGGCGCAGGTGCCGTTCCTCCCGCTGTACGCACTGTTCCTGCTGTTCCCGGGCCCGCTGTGGCTGCGGGGTTCGATGGTGCTGCTCGGTGTGAGTCTCGCGGTCTTCTACTCGGTGGTCTACATCCATCAGAACCGGGCGCGCCGGCTGCAGAAGAACGGGCTGCCGATGGACCTCGACAACGACAAGCGCCGGGCCGCACGCGAGGCCGAGGAGGACGCGTACGGCCGCGCCTGGCGCCACGCCTGACGGGCCGGCCGGGGCGAAACGTCGGCGCCGACGCCGAAGTGTTCCTAGAATCGGCGGTGGTGATGTTCGACGTCCGCGTGACCGAAAGGATCCAGATGCGCTTCCTCGGGGCTGCCACCGTTCTCGCCGCACTCGCCGTGCCCGCCGTTCTCGCGCCCACCGCGCAGGCCCTGACGCCACAAACCGTGTTCGGGACCGTGACGTGCAAGCAGGGGCAGCGCAGTTCGCCCCCGGTCGCGGCGTGGGCGGTCGCCGAGAAGGGCGAATCCGGGCAGGCGAAGATCGACGACGTCCCCGGAGAGCACGGCTGGGTGAAGAGCTACACGTACACGACCTACGACGCAGGGCGGTTCCGGATGGTCGTCGCGTGCGGCGGCACCGCGCAGCAGCCGAGCAACGCCGTCGCCACCGCCTGGATGAAACCGGGCCGGCACAACCTCACGCTGAACTTCTGACCGTCGCCGGTCTGCGCACGTGGATTCGGGTCAGACCCCGGAGTCGACGGGGCGTCCCGACGCGATCCACGCATCGGTGCCGCCGGCGACGTTGACGGCGTTGACACCGGTCGCGTTGAGGTAGTTCGCCGCCTGTGCGCTGCGGCCGCCCATCGCGCAGATCACGTACACCGTGTCCGCGGAGGGGATGTCGTCCAACCGCGCGGTGAACTCGCTGAGCGGGACGAGCACCGCACCGGGGACGCGCGCCTGCGCGAACTCGTCGGCCTCGCGCACGTCGATCAGCGGGGCGCCCGCCGCGAGCGCCTCTTCCAATCCGGTCACATCCACTTGCTGCATGTTCGTCCTCCAGACACAGGTCGCCGCCAGTGTACCGACGCGGATGTCCCGATCACCCGGATCAGTACCGGGCGACCGCCCCGTCGACGGCCTCCTGCAGGCGGTCGTGCACCAACCGGGCGATCGCGGCCGGCTTGTCCGGCAGTTCGGTGACCGGGGCCCCGAAGTACACGCTGGCACCTCGCGCGTCCCGATCGCGACCCGACGGCGTGTCGCCGTAGCTGATGCCCATGTGCAGCAGCACCGGGGCGACCCCGAGCCCCACCGCGCGGTTCGTGATGTGGCCGACGCCGGAGCCGACGGACTGCAGCCGCGTCGGATCACCCTCGTTGCAGGTGCCCTCCGGGAAGATCGCGAGGCTGTCGCCGCGGCGCATGCGCTCGGCGCACACGTCCATCATCCGCTGGCCTGCCGCGTTGACCGCGCGCATGCCGTGGTTCTTGCCCCGGAAGACCGGGATGGACCCCATCAGGTCGATGCGGTCGCGCAACTTCCGTTCCGAGAACAGTTCGTCCTTCGCGAGCACCCGCGTCCTCCCGATCAACTCCCGCAGGGGACTGCGCCACGCCGCCGCCGCGACCGTGTACGGATCCGATTCGGACAGGTGGTTCACCGACAGCACGACGCTGGTGTTCGTCCGCAGCAACTCCCGGATCGACTCCCTGGCCCCGTCCGCGTACCGAACCCGCGGCCGGAACTTCGCCGCCAGGGTCGCGTAGGCCGCCTTCGCCAGCAGCCGATTCTGCTGGTGCCGGAGATAGAAGTCGTAGACGGCGTCGGAGTTTTCGAGCGTCACGTCGGGCTTGTCCATGGCTCCCACTGTACGGACGGTCGCGTCGAGTGCCCGGCAACGAAATCACCCACTCGACAACAGGATTCGAACTGACCGGTACGGAATGTTGCAGTAGTGGCAATCCGGATCGCCGGATCGGGGGTGCCGGAACTAGCATTTGGCCATGACCATCGCCTTCGTCCAGTCCACCTGGCACCGGTCCATCGTCGATCACGCCCGGGACGCCTTCGTCGCCCGCTGGCGCGAGCTCGGCCACGACCCCGCCGACATCGAGTTCTTCGAGACTCCCGGTGCCTTCGAGATCCCGCTGCACGCACAGCGCCTGGCCCGCACCGGACGGTTCGAGGCGGTCGTCGCGGCCGGTCTCGTCGTCGACGGCGGCATCTACCGGCACGAGTTCGTCGCCTCGGCGGTGATCGACGGCCTGATGCGGGTGCAGCTCGACACCGACGTCCCGGTCTTCTCCGCGGTCCTGACCCCGCACCATTTCCACGACCACGCCGACCACGACGCCTTCTTCACCGCGCACTTCGACAAGAAGGGCGCGGAGGTCGCGGACGCCTGCTCGGCCACACTCGCCTCGCTCGCCACGATCGCGTAGCCCGCACGGCGCGGGCTCGGGCGGCGGCGCCCGGGTCCGCCCACTCCGTCTCCCGCTCGCCGGGAAGACGCTGCTCGGGGAATCCGATGTGCCCGTTAGGTTCCGATCGGTGTGCGTCGGTGCACGGCGCGCGCTCGACGCGGCCGGGGCCTTCCCGTGCGTCTCGACGACGAGATCGGAGATGGGACTGTGAT
This sequence comes from Rhodococcus olei, assembly GCF_039540555.1. Taxonomy (NCBI): domain Bacteria; kingdom Bacillati; phylum Actinomycetota; class Actinomycetes; order Mycobacteriales; family Nocardiaceae; genus Rhodococcus; species Rhodococcus olei. Next base: position 215,952 of record NZ_BAABFB010000050.1, on the reverse strand, counting down.
GCTGACCGGAAAGGTCGTCGGCGCGGTGGCCGCCACGGTGATGACGGCACTCGGCGGGCTCGGGTCGACCGGGGACGGGGCCCCGGATCTCGGATCGGCGGCCCCGGATTCGGCTCCCCGGGCGAGCTACGTCAACGCGGTGACCGTCCCGAACGACCTCTCGTTCGACGGCCAGCTGGTCGGGGGCCTGTCGGGGATCGACTACGCCGCCGACCTCGACGAGTACGTGACGATCAGCGACAACCGCGGCGAGTCGGGACCGGTCCGGCTCTACACGCACCGGCTGCCGATCGTGGACGGCAAGCTCACCGCCCCGCAGTTCGACACCCTCGTCCCGCTCCTCGACACCACCGGCGGGCCGTACGCGCCGCGCGCGGCGGACACCGAGTCGGTGCGGTGGACGCCCGACCGGACTGGCTACCTCTACACCAGTGAGGGCGAGGCGAAACGCGGCGTGGGCGGCTTCATCCGGGAGGCGACCCGGGACGGCCACGTCGTCCGCGACCTGCCGCTGCCGGACGCCTTCCAGCCGAAGCTCGACGGCGCAGGCACCCCCGTCTCGGGCATCCGCGACAACCTCGGGTTCGAGGCGATGGCTCTCTCGAAGGACGGCGCGACGGTGACCGCGGTCAGCGAGAACGCACTCGTGCAGGACGGCCCGGAGGCGTCACCGACGACGGGAAGCCCGTCCCGGCTGGTTCGGATCGACCGGGCCGGCGGACGCGACCTCGGCGAATACGTCTACCCGGTCGACCAGGTGCCCGCGCCGGCGGACGCCAAGCCCGGCACCTACACCAACGGCGTCGCCGAGATCATCCCGGCGGGCCCGGACTCGTACCTCACGCTCGAGCGCAATTTCGTGCTCGGCAAGGGTTTCTCGGGCAAGATCTACTGGACCACGACGGCCGGCGCGGAGAGCGTCACGGGCAAGGCGGCGATCACCGGCAGCGAGAGGCCGATGACCAAGAAGCTGGTGTTCGACTTCGCGTCGCTGGGCGCCGACTCGGACTGCATCGAGGGAATGACCTGGGGACCGCGCCTGCCGGACGGATCCCGGTCGCTGGTCCTGGCCGCGGACAACAACTTCGGGCTGGCGGGCCGCACCACCTTCCACCTCCTCGCGGTCGCCGGCTGACCCGGTCCGACGACCCGACGACGCGGGGCGGGCGAATTCGATTCGCCCGCCCCGCGTCGGTGCATTGGCCGCCGTCCGGTCTCGACCTCAGCCGAGCATGCGTTCCGCGCCCCCCGTGACGAAGCTGACGAGGTCCTCGTAGTACTCGACCAGGTCCTCCTGGGTGACCTTCGCCCCGTTCGCGGCCCAGTCGTCGATACGGCTGAGCGACTGCAGGAAGCTCATCACCGCGATCGGCCACCGGCGGTCGATGCGGACCGGATCGGTGTCCGGCAGCGCCCGGCGGACCTGCTCGCGCAGCCGCAACGACAGTTCGTCCTGGCCCGTGGACGTGACGGCGGGGCGGTCCTCACGCGACACCTGGACGACGATCTTCACCCACCGCATCCCGCGCACCCGATGCTTGAGCAGCAGCTCGAGGTAGGGGTCCGTGAGCGCGCGCACCACCCGGTCGAGCGTCGGCGCCTGCGGATCCGATGCGAGCGCATCGACATTCGCGCCGATCTGGTCCCGTATGGACGCACCGAGATCGAGCAGCACCGCCGTCAGCAGGCTTTCCTTGGATCCGAAGTGGTAGTGCACGGCCGCCGGACCCTGACCCGCCGCCGCGTTGACCGCCCGCACCGACACCGCATCCACCCCCTGGGTGGCGAACAGTCGCTCTGCGGTCTTGACCAGGCGGGTGCGGGTGGCGTCGCCCTGCCTGTTCTGTGTGGTGCCGGCCATGCGCGTAAGCGTAACCGAGCGTTTCGTCGGCTCCGGAGCGGTGGAGGTCATTGACCGCTCCCCCCTCCGCCCGTAGGGTGACCCACACCACTTATCAATCAACTGATCAAACTGGTTGATTGATTCCAATGCCGATCCCGGAGGTGATCTCTGTGTTGCCAGAGCCGCGTTTTGTCGAGACCGACGGAGCCCGCCTCGCGGTGTACGAAGCCAAGCCCGCACGCCGTGAGCGCGACGTCTGTGTCGTGCTCTGCCACGGCTTCCCCGAACTCGCAGCGTCCTGGCGGCATCAGTTGCAGCCGATCGCGGACGCCGGGTTCCACGTGATGGCTCCGGACATGCGCGGCTACGGCCTGTCCGACGGCCCGGCCGATCCGACCCGGTACAGCATCGCCGAGACGACCGCCGACGTCGCCGCTCTGATCGCCGACGCCGGCTACGAGAAGGCCGTGGTCGTGGGCCACGACTTCGGCGGCATGGTGTCCTGGAACATCCCGTACCTGCAGCCGGATTCGGTCGCTGGCGTCATCACGCTCAACACCCCCTTCGGCTACTTCGCGGACAACCCGCTCGAAAAGTACGAGCAGGCGTACGGACCCGAGAACTACGTCGCCTACTTCCAGACCGAGGAATGCGAACAGCTGCTGGACAAGGATCCGGCGCGCACCTTCCGCTTCTTCATGCGCCGCGACACCGGCTCCGGCACGAACCTGTCCCGGACCGGACGCCACGATCCGGAGTCGATGGCCTACATCCACTGGCTGAAGGACGACGAGTCGACCTGGCCCGGTGAGGTCGTGATGGACGCCGAGGAGCTCGCGTTCTACGCGGATGCCTACGCGCGCAGGGGCTTCGGCGGCGGGCTGAGCTGGTACCGCAGCATCCTGCGAAACTGGGCGGTGCACACCGAGCGGTTCCCCGACGGCGTGATTCCGCGGGCCGGCGTGCCTGCGCTGATGATCGCCGCGAGCCGGGACCCGATCTGCGCCCCGCAACTCAGCGACAACCTGCTGCAGTACTTCGACGAGTTCGAACGGCGGATCATCGACACCGGGCACTGGACCCAGCTCGAGGACCCCGAGGGCACCACCGAGATCATCGTCGACTGGCTGACCCGGCACTTCTGATCCACACCGGGGCCGCCGACGAGGGCCTCCCACCCACCAGGGCGGGAGGCCCTCGTGCTGGGGTGTCCCGTCCGGCATCCATCCCGACGTTACGGGTCCCGTCCACGAGGTCCGACCCGCACGCGTGTGCCCCGGCAGCGGGATCGCTGCCGGGGCACACGCAGGTGGCGGGGCGCGTTACGCGTCCCGGGTTCCCTTCGGCAGCACCATGATCTTCACGTGCTCGTCCGGGTTGCGCAGCGCGGCGATCGCCTCGCCGACACCGTCCAGGCCGACCCGGCCGGTGATGATCGCATCGGCGTCGATCTCGCCGTCCGCGAGACGTTGCAGGACGATCTCGTAGCCCCGTTCGGTGGGCCCGTGGCCGAAGTTGATCGCGATCCGCCGGAGCTGACCGATCACCGGGATGATGGTCTCGTCGCCGAACGGCGCGGCCAGCACCTGGATCCGCGAACCGGGCGGCAGCGTCCGCAGCAGCATGTCGATCGTTCCGGCCCGTCCGCTGCACTCGTAGGCGATCAGGATGCCCTCGCCGCCCTGCCCCTGCGCGACGAGCTCGTTCCACACCTCGATCGGGTCCTGCTCGGTCGGGTCGACGACGATGTCGGCGCCCATCAGCTTGGCCAGTTCGCGCCGCTTCGGCGACGGCTCGGACGCCACGACCGTGTGTGCGCCCCGCGCCTTCGCCGCCACGATCGCGCCGAGACCGATCGTGCCGCAACCGATCACCAGTGCCGAATCGGCGGAGGTGAGCCCCGAGCGCTGCATGTGCAGCTCACCCACGTGCAGCGGCTCGGCGAGCGCGGCGTGCTCGAGCGAGAGCCCCTCCGGGACGTGGCGGACCCAGACGCTGTCGACGACGACGAACTCGCCGTAGCCCCCGTGGTACTCGTTCGAGTACCCGATGATCTTCGGAATGCCGGTCGAGGTGTCGGTGACGATACCCAGTCCCGACACCCGGTCACCGACCGCGAAATCGGTGACACCGGGCCCGATCTCGGCAACGAGTCCGGCGTACTCGTGACCGAGCACGACCGGACGATCCGTGTCGAACTGGGCCAGCGGGTATTGGGCGGCGTCCATCACCTCGACGAACCGGCACGGGTCCTTGGACATCGACAGGTCGCTGCCACAGATGCCGCAGGCGACGACCTCGATGCGCAGTTGCCCCTCGCCCAACGCGGGGAGCTCGGGTACGTCGGTGAGGGTGAACTCGCCTTCGTGGTACTGCACCGCACGCATGGTCAGGCTCCCGTCGTGGCAGGCTCGCCGTAGTAGTCGGTGTGGGCCTTGGTGATCGCGCCGACCAGGCCACCGATCAGGTACTCGCGGTTGTCCTCGGCGAACTGGAGGCTGGCCTGGCGGCCGGCGTTGCGGTTCTTGAAGTGGGGGACGACCTCGGAGGCGAACAGCTCGTAGCTGCGCTTGGTGTCCTCCCAGTTGGCCATGTCGACGTGCAGGATCAGCATGGTGCCGAATCCGCCGGTCTTCTCGATCAGCCGCTCGATCTGCGCGATCGCCTGGTCCGGGGTGCCGATGATGGCCTGCCCGAACTCACCGAGCGAGTCGCCCCGCCAATGATCGATCACACCCTGCGGCGTCTCGCCCCAGGCCGGGTAGCGACCGTTCTGCCGGTTGGCGTAGTAGGACATGGACTGGATCCGCCGGCTCACGGCCTTCTCCGCCTCGGCCTGCGTCTCGGCGAGGAACATCGGGTTGACCAGGCGCCAGCGCGAGCGGTCCGCCACGTGGCCGTTCTCGGCACAGACCGTCTCGTAGACGCCCCAGTTCCGGTCGAGGGCGTCGAACCCGGTCGGGGAGCTGGCCGCCAGCGACAGCAGCGACAGCCCGTGGGTGCCGCCGAGCACCGACCCGTTCGGCGAGATCGTGGACGCGGTGACCACCTCGAGGCCGGCGGGGTCGTAGGTGGGCAGCTGGGCACGGGCGTCACGGAGGGTGAACCAGTCGGTCTCCATGTTGACGACCTCGCCGCGCAGCAGCGGCAGGATCGCCTCGAGGGCCTCGCCCTGGCGGCGCCGCTGGTCGGACGGGTTGATGCCCATCATGTGTGCGTCGAGCGGGATCTTGCCGGGGCCGGTGCCGAGGATGACCCGGCCCCGGGTCTGCAGGTCCAGCTGGGTGATCCGGTCGACGGTGATCAGCGGGTGGTGGTACGGCAGCGACGTCACGCCGGTGCCGAACCGGATCCGTTCCGTGCGTTCGGCGGCGGCGGCGATGAACATGTCCGGCGCCGGCACGATCTCGGCGCCGGTGGAGTGGTGTTCACCCATCCACGCCTCGTCGAAACCGAGGTGGTCGAGATGGGTCATCAGGTCGATGTCCCGGCGCAGCTGCAGCGCGGGATCGGCGTTCAGCGGATGGAAAGGAGCCAGGAAGACTCCGAACTTCATCGACGCGGGGTTCCACACGGTGTCGTCTCCTCTCGATCTGCGACGCCGGACGTGCGGCGCCGATACGTAGAGTTTCTATCACAAACTTCAATCGATTGATTGAATACTTGTCTCGCGCCGACTCCCGTGCGCACCCGGGAACGGGTTGGACGGCCGAACCGGCCGAGTCCCTCGGTGGTCACGAATTGCTTTGCGGGAGAACAGCGGCATCAGGGATTCACGAACTGCACCCCTGCCCCGAGCCCGCGGACGGTTCACGTCCGGGCGGATGTTTCGGCGTACCGCGCCAGCGCGTCCTCCCGTTCGTGGGCGTGGTCCACGATCGGGTCCGGGTATCCCGGCGGCCGCCCGCCGGGCAGGCGGTGCACCTGTCCACCCGCGACGGCGCACAGTTCGGGTACCCAGCGGCGCACGTAGTCACCCTCCGGATCGAACTTCTCCCCCTGGCTCGTGGGGTTGAACACCCGGAAGTACGGTGCCGCGTCCGTGCCTGACCCGGCGGTCCACTGCCAGCCGTGCTGGTTGGAGGCGAGGTCGCCGTCAACCAGATGCGCCATGAAATACCGGGCACCCCACCACCACGGCAGGTGCAGATCCTTGGTCAGGAACGACGCGACGATCATCCGCACCCGATTGTGCATCCACCCCTGCGCCAGCAGTTGACGCATCCCGGCGTCCACGATCGGGTACCCGGTCCGGCCCTGCGTCCACTCGGCGAAGACGCGTTCCGCGTCGGGGCCGGTGTCGTAGCGGATCGCGTCGAAGCGGGGGTTGTAGTTGGCCCGCACGGTGTCCGGTCGGTGGTGCAGCACGTCGGCGTAGAAGTCCCGCCAGCACAGTTCGCTGCGCAGCGCCAGGGCCCCCTCGTCGGAGCGACCGGCCAGGGCGTGCAGAAGGGTGCGCGGGTGCAGGCACCCGAACTTCAGGTACGGAGACAGGCGGGTGGTGCCGTCGAGATCGGGCCGGTCCCGGTCGAGGTGGTACCGGTCGAGGCCGTCGGCGCGGAAGCGACGCCACCGGGCGAGGGCGGCGGCCTCCCCCGCGGGTGGCAGCGCGACGGTTCCGTCGTCGCCAGCGGGGATGGGTACGCGCAGGTCCAGTCCGGCCGGGTCGATCCAGGTCACCGTGTCCGGTCCGGTGCGGGCCGGCGCCCGCCACCCGTGCTCGAGCCACGCCCGCCGGAACGGGGTGAACACCCGGTAGGCGGTCCCGTCGGATTTGCGGACGCGTCCGGGTGCGACCGCGTACGGCGACCCGGTCCGCACCAGCGGCACGTCGCCCAGGGCCTCCTCGACGGCGGCGTCGCGGCGCGCCCCGTACGGGGCGTGATCGGCGGTGACGTGCACCGCGCCCGCGCCGAGTTCCCGGACCAGGGACGGGATCACCGCGATCGGATCGCCGTGGGTCACGAGCAGCCGGCCGTCGAGGCTCTCGTCGAGGCTGCGCAGACACGCGAACAGGAAGGTTCGGCGCGGCCCGGGGCGCAGCAACACGTCGTCGAGCACGAACACCGCCGCCGTGGTCGCCGCCGAGTCGGCGGCGGCCAGCAGCGTCGGCAGGTCGTGCAACCGCAGGTCGCGCCGGAACCAGACGAGATCGAGGGAGCTCACTGCTTCAGTGTGCGCGCCGGCCGGGTACAGGAGGCCCGGGCCAGCGTCCCGACGGGTGTGCCACCGGGGCCCGTGTCTCTCGGGTCACTGCGCGGGCGGCATCAGGACCGAATCGGTCAGCCGCTCGTCGCCGGTCGGTTCCTGCGCCGACGTGGGCCCCCGGCACCCCGCTCGGGCCCCGGGGGTTCCATCAGCGCGATGACCTGCTGGAGACCCGCCTCGGTCACGGCCTCGAGGTCGCCCCGGGCCGCCGACACCTCGATCTGCAGTGCGATCAGGAAGGTCAGCTGGATCACCGAGGACCCGGCGCCGTGAGCACTCCACGGACCGGCACCGGCACCGACGACGAGGGCGATGTCCGACCCGTCCACCAGCGGGGATCGCGGATGCCCGGTCACCCCGACCACCGTCGCGCCCCCCGCCCGCGCCGCCGCGGCGCTGTCCAGGCTCAACGAGTTCAGGCCGGTGTCACTGATCACGAGGCAGACGTCGCCCGGCCCCAGTTGGCGGGCCGTGAGCTGCTGGATGATCGCGTCCGCCGGCGCCTCGACCGGACGTCCCTTGCTCGTGAACCGGAACGCCGCGGCCGCCGCGGCCGGCGCGGACCCGCCGTTGCCGACGACGAGCACCCGCCGCGCGTCGGCGAGGGCGCGGACCGCGGCCCGCATGGCGTCCACGTCGAGGGGGGCCAGCGCGGCCGACAGGTCGTGCGCCACCTCGGCGAAGATCGTCGGAAGCAGGCCCGGACCGGACTCCCCCGGCACCGCGCCCTCCCCGGGTGTGACCGCGCGTTCGGCGCCGACGTCACGGAGCAACAGCATGCGCAGGTGCTGGAACCCGGAGAATCCCAGTTTCTGGCACGCCCGCACGACCGTCGCGGTGGACGTGGCCGCCTGCTCGGCGAGATCAGCGGCCGACCACCACGCCACGTCGGCCGGGCGGTCCAGACACACCTGGGCGACACGACGTTCGCCCGGAGGCAGGGTCGGTGCGAGCGAACGGATCGTCGCCAGCGTGGTTCCGGGCGGTGGGTCCGCCGGTTTCGACTGCATGAGTTCTCTGTACCACGCCGGGCGGCCACCAGTCGACGGGCTCGGCGACACGGGTGGCACGCCCCGGCGACGAGGTCGCAGACAATCGCACGACATCGTCTCCGAGACCTGTTGCCACATTGCGGATTACATCACGATGGAGTTGGATCAGTCGATGGAACCATTCGATCGATCTCGGGCAGGACGCACGGCGCGGCGCGCCCGGCCACCCGACCGATTCCAAGGAGACGACATGCTCGCACTGATCACCGGCGGCGCGCGGGGGCTGGGTGCCGCCATCGCAGATCGATTGGCCGCCAGCGGATACGGACTCGCCCTGCTCGACGTGAACGAGGAGGCGCTCGGGCGCACGGGCACCGAGCTGCGCCGGCGACACGACGTCCCGGTGCTGACGCGGATCTGCGACGTGCGCAGCGCCGCCCAGGTGACCGCCGCGTTCGACGCGGCGGAGGAGATCGGATCACCGACCGCACTGGTGAACTCCGCAGGCATCGGCCGGTACTCGAAGTTCGTGGACCTGACCGAGGAGGAGTGGGACAACACCTTCGCGGTCAACACCAAGGGCACCTTCCTGACCTGTCAGCAGATGCTTCGCCGGGCCGAGCCCGAGAGCGCGATCGTCAATCTCGCGTCGATCGGCGCGCGGATGGGGGCCGAGTTGCTCGCGCACTACGGCGCCTCCAAGGCCGCGGTGATCGAGCTCAGTCACAGTGTGGCGAGAGTCGGTGCACAGCAGCACATTCGATCCAACACCGTGCTGCCCGGGTTCATCCACACCGACATCTGGACCGACACGGTCGCGTGGGCCCGGGATCGCGACCCGTCCCTCGCCGGGGTGAGCGACCAGGAGTTCTTCGACAACTACGTCGAACGGGCGGTCCCGATGCGCCGGGCGCAGACCCCGCAGGACATCGCCGAGACGGTGGCCTTCCTGCTGAGTCCGGCCGCCCGGAACATCACCGGTCAGACGATCGCCGTCGACGGCGGGGTCATCCTCACCTGAGACGCACGCGGGCGTCAGGGGTGCCGTGGCCGTTCGGTCGCGACACTCCTGACGCCCGCCGAGCGGGTCACACGTTCGCGGGCTCACCCCGGGAGTGCGCGGCGGCCGCCGCGGCCTGCTCCTCCGGCGACATGGCCTGGAACCGGCGCAGCGTCGCCAGATTCATCTCGTACACCGTCGGCGACCGCTCGATCGGAACGACACTGTGCAGCACGCGATCCCGGTACACGTGCACGAGATTCACCGCCTGCGCGCCGTCCTGCCCGCGGACCTCTCCGGCCGGAAGCAGCACGTCAGCGGTGTAGCAGGTCGCCGAGGCGACCGACACCGGGATTCCGGCGAAGGTACAGAACTGCGAGTAGTGCAGGTGGCCGGCGAGGATCCCGCGAACGTCGGTACCGGAGAGCACCTCCTCGAGGGGCGCCTGCCCCCGGAGTTCCATCATCTCGATCATCTCGTCCGGACTCGGCACCGGCGGGTGATGCAGCGCGAGCAGCGTCCCGTGCGACGCCGGGGTGGCGAGCACACCCCGCAGCCACTCGAGCTGGTCCGCGGTGACCTCGCCGTGGTGGTGCCCCGGAACCGTGGTGTCGAGCACGACGATTCGCAGGCCCCCGACGTCGTGCACGGCGTCGACCGGCTCGTCGGTCGGCGTGGAGTCGAGCAGCCCGGCCCGGAACGCGCCGCGTTCGTCGTGGTTACCCATCACCCAGATCACCTGGGCACCGATACGGTCGGCCACCGGCTCGACGATCTCCCGGAGGCGCGCGTACGCGTCCGCGCTGCCGGCGTCGGCGAGGTCGCCGGTGAAGACGATCGCCTCGGGGCGCTGCCCGCTGCTCTCCAGCCGGGCGAACAGCTCGTTCAGATTCCGGGCGCTGTCGACCTTGCCGTGCAACAGGTCTCCGCCGGACACCAGGTGCGTGTCGCTGACGTGCAGGATGTAGTGGTCGGGTTCACCGTACTGGCTCATGCGTGATCTCCTGGGCTGGGTGCGGGTGGTGTCAAGCGATCAGGGCGGCCGACAGATCGTCGAGTTCGCTCGTGGTCATGCCGTGCGCGAGCAGGTACCGACGAGCGTCGCCGTGCTCCGCGACGACCGCGTCGAGCGAGGCCCGCATGAGCGCCGCGGGACTCGCGACCGCGAGCCGGGCGAGGTCGACCCCCTCGGGCACCGTGTACCCGCGCAGGATCTCCTCCATCGCATCGGCCCACTCACCACTGAGCATCACCTCCGACACCATGTAGTCGGCGACGATGTCCCGGTGATCGGCACCGATCGCCGCCAGCGTCAGCCCGATCACCAGGCCGGTCCGGTCCTTGCCCGCGGTGCAGTGCACGAGCACCGGATCCGCGCCGGACACGGCGATGTGCCGCACCGCGCGGGTGAGGTTGACGCCGCGCTCGGCGATCATCTGCCCGTACACGGCCTCGAGGTCGAAGGCCGACAGGTTCGCCTCGATCTCGCCGTCGTAGATCGGGGCGTGGACATCGCGGTGGCCGACACCGTCGAGTGCGTTCGGGCGGTCCGCGCGCTCGTTCGTCTCCCGCAGATCGACGACGACGCCGAGCCCACGCTCACGCAGGCTCCGGCGCCCGGTGGCGTCGAGGCCGTGCAGCGCGTCCGACCGGAACAGCTTGTTCCACTTGGTGGTTCGCGATCCGATCGGGATGCCACCGAGGTCGCGGAAGTTGTAGGTACCGCCCAGCGGCAGGCGTTTGCTGAAAGTGGAGGCCGGAGCGCTCGTGGTCATGCGCGAATCCCTTGCTGGTCTGGCGTGCGCCGTCGGACAACCCACCCTGGGGCGTGGACGTAATGAGATTACCTCTTGCCCTCGGGTGGCGGATTTGTGTTACATCAGGGGCAACGCTAAGGCGCCCAGCGGCGCGCGTCAACGGGGTCGGCCGATCCGCGGTTCCGGGAGCGGCCAGGAGGGAGGAACACGTGAGCACCGTCGAGATGGCCGCGCGCATCGGACTCGGTCTCGCGCTCGGCGCCGCGGTCGGACTGGAGCGGCAGTGGCGCTCGCGGATGGCGGGAGTTCGGACGAACGCACTGGTCAGCCTCGGTGCGACGCTGTTCGTGCTGCTCGGCGCCTACAGCTTCGACGGCCCCGGCGCGGATCCCACCCGGGTGGCCGCGCAGATCGTCTCCGGCATCGGCTTCCTCGGTGCCGGCGTCATCATGAAACAGGGCTCGAGCGTCACCGGCCTGAACACCGCCGCGACGCTGTGGGCGGCCGCCGCCGTGGGTGCGCTGGCCGGGACCGGGATGTACTGGGTGGCCGTGATCGGCGCCGCGGGGATCATGCTGGTCAACACCGCCCTGCGACCGGTGAGCCGCCTGCTGGACCACATCCCGAGCCAGGACGCCGCGGACGACTCCGCCGAGTACGTGTTCGAGGTGTCCTGCCGCCGTGACGTGGAATCCCATGTGCGCGAGGTTCTGTCGAAATCTGTTCAGCGACATGACCTTCGGCTCAAATCGCTCCGTTCCCGGCAGGCCCTGACCCCCGGGGAGGTCACCATCGTGGCCGAACTGTCCGCGGACGAGCCGAACGACAAGGCACTGACGAAGGCGATCAACCGGCTCAGCGCGGAACCGATGGTCACGGGGCTTTCGTGGGACAGCCCGCCCCACCGGCGCTCACCCGCGCTCTCCGCCTGATCCACTCGCCGCCGGGAGGCGTCCCGGACGCTGACACGAAAAGCGTTGACCGCCAGGGATTGACAATTTCATGATGAGGATCACATGATTGGAACGACTGATTCATTCTGGACCGCCGTCCGGTCGCCGTCCGCAGAGCCGATGCACGGCCCGTGAGGACTCCCGCGCTCGCCCGAATTCCGCCGCGACGGATCGTCGTTCACCGCGAAAGGACACGCCACATGACCGTGCCGACCGAGGCCTCCGGCCCGCCCGCGCCGAGTTCCGACCCCGACGACGGGTGGACACCCCGGCTCGTCCTGTCCCTCGCCTCGATGCTGGTGGTCATCGAGCTGCTGTCCGTGAGCTACGGGATGGTCAGCGTCGACCTGCCCGCGATCACCACCCACTTCGCGACCGACCAGGGTGCGTGGCTGCTGACCGCGTTCCTGCTCGTCGGCGCCGTCATCTCGCCGATGATCGGCAAGCTGGCCGACCTGTACGGCAAGCGCCGTCTGCTGTTGATCTCGATCGCCGTCGCCACGGCCGGGTCGCTGATCTCCGCGCTGGCGCCGAGCTACGGGGTGCTGGTCGCCGGTCGTGCGCTCCAGGGCTTCCTGATCCCCTGCATGTTCCTGGTGTACTCGCTGGTGCGCGACGTCTTTCCCCGGAACAAGGTCGCGCTCGCCGTCAGCATCGCGACCAGCGGCCTCGGCCTGGTCGCCATTCCGGCGCCCTGGCTGACCGGCTGGCTGATCGAGACCTGGGGATTCCGCAGCATCTTCTGGTTCTTCGTCATCTGCCTCGTCTTCGGGTGGCTCGCGATCGTCGTGACCACGCCTGAGACCCCGGTCCGGCTGCAGGCACGGGTCGACATCGTCGGCGGCGTACTCCTCGGCCTCGGTATCGCGGGCGTGCTGGCCGCGGTGAGCTTCGGACCCCGCTGGGGCTGGACGGACATCTCGACGCTCGCCTACCTCCTCGGCGGCGTCGCGCTCCTGATCGGCTGGGTGGTGCACTCGCGCACCGTCAGCGACCCACTGATCGACCTCCGGTTCTTCCGTCGCCGGTCGGTGCTGCTGACCGGCCTCGCCGCCGGCTGCGCGTACGCGACGACGGCCGCGTACGCGGCGGTGGTGCCGATGATGGTCATGGTGCCCGCCGAGATGGGACTCGGCTACGGACTCGGCATGACCGCGAAACAGTACGCGATCGTGCACGCGCCCTCCGCCGCCGCCGGACTGATCGGTGGCCTGCTGGTCGGCACCGCGATCAAGAAGCTCCGACCGCGGATCCTGATGATCGTCGGACTGCTCGTGATGAGCTCCGGCGTGGCCGCCACCGCGTTCGCCCACGACACGAAGCTCGCGATCGTCGTCGTCTCGACCGTCACCGGCTTCGGCAGCGGCATGGTGTACGCGTGCGTGCCGAACCTGATCATCGCCGCGGTGCCGCCGCAGTTGCAGGCCACCACCTCGAGCCTGGTGTCGGTGATGCAGTCCGGATTCGCCGCGATCCTCCCGGTCATCGTGTTCGCAGTGCTGAATTCGCACGTCGCGATGGTCGCGAAGGGCCGGTCGTTCTACACCGAGACCGGCATGTCGATCGCCCTGTTCATCGGGGCCGGCGTCCTCCTCGTCGGCGCGCTGCTCGCGTGTGGGTTGCCGAGCAGGATCACGCAGCTGCCGACCCCCCGGTCGGACGCGGGCGTCGCGGGCACCGGGAAAGCGGTCGCGCACGCCTGAGTCCGGCACGGCGGTGGGGGCCCTCGACCCCACCGCCGTGCCATCGCCGCGGGGCCGCTCGTGCGCCGGACCGGTGACCCGGACGCTCAGCCCGGCAGACCTCGCAGGAAGTCCACGAGGATCCCGTTGACCTCGCCGGGCTTCTCCATCTGCACGAAGTGGCCGGCCCCGTCGATCACGTGGGCGCCGACCAATCCGGGGACGAGGTCGCGCATCGCGCCGAAGGGATCGCGGCCCATCATCTCGAGCACCGGGTCCGCGGCGCCGGCGACGAACACCGTCGGCACCTCGATCGGGACGTCGTGCAGGGTCTCGTTCTGCGCCCACACTGCGTCCTCGGCGCGGTACCAGTTCAGTCCGCCGGTGAAGCCGGTCCGGGTGAATTCGGTGACGTAGTAGTCGAATTCGGCCTCATCGAGCCAGGGCCACGGCAACGCCGGCGGATCGGGAAGCACGTCGAGGTAGCCGTTTCCCTCGGACGAGAACTCCCAGCAGTCGAGGTACCGGTTGGCCCCGGACAGGGCGTGGAAGATCTTCGCGAGGAACTCGCGCGGGCGGCCGTTCAGTTCGGCGTCGGCGACCCCGACCTCCTGGAAGTAGTGCACGTGGGCGAAGTGCTGGGACGCGAGGTAGCGGAACCCGACGGTCGGCTGCACCGGAAGTCGGGGCGTCCGCGGGACGCTCAGCTGCATCAACGCCCGCACCCGGCCCGGCGCCCAGGCCGGCAGGTCCCACACCAGGTGCGCGCCGAAGTCGTGACCGGCGAACACCGCCTGCTCGATGTCGAGCGCGTCGAGCAGGCCGACGATGTCGCCGACCGTGTGCGGGCGGTCGTAGGAGTCGGCACCGGCGGGGGCGCTGCTGCGGCCGTACCCGCGCATGTCGGGGGCGATCACCCGGTAGCCGGCCCGGGACAGTGCGTCGAGCTGGTGCCGCCAGGTGAACCACAGGCCGGGGAAGCCGTGGCACATCACCACCGGCTGCCCCTCCCCCTGCTCGACGACGTGCAGATCGATCCCGTTCACGGCGAGCGTGCGATGTGTCGGTTGCGATGGCATTGTTCCCCCTTACGATCCGGCTCCGGCACCGAGCAGCGACGACGTCCCGGCCGCGGACCCGGAGTCGAGCGACCCGCCGCCCGGGACGGCCGGCGGCGGCGTCCAGGACACGTCACCGGTCGGCGCGATCGCGACGGCGCTCGCACTGACCGACTCGACGCCGTTCTCGATGTGCCCCACCCACCGGCGGCGGAAGGTCTGGTCCTCGGCGACGGTGAGGTCCGCGTCGTACCAGCCCTGCCCCGACGGCAGCGTGTACGTCGTCTCGGAGCCGGCGGCGACGGCCCGGTCGGCGCCGGCCACCCGTACGGTAACCGGCTCGCTGCCGCCGTTGCGGACGGTCACCGCGAGCGTGCGGCCGTCGCGATCGACGTGAGTGCGTACCGCGAGAGGGGCTGCCGCACCGCTCACGGACCCGGCGAACTCGCGACGGAAACCGTTGGGGCCGATCAACGTCAGGGAGTACCGGTCCTGCGGCAGCGGCACCGACGAGGTCACCGGCGCCTGCACGTCGAAGTGCCGGGGCGTGTCGAACTCGCCCGCATACGGGTAGAGCGCGAGGTGCGCGCTGCGGGTGCCGGCGTTGCGCATCTCGACGAGCAGCGTTCCGCCGTCGAGGTGCGCGTCCGCGTCCGGCTGGTACGGCAACGCCCGCGCGGGCCGGGTTCCGCTCTCCTGCAACGGCATCCGTCCTGCGGTCGGCGGCGCCGGGGTCCATCGCGGCTGCAGCGGTGGCGCGGCCGGCGGCGGGGTGAGACCAGGACGCGCGCGGGGGTTCGCGAAGTCGAACGCCCCGGTGAGGTCTCCCGCCACGGTGCGCCGCCACCCACTGATCTCCGGCTGAGCGAACCCGAAACGCCTCTCCAGGAACTGGGTGACCGAGGTGTGGTCGAACACCTCCGAACACACGTAGCCGCCGACCGTCCACGGCGAGATCACGAGCATCGGCACCCGCGGACCGAGCCCGAGCGCCTGGTCGCCGACCCACTCGTCGCCCGCGACCCGCGGTGGCTGCGGCGGCGGCACGTGGTCGTAGTAGCCGTCGTTCTCGTCGTAGTTGACGAGAACGACGGTCTTCGACCAGATCTCGGGTTTCGACGCGAGCGCGTCGAGCACCTGGTACAGCAGGGTCGCGCTCGCCGCCGGCGACGATCCCGACGGATGCTCGGAGTCCACGGTCGACGGCACCAGGTACGACACCTGCGGCAGCGTGCCACCGTCTACGTCCCTGCGGAATTCGGCGGCCAGGGTGCCGGGCCGCGACCGGTACAGCGCGCGGTCGTAGAGCTGCCGGTCGGCCGGCGAGAGTGAATCCGCCGCTGCGGCAAGGGCGCCCACCGCCACGTCCTGCGCAGGCGCGGGCAGCGCCCCGACCGCGAGATAGAAGGCGGCCAGCGTCGAGAACTGGTAGGGCACCAGCGCCGGGTGGCAGAACATCCGGGTGACGAGCTGCTTGAACGTGACGAAGTACTCGAGGTTGTTGTCGGTGAAGTTGTCCCACTCCTGGTAGGTCTTCCACGAGACGCCCGCCGCCTGCAGCCGCTCCGGCACCGTCGGCCAGGTGTAGCCGGCGTGGACAGGCGCGTACGCGGCGTTGGTGACCGCGCGGCTGCCGTCCGGCTCGAAGCCCGTGTAGCCGGACACCCAGTAGTTGCGGTTCGGGCTCGTCGACGTCGGTACCGAGCAGTGGTAGGCGTCGCAGATCGTGAAGGCGTCCGCGAGTTCGTAGTGGAACGGGATGTCCTGGCGGTCGTAGTACGCCATCGTCGCGGCGGTCTTCGCCGGGATCCAGCCGTCGTGCCAGCCGTCGGCGAGCGCCTGGTGCCCGCCCGCCCACTCGTGGTCGAGCGCGGTGACGTTCTGGACGTCCATCCGCTGCGCCGCCGCGGACTCGCGGATCGGGTACGGCAGGACCACGTGCTCGCGGTCGGGTTGCTCGTAGACGGTGCGACCGGTGCGCAGTGTCAACGCGTTCGGGTCACCGAACCCGCGTACCCCACGCAGGGCACCGAAGTAGTGGTCGAACGCCCGGTTCTCCTGCATCAGCAGGACCACGTGTTCGACCGAGTCGAGTCCGCCCGGCGGCACCGGAGCGGCGAGCGCCGCCTGCAGGGACGGCGGCAGCAGCGACCCGGCCGTGGCGGCGCCGAACGCCCCCGCACCCAGAGCCATGAAGCGTCGCCGGGACATGGTGGGGTTCAAGCGCAAACCAATCGACGTGCGGACACCAAATGTCCGCACGCTACCCAATACCCCCGGATTCGGGGCGTGAACCGAGGGTTCAGTTCAGGTGGGCGCGCAACCACTCGACAACGTCGCCGAGTACCTGATCCTGCTCCGGCTCGTTGAACACCTCGTGGTACAGGCCCGGGTACTCCTTGTAGGTGAGGTCCTTCGTGCCGGCGGTGGACGCGATCATCCGGCTGCCGTTCACGTTCGCGAGCCCGTCCTGCTCCCCGTGCAGCAGCAGCAGCGGCAGCCGCAGTGACGGCAGCCGCGCCGGCAGCGTCTCGGCGTTGACGATCATTCCGCGCGCGATGCCGGCCGGGACCTTGCCGTGGTGGACCAGCGGATCGGCGTTGTAGGCCGCGACCACCTTCGGGTCGCGGGAGACGAGGTTGGCGTCGAGCGCCTGCACCGGCAACCCGGGCACGTACTTGCCGATGATCTTGCCGAGCGCGACGACGACGCCCGGCACGCCGGTGGTGACGTCGACGGCCGGCCCCGACAGGATCAGCCCCGCGAGGTCCGACTGGTGGTCGAGCGCGTAGTCCAGGGCGATCGCCCCGCCCATGCTGTGCCCGAGCAGGTACACCGGCAGTCCGGGATGCGCCGCGCGGGCGATGTCGAACACCCGGTGCAGATCGTCGGTGAAGTCACTCCACTCCTTCAGCTCGACGCGCTTTCCGCCGGACCGTCCGTGCCCGCGGTGGTCGGGCGCGTAGACCACCAGCCCGACCTGGAGCAGCCGCTCGACGACGTGGTCGTAACGCCGCGCGTGCTCGCCGAAGCCATGTGCGAGCACCAGGATCGCGACCGGGTCCCCGTCCGGGGTCCAGATGTCGTAGTCGATCCGGGTGCCGTGATTGCCGGTGAACGATCCCTGTGTGTGCGCCACGTCATCACGATAGGCGCCTTCGCCGATCCTGCACGGTTCGGACGACTCCGGCCGCCCCGTTCCTCCCACGGATCCGGTGCGACCGGCGACTCTCCGGTCGCCGCCGCACTAGGCTTCGAGGGGTCCGGTGCTCGACCGCTTCCGAAGGAGGCACGATGACCGACCACACTTCACTCGACACCGCATGGCCGTCGCTGCGGGTGGACGACTGGACCCCCACGCGGGACACACTCCACATGTGGACGCAGATCGTCGGCAAGGTCCGTCTGGCCCTGTCCCCGATGGTCAACCACTGGTGGCAGGTGACGTTCTACGTCTCCGCTCGCGGGCTCACCACCGGAGCGATCCCGTACGGCACCGCGATCCTGGATTTCGAGTTCGACTTCTGCGACCACACCCTGCGCATCCGGAGCAGCGACGGATCCGGGAGCCCGATCGCGCTCGAGCCGAAACCGGTTGCGGAGTTCTACGCGCAGGTCATGCGCGCGCTGCGTGATCTGGGTGTCGACGTGCGCATCACCGCCACCCCCAACGAGGTCGTCGAGGCCATCCCCTTCGCCGAGGACACCACCCACAGGTCCTACGACCCGCACGCCGCGACACTGTTCTGGCGCCAGCTCGTGCAGGCCGATCGGATCCTGCGCGAGTTCCGCTCCCACTACACCGGCAAGGTCAGCCCGGTTCACTTCTTCTGGGGTGCAATGGATCTGGCATGCACCCGATTCTCCGGGCGAGCCGCGCCGCCACACCCGGGCGGAGCGCCGAACTGCGGCGACTGGGTGATGGTGGAGGGCTACTCGCACGAACTGAGCAGCTGCGGGTTCTGGCCCGGCGGCGGGGAGGAGGGCGCGTTCTACGCCTACGCCTACCCGGTGCCCGAGGGTTTCGCCGGCTACCCGGTGGGCCCGGACGGCGCGTACTACAGCGAGCAACTCGGGGAGTTCGTGCTGCCCTACGAACGAGTCCGCACCGCCGCCGATCCCGACGCCGCCGCGCTCGAGTTCCTGCACGACACCTACCGGGCGGCGGCCGAGCTGGGCCACTGGGACCGGGCGGCGCTCGAGTGCAACCCGGAGCGGTGGAACCCCCGCTAGCGGGTGAAGCCGCCGGGTACGGTCGTCCGATGGACTCCGGCACGCCAACAGAACTCGACTCGGCAGCGGCCCGCGCCGCCGCGGAGGCGGCCCTCGCCGCCGCCCGACAGGACCACAAGCGGATCAGCGTCGCGGTGGTGGATCACCGCGGCCACGACCTGCTCGTGGTCCGCGACGACGGTGCGCCGTGGTTCACCGCCGGGGTGGCCCGAGCCAAGGCCGCGACCGCCGCGCTGATGGGTGCGGCCTCCGGCGACCTCGCCGGGCTGCGCGCGGCGCATCCGGAACTGCTCGACCTGATCGGCACCCAGACCACCCAGCCGATGACGACGCTGGCGGGTGGGGTACCGGTGCGACTCTCCGGCAGCGTGGTCGGCGCGATCGGGGTCAGCGGAGCCGACCCCGACGAGGACGTCGCGTTCGCGCGGGCCGGTGTCTCGGCACTGCGCACGGCGGCCGGTCAGTCGATGTCGTAGACGACCGCGACCGTGACGGTCAGCTCCTGCGTCCCCGGTTCGACCGGGGTCGAGGCGGCCTGGTCGGACATCGTCCTGCCGGGGATCGGGCTCGGCGGGGAAGCGGCGACCTCGCTGATCGACCGCACGTCACCGAGCTCGACGCCCGCGGCGTGGGCGATCTGCCCGGCCTGCGTCCGGGCCTGCTCCACCGCCTTCGCGCGGGCCTGGCCCCGCAGTGCGCCGTCGTCGCCGATCGAGAAGCTCATCTGCTGTACCCGCACCGCGTCTCCGGCCGCGGCAGCAGCCGCGTCGATCAGTGCACCGGCCCCTGCGATGTCGTGCACGGTGGCGGTCACCTGATTGGTCACCTGGTATCCGGTGACGGTCTGCGACGCCGGCGCGTAGGTCGGCTGCACCGAAAGACCACTGGTGGCAATGTCCTTCGACGCCACACCCTTGGCCTTCAACGAGTCGATCAACGCGGTCGCCTTCTGCGCGTTGTCGGCAAGGGCCGCCTCGGCCGTGGCGCCCTGGGTCTGCACGGCGAGTACCACCGTCGCGGTGTCGGGTGCGGCGCTGACCTTCCCGACCGCCTGGGTGCTGATCCCCGGCGGAACGGTGTCCGAGGTGCCCGACACCGGGTTCGCGGCGCAGCCCGCCGCCAGGACCACACCCGCCGCCGCGGCTGCCACACCGAGTCCCCGCAAGGTCGCCATACCCCACTATGACCCAGCCGGTGAGGCGGTGGAGCGCTTCGTTCTCGGCGTGTTCCGGAACAGCAGCCACGCCAGCGCCGCCGCGAGGATCACCGTCGTTCCGGCGAACACCACCATCAGGTTGCGGGCGGCGAACGGCCCCGGTCGCGTCCCGTCGCCGGTCAGGTCCACGGAAACCGGTGCGGCCATCGTGGCGGACATCGCGTCCTGCTGGACTCCGCCACGGGCCGGGATCGCGTCGACGCCCTTCCCCACCTGCTCGCTCACCTGCGCGGACACCGACTTCAGTTGCGCCACCCCCGCGAGGATCTGATCGGTCGTGCCGCCCAACAGGTCCGGGGCCTGCGCCGCGATCGGACCGATACCCTGCTGCAATTGACTTCCGGCGCTGGACAATTGCGCCGACACCGACTCGAGCTGCCCGAACCCGCTACCCAGGGCGCTGCCGAGGTCCGTGTCCGGACCGACGCCGGTGCCGAGCAGTCCGGTGACCGCGGTCAGCTGCCCGGACAGCTCGGCGAGGTCGGCGGCGGTGCGCTGCAGCGATGCCGCCGCGCCCGCATCGATCGCACCGACCCTGGCCGCCATCTCGTCGAGGCCGTGCTGCAGTCGGTCGGCTCCGGTCGTGACCTGGCCGATCGTGACGCCGAGGTCGGTCAGCCGTGCGGAGAGCTCGGTCGCCGGCCCCCGCGCCTGCCCCACCATCCCGGCCACCTGCCCGGCGACGTCGACGAGCTGGTTCGCCCCGTCGTTCGCGGTCTCCAGGTACGGCAGCATCTTCTCGACCCCACCGAGCATCTCCCGAGCCTGCGTGTCCGCGGCCGCGGTCGCGGCCGACAGCAGCTGGGCCGGCAGCATCGCCTGCTGGAGTTGCGTCCGCGCCGACGCCATCCCGGACAGCAGGTTCTTGATGCCGGTGGCCGAGGTGACCTCGGAGACGGTGGCCGTCAGCCGCGACATCGTGTCGTCGTCCGCCGTGTCGCCGCGCCGGACCGACAGCTCGGCCTGTCGCGGGGTGGCGGTGCCGAGCGAGGCGACGGCGTCGGAGAAGTCCTCCGGAATGGTCACGACCGCGAGGTGGTTCGAGTCGCGGGCGGTGGCGTCGTCGACCACCTCCCACTCGAAGTCCCCCGACCGCTCCAGCGCGGCGATCACCCGCTCCCCCATCCGGGCCGGACCGGTGTCGGCGTTCACGACGGCGACCGCGCGCGCCGGCACCGCCGGTGACCGGAGCCCGAGGACAACGCCGCCGACGGTGAGGAGCGACAGCGCGACCAGGGCGAGAGCGGGCCACCACGCCCGGCGACGGGCAGCGGGCACGAGGAGATCAGGCACCCGCCCGACCGTACGGACGCTTCTTGGGACGGTGCTGGCACGCGCATGAGAATTCTCTGACGCGGCGCAGCGCGCCGGCTAGAGCGACACCGCGGAAGTCGCCCATCGGTAGTCGGCCTTGCCCGCGGGTGTCCGCTTGACTTCGTCCACGAACGCGACCGAACGCGGGATCTTGTAGCCGGCGAGAGACTTCCGGCAATGTTCCTGGACATCGTCGAGCGTGAGTTCGGGGGCGTCGGGATAGGTTGCGATGACCGCCGCCACCTGCTGGCCCATGCGCTCGTCGGGGATCGGGACAACGAGCGCATCGGAGATCGACGGATGTGCGTGGAGCGCGGCCTCGACCTCTTCGGCGAAGACCTTCTCGCCGCCGGTGTTGATGCATTGCGAGCCGCGTCCGAGGAAGACGATGGTGCCGTCGGCTTCGATCCTGCCCATGTCGCCGAGCACCGAGATCCGGGTACCGTCCGGGCGGGTCGGGAACGTTCGAGCGGTCTTGTCCTCGTCCTTGTAGTAGCCGAGCGGGATGTTGCCGATCCGCGCGATGTAGCCGACGTCGTCGGAGCCGGCGGGGATCTGCTCGAAGCGCTCGTCGACGACGATCATGTTCGGCGATGGCGGCATCCGCAGGTTGCCGGCCTCGTCGATCGTGAACGCGCCGTCGTTGCCCGACTCGGACGCACCGAAGTTGTCGCGCAGCAGCAGGTCCGGCTTCACCGCGAGCATCCGGTCCCGGACGCTGGTCGACCAGATCGCACCGCCGGAGGTGATCGAGAACAGCGAGCTCATGTCGACCTCGCCCTTGCGGCGTTCCATCTCGTCGACGAGCGGCAGGCCCATGCCGTCGCCGACGATGAGGATGACCTGCACCCGGTCCCGCTCGATCGACTCGACGACCTTCGCGGGGTTGAAGTCCCGTCGCAGCACGACCCGCGCGCCGAGCGTGAAGAAGGTGAACAGCGAGTAGAGCGCGGCGCCGTGCATCAGCGGTGCCGCGATCAGGAACGCGAGATCGGGGAACTCCTTCGCGGCGGCCGCGACCTCGGCGAGGTCCTGGCGCGGCTGGTCGCCGTACGGGTTGCCGCCGGACAGCGGCTTGCGGAAGAAGTCGTCCTGGCGCCACATGACGCCCTTCGGGTAGCCGGTGGTACCGCCGGTGTACAGCAGATACAGGTCGTCACCGGAGCGGGCCTCGAACTCTCCGGTCGCCGGCTGGTTGCGGGTCTCGGCGAAGTCCACGAGGGCGACGTCGCGGGCCGCGGCGGCGGTGCGGAGTTCGTCGGTGATGTCGCCGACCACGAACACCGTCCGGATCAGCGGGCAGGACCCGAGCAGGCCGGCGAGGGCGACCTGATGCTCGGGCAGCTCGACGACGACGGCGACGGAGTCGGAGTTGGTGAAGATGTACTCCAGTTCGTCCGGCGTGTACCGGTAGTTGACGTTGATCGGCACGGCGCGGATCTTGACCAGGCCCAGGATGCTCGTGACGTGCTCGACGCTGTTCTTCAGGAACAGGGCAACGTGGTCACCCGCCGAAACACCGGCGTCCGCGAGCAGTGTCGCGGTCTTGTTCGCCTCGGAATCCAACGCGGCGTACGAGAGGTTCTCGCCCTCGTAGCTCAGCGCGACACGGTCAGGCACTGCGGAAGCAACCGCTTCGAAGACGTCCGCCAGGTTGAACTGCATCGGATTCCTTTCATGGTGTGACGCGATACCGAGGAGGTCAGCCCAACCTAGGACAGGCCGCGCCGGTGTGTGAGCCGAACGAACTGACCAGTTCGTGGTTCACGCACCTCCACCTCGGGCAGCTCGGGCGTGCCGCCGGGAGGCCGGTGGCGGTGAGCAGTCGCGGCGGGAGCACAAGCGCCCGCCCTGGTCCGGCAGGCGATGCCGCCCGCCGGTGTTGGGGTACGGGTCACCGTCGTCGAGCCCGGTCAGGGACCGGCCGTAGTTGGTGAACACGTCCCCGGCCTGTTCGTCCTCGTCCTCCATCGCCGCCGCCGACACCGTCGACTCGTCGGCGCCGTACCTGGCCAGCACCGCGGTGCGCGTCGCGATGCCGTGTTCCCGGGCCGCACCCTGCGCGTCGGCCATCATCGTGGTGCGGTGCGCGAGAATGCGCCGCACCTCGCGCCGTTCGCGCCAGGGCTTGCCGACCGCCATCAACACGATCCCCACGACGGCGTAGGCGAGCATCTGCAGCAGTGCCGTCGTGTACGGCTCCCCGACCCCGTAGAGGGTGCGTTTGATCATCTCGGTCATCCCGAACCCGACGACGAACGGCTGGAGCGCTCCGAAGATCGGCGGCAGCATCCAGGTCGGGTAGGCGGCGCCCGACGAGGGCATCGACAGGAAGACGAACAGCAGGATCGCGGGCAGGGTGACGAACCGGCCGAAGAAGTAGCTGAGCCCGTTGACGGTCAGGCCGATCGCGACGATCCAGCCGAACGCGATCCCGGCCAATTCCCAGAAGTGCCCCTGTACCGCGCCGATCACCGGTCCGGCGAGGACGTTCGCGACCAGCGCGAGGACAACGGCGCCGCCGAGAACGATCGCCACCCGGGTCCGGTGTGCGAGTGGCGCACCCATCATGCCGATGAACATCGCGACCATGTATCCACCGATGCACCAGGCGAGCATCAGGTACATCGGGGTCATCCCGAACGCGTCGTGGGCCGGCAGTGGTGCGAGGTCGACGACCTCGAGACGCTGGTTCGCCGCCGCCATGATCGGAGTGACGGTCGCGGCGACGACGCTCCTGGCCTGGAACTGGTGGGCGCTCGCGGTGTAGAGCGTCGGGGGTGCGCCCGGACCGTCGGCGGCGACGAGGGCGCCGACGACGTCGCCGGCCAGCACAGCCGCACGCGCCTGGTCGGCGGTGTCGTAGCGGTGCACCTCGATCGCGCCCCGCGCCGCGGTCCCGACCTCGTCACCCAGGGTCGGATTCGTCGCGGAGCCGACCACGCCGACCGGCATGTCGTGGACCTGCGGGGCGTGGAACGCCGCGATGTAGCAGAGGCAGAACAGCACGATGAAGATCACCGGCAGCCACAGCTGCAGTCCGATCAGCTGCAGCGACGGGGGCAGGCCGGAGTAGAAGCGGCGCCACGCGTTCCGGGACGCGGCGGGATCCGGCGTCCCGCTCGATCGCGCGGTTGCCGCGGTCGTGGCCGCTTCGTCGTCTGCGTTCATGACACACTCGCCTGCGAGAGATCAGGTCCGTCGGTCGGGCCGGGTTCCAGTGTGCACCCGGAACCGGAGGGCACACGGGTGAATCGGTCAGTGCCCGGGGACCGGAACCGGGACGACGGCGGCCGCGTCCTCAGGATCGGGAATCGGCGTAGGCGCGGAGGATTCGGGTCTGAAACGGCGCCGCAACCACCACCCGGCGGCCACCAGCGCAACCACACCGACGAGCAGCCAGGCACCGCTGCCCAGCGCGGATGCCACCCGCTCGTACGAGCTGCCTGCGAAGAACCCGATCAGCACGTTGCCGGCACCGAAGAGCAGGACGGCGACGGCGTTGAAGGCCAGAAAGCGCTTGTACGGCATGCCGCTGATCCCGGCGAGCGCGGGCATCACGGTGCGGATGAACGCGACGAAACGACCGAGGAACACCGCCGGCCCGCCGCGGCGGCGCAGCAGCTCCTGCGCGCCGTCGAGCCGGCCGCCGGACAACAGCGGCAGCCGCAGGATCCGCGGGCCGACGCGACGCCCGATCCCGTAGCCGACGGTGTCGCCGAGCAGGGCGGCGACCACGACCACCGCGATCATCACCGCCAGGCTGGCGTGCGTCTGGCTGGCGATCACCCCGCCGACGATGGCGGCGGTCTCGCCGGGAACGACGAATCCGACGAACAGGGCGTCCTCGAGGAACACGAACCCGCTGACCACGAGGTAGACGACGAGCGGTTCCAGTCCCTGCAGCCGCTCCAGGAGCGTGGTCACGACGGCCCCGCCAGGCTCGACACCGGCCCCGCCAGGCTCGACACCGGCCCCGCCAGGTTCGCCACCGGCCCCGCTCGGTTCAGCGCGGCGGCCGCGGGGTCCGGGCTGCCGGCGGGAAGGTTCAGCAGGCCCTGCCCGACGGTGTCGAAGCCGCGGCGGAGCAGCGTCCGGAAGTGCGGCACACCGTCCTCGGGGTGCCAGCCGCGGTATGCCGTGTGGACGACCGCGAGCGCGGCGTTGACGACCAGGGCGACGAGCAGCGGATCGGCCGGGATGCGGCCGCCGACCCACTCGCGGATGAACCCGCGGAACGGTTCGCTGGCGGCCATCGCCGGTTCGAGCATGACCTGGCACTGGTCGATCAGGGACTTGCGCATCAGCAGTTTCGACTCGTCGTGGCAGATCGCGGCGGTCACGATCTCCCGAAGCCCGTCCCACGTCGGCTCGTCGGCCGGGCGGGCCGCGGCGAGCGCACGCCAGCGGGCGGGATCCTCCGGGTCGGGGTCGAGCAGCAGCGACTCCTTGGAGTCGAAGTAGTTGAACAGCGTGCTCTTGGAGACCCGGGCGGCCGCCGCGATCTCCTCGACGCTGACGGCGGCGAACCCGCGGGCGTTCACCAGCTCGATCGCGGCGGCTCGCAGGGCCCGCCAGGTCTCGAGTTTCTTGGCCGCACGCAGCCCGGATGCCTGGGTCACCCTTCGATTCTACGATCAAAATTGAACTCGGTACAAGTTTGTGCCAGGTACAAACTCCGAGTACCGGGGAATACTCGACCACGTCGGCGAGGTTGGCCAGGCATGGCCAAGACAGTGGTAGCGACCGCGTTCGGAGGACCCGAGGTCCTCACGGTGCTCGACGAGCCGGTTCCCGCCCCCGGGCCGGGGCAGGTGCAGGTCCGCCTACGGGCGATCGGGGTCAACCCGTACGACTACAAGTCCTACAGCGGCGCATTCGGCGTGGACCCCGCCCAGCTCCCGGTTCGGCCGGGTATCGAGGGCGCCGGCGTCGTGGTGGCCGTCGGCGACGACGCCACCGGCCCGACCGGGCCGATCGCGGTCGGCGACGAGGTGATCGTCAACCCCGGCGGCCGGGCCTACACCGAACTGATCACCGTGCCCGCCGACGTCACGTTCACCAAGCCGGCCGGCCTGCCCTGGGAGCAGGCGGCGTCGCTGCTCTCCTCGGGCACCACCGCCGTCGACGCGCTCACCACGACCCGCGTGTCGAGCGGCGACACCGTCCTGATCCACGGCGCGGCAGGCGCGGTCGGCACGGCGACCGTGCAGCTGGCGATCGCGCGCGGCGCGACCGTCATCGGCACCGCCCGCGCCGCGAACCACGACGCCCTGCGCGCGTTGGGCGCCACCCCGGTCGAGTACGGCGACGGACTCCTCGACCGCCTTCGCGAACTGGCGCCGAACGGTGTCGACGCCGCGATCGACACCGCAGGCACCGACGAGGCGGTCGACGCGTCCCTGGCCCTGGTCGCCGACCGCGGTCGCATCGTCACGATCGTCGCGTTCGGGCGCGCCGAGCAGGACGGTTTCCGCGCGATCGGCGGCGGCGACCCCGACAGTGTGCGGATCCGCCGCGAGGCCCGGCTCGAACTGGTCGAGCTCGCCGGCCGCGGCGGCTTCGAGATCACCGTCGCGAAGACGTTCCCGCTCGCCGACGCCGCCCGCGCCCACGCCGAACTGCAGGAACAGCACCCGCGTGGGAAGTTCGTCCTCCTGCCCTGAGCGCCCGGGACGGCGCCCCCCTCCCGCGCACGGGATGCAGGGGGGTGACCGTCAGTGCAGCCGGTCCGGCCAGTCGTCCGGCACCCGGTCGGCGGGCCCGGGCACCGTCTGGTCGAGCGGATGATGCTGCGGCCCCGCGAGTTCCGGGCCCTCGGCGAACTCCTCGGTCCGGTAGTCCCAGAACCAGTCCTCGCCGGGCTCGAAGCTCCGAATGATCGGATGGCCGCTGGCCGCCGCGTGGGCGCTCGCGTGCTGCGACGGCGAGGAATCGCAGCACCCGACGTGTCCGCACTGCGCGCAGCGACGCAGATGGAACCACCACCCGCCGGCCGCCTCACAGTCGGCGCACCCCGTCCCGCTCGGTGGCACGCTCGGGTCGATCGGCGTGGAGTCCGTCATCACCGCTCCCATCCGACGCCCACCCGCCATCGGCGAGCCGGCGCCAGCAGTTGTTCGCCAGTGGAGTCCGTCGAGTATCCCAGCCGGATGCGGCGAAATCGGATAACCGCACCGCGGTGACGGCCCGACGGCGAACGGCTCGCCCGGTCGACACCTCCGGTGCCGCGCGCCGGGAATATCCGGAACCCGCCGGCGTTGAGGTACGCTGAAGTAGTTGAACAATCAACTACTGGATCCGAGGAGGACCGCATGCCTGCCGTGACCGTCGACAACATCCTCGCGCTGCCCCGCATCGCCGAGACCGCACCCGACGCGACCGCACGCCCCGTGCTGTCGGTCACCACCGCGCCCCGCGGATTCGAGGGCGAGGGTTTCCCGGTCCGGCGCGCCTTCGCCGGCGTCGAACTGCGCCACCTCGACCCGTTCATCCACATGGACCAGATGGGCGAGGTGCAGTACGCACCCGGCGAGCCGAAGGGCACCCCGTGGCACCCCCACCGCGGCTTCGAGACCGTCACGTACATGCTCGACGGGATCATGGAGCACCAGGACTCCAACGGCGGCGGCGGCACCATCGGCGGCGGCGACACCCAGTGGATGACCGCCGGTGGCGGCATCCTGCACATCGAGACTCCGCCGGAACACCTCGTTGTGTCCGGGGGCCTGTTCCACGGCGTGCAGTTGTGGGTGAACCTGCCCCGCGACAACAAGATGGCGGCGCCCCGCTACCAGGACATCACCAGCAGCAAGGTCGCGCTCCTCTCGTCGGCCGACGGCGGTGCGCTGATCCGTGTCATCGCCGGCGAACTCGACGGTCACCAGGGCCCGGGCTCGACGTACACGCCGATCACCCTGCTGCACGCGACCCTCGCACCCGGGGCCGGTGTGACGCTGCCCTGGAACCCGGAGTTCAATGCGCTCGCCTACGTCCTCGCCGGCGACGGAACGGTCGGCAGCGAGCGGCGGCCCGTGCACACGGGGCAGCTGACGGTGTTCGGCCGCGGCGACACCCTGACCCTCGCGGCGGCGGACACCCAGGACTCTCGGACCGAGTCGCTCGAGGTCTTCGTTCTGGGCGGCAAGCCGATTCGCGAACCCATCGCCATGGCCGGACCGTTCGTGATGAACACCAAGGCCGAGGTGATCCAGGCCTTCGAGGACTTCCAGGCCGGACGGCTCGGGTCGATCCCCGCCGCGCACGAGACGCTGGAGTGATCATGACCGGGGTCGTGGTCCAGCGTGCGGGCGAACGCGCGCACCAGAACTACGGTTGGCTGGACTCGAGCCAGAGCTTTCCGTTCGCAGGCAACTTCGACCTCGCCGCCAACGCGCACGGTCTGCTCGTGGTGAACAACGAGGACATCGTCGACGTCGGCAGCGGGTTCGACAGCCATCAGCACCGTGACGCCGAGATCGTCACGTGGGTGTTGAGCGGATCGCTGGTGCACCAGGACTCGCAGGGCAACTCCGGCGTCGTGTATCCCGGTCTGGCGCAGCGGATGAGCGCCGGCCGCGGGATCCTGCACTCCGAACGCAACGACCACCGGCGGGCGGCGGACGGATCGCGAGTCACCGAACCGGTGCACGTGGTCCAGATGTGGATTCCACCGGACGAGCTCGGCATCGAGCCGAGCTACCAGGAGCTGCCGATCGACGACGAACTCGACGACGGCGCCCTGGTGGTCGTCGCGTCGGGCCTGCCACGCCACCGCGGTGACGCCGCGATCGGCCTGCGCAACCGGTACGCCGGGCTGCATGCCGCACGGCTGCGGCCAGGCCGGTCGGTGACGATCCCGGACGCGCCGTACGGACACCTCTTCGTCGCCCGCGGCGCGGTCGACGTCGAGGGCGTCGGTCCGCTCGCGCACGGGGACTCGTTGCGACTCACCGGCTCCGGCGGGCAGCGGGTCACCGCCGCCGAGGCGGCCGAAGTGCTGATCTGGGAGATGCACGCCGCGGTGCACCCCTCCCGGGTGTAGTCGGCGGGTGTCCTGCACCTCCGGACCGACGACTCGCTGCACCCGGTCGCGGGCATGGAAGCCTCCTCGCCGGGTCGGCCCCATTCGAGCCCGGCCCCGGCGAGGACGGTTGTCAACACCCGGGTTCGACGTGAAATCCGCTCTACTTCAGGCCGGATCGCACGAAGGCGTCGACGACGTAACGTTGCAGGAACAGATAGATCAGGAAGATCGGCAGGCACGCCAGCCCGGACGCCGCCATCACCGCGCCCCAGTTGTCCCCCTCGGCGCCGAGGAAGCTGCGGATCCCGACCTGCACCAGCGCGTCGGATTTCCGCAGAATCAGTGTGGGCCAGAGATATTCGTTCCACGCGGAGATGAAGAGCATGATCCCGAGTGCCGCGAGGGCGGGTTTCATGTTGGGAATCACCACCTTCCACAGCGTCGCCCAGGAGCTCTGGCCGTCCATCACGGAGGCGTCCAGCAACTCGGTGGGGAACGCCTCCATGTGCTGGCGCAGCAACAGCACTCCGAACGCGGAGCACAGGTTGGGGATCACGACGCCGGCGACGGTGTCGAGCAACCCCATCTGGGAGATGAGCAGGTAGTTCGGGATCATCGTGACCTGGAACGGGACCAGCCACGAACCGACGAACAGCAGGAAAAGCACCTGCTTGCCGAAGAAGTTCCAGCGGGCGAACGCATACGCGGCGAGGATCGCGACGACGAGCTGGCTGGCCGCCATCACGGCGGCCATCGCGAATGTGTTGGTGAGCATCGACGCCATCGGGATCGTGTCCCACACGTACCGGAAGTTCTCCACGCTCGGCGGCCACGGGATCGGGCTCGACGAGAGGGTGTCGTCCGGTCGGCGGAACGCGGTCGCGAACATCCAGTAGACGGGAAAGATGCTCAGCAGCGCCAGGATCGCGAGCAGTGCGTGTCCGGTCGCGATCCGACCGCGAGTGCGGGAGGCGACGGGACCGTCGCCGACCGTGTTCTCGGGCACGGCGTCGGCGGGTGTGGTCCGCGGTGGGGCGTCAACGGTTACGAAGGCCATGGGTCGTCCTAGTTGTCGTAGAAGCTCAGCCGGTCCGAGACCCGGACGAACACGAGCGCGACCAGACCGAAGCCGAGGAAGAACAGCGTGCCCGCCGCCGCGGAGAGTCCGGCGTCGAAGTTCCGGAATCCGAATTCGTAGAGCAGGTAGTAGATGTTGGTGGTCGACCCGCTCGGACCGCCCTGCGTCAGGATGTCGACCACGGGGTACGCCCACTGCGCGCCGAGCAGGATCGTCATCAACGCGAGGAAGACCAGTGTCGGCGACAACAGCGGCAGGACGATGCGGCGGGTGATCGTGGCACGGGACGCGCCGTCGAGTGACGCGGCTGCGGCATAGTCGGGGTTGATGCCGGCCATCCCGGCGGAGACCACGAGCACACCGAAGCCGAGCATCTGCCATCCGACGACCACGACGACGCCGATCAACGCGGTGTTCGGGTCGCGGAACACGTCTCCCATCTGGAACCCCAGCGTCGCCGCGACCCGGGGCACGGTGCCGCTCTCCGGCGCGAACAGCCAACGCCAGATCGCACTGCTTGCGACCGGCGTGACGAGGAACGGCACGAAGATCAGGGCCTGGTAGAACGTCTTCGCCCGCCCCGTCACCTGGTTGCTCAGCAGAGCGATGACGACGGGCAGGACGAGGGAGAACACCATGAACGCCGCGATGTAGACGACGGTGTTCCACAACGCCCGGTGCAGCTCGGGCAGCGCCAGCACGGTGGCGTAGTTGTCCAGTCCCGCGGGCACCTTCGGCGTCGTCGGGATCATGTTCCACCGGTAGAAGGACAGTCCGACCGTCTCCGCGAGCGGCTTGTAGATCCACAACACCAGCAGGACCGCCGCCGGCGCCAGGTAGGCCAGCGGGACCAGGTGGCGCCGCATCGACGGCCCTCGCCGCGGCGGACGTGGTTCGCTCGCGCCGCGCGCCGAGGCGGCGGTGGGAACTTCGACAAACATGGTGTTCTCCTCGGTGCCTGCGTTCGCTAGCGCGCGACGGGCTGGGACAGGAAGCGCACGGCCTCCTCTGTCGTCATGTTCTGCAGGGCGGCCATCAGTTCGGCCGACATCTCGTACAGCGTTTCGCCCTCCTCGACGGGGACCACCGTGTGCAGGACCCGGTCGGAGTACACGTGCACCAGGTTGAACGACTGGCCGCTGTCCTGGCCGCGCATGCCCCCACCCTGCACGAACAGGTCCTGGGTGTAGCAGGTTGCCGACGCGACCGAGACCGGGATGCCGGCGAAGGTGCAGGTGGTGGAGTAGTGCAGGTGCCCGCCGAGGATGCCGCGAACGTCGGTGCCGCGCAGGACATCCTCGAGCCGGTGCTGATCGTGGAGGTCGACCAGGTCGAGCAGGGCGAGAGGGCTCGGCACCGGCGGGTGGTGCAGTGCGAGCAGGGTGCCGTGCGGTGCCGGGGTGGCGAGCACGTCGGTCAGCCAGGCCAGCTGCTCGTCGGTGATCTCACCATGGTGGTGGCCCGGAACGGTGCTGTCGAGGGCGATGATCCGCAGACCGTCGATGTCGTGGACGATGTCCACGGACTCCTGGGTGGCCTCGGTGTCGAGCAGTCCGGCACGGAAGGCGGGCCGGCTGTCGTGGTTGCCCATTACCCAGATCACCTTGGCGCCCAACCGTTCCGCGGCCGGCTCGACCATGGCGCGGAGCCGGGCGTAGGCCTGCGGGTTGCCGGCGTCGGCGAGGTCGCCGGTGAACACGATCGCCTCGGGACGCTGGCCCGTGCGGGCGAGGCGGTCGAACAGGCGGGCCAGCTTGGTGTCGCTGTCCACCTTGCCGTGCAGCAGTTCACCGTCACCGACGAAGTGGGTGTCGCTCACGTGCAGGATGTAGTGGTCGGGCTGTCCGTACTGGGACATGGCTTTCTCCTGGGTCTGTTTGGCGAACAGGGTCTTCGGACGAACGTGTCAGTCGAGAAGGGCGCTGTGAAGGTCGGTGAGCTCGCCCTCGGACATCCCGTGCGAGTGCAGGTAGCGGCGGGTGTCCCCGTGCTCGGCGGCGATCAGCGCCAGCATCTCGCGCATCAGGGATGCGGGGCTCGCCGCCACGATGCCCTCGATGTCGAACCCAGCGGGCAGCTCGCGGTCCCGGAACGACGCGACCATCGCCTCGGCCCACTCGCCGTGCAGCATCGTCTCGGACAGCGCGTAGTCGGCGACCACGTCGCGGGCCTCGACGCCGACCGCGGACAGGGTCAGGGCGATCACCAGGCCGGTGCGGTCCTTGCCCGCGGTGCAGTGCACGAGCACCGGTTCGTCGCCGGACGCGGCGATGGTCCGGACCGCCTCGGTGAGGGCGGCGCCGTGATCGGCCAGCATCTGCCGGTACAGCGCCGCGAGGTCGAAGGCGGCCCCCGGCTGTCCGGGTGCGGTGTACCGCACCGGCCCGTTGTACACGGGCAGGTGCACCTCGCGGTGCCCGACGCCCGCGAGCGCGTTCGGTGCGGCCGAGGCCTCGTCGTGCTCCCGCAGGTCGATGACCAGACCCAGCCCCAGGCCGGCGAGGACGTCGCGGCCGTTCTGGTCGAGCGCATGGAGGGCGTCGGAGCGGAAGAGCTTGCCCCAGCGTGTCGATCGGGCACCGGCGGTGTATCCGCCCACGTCCCGCAGGTTGTGGGTCCCGGTCAGAGCGAGCCGGCGGGTGCTCGCACGCGGCGACAGTGTGGTGGTCATTGTGAGGTCGCTTTCAGGTAGGTCAGGGGAGCAGGGTCTGGGCGCGTTGCTGGGCGGCGGACATGGTCGTGGCTGGGTCCTTGCCGTAGAAGACGGAGTCCTCGATCGCGGTGGCGAGGATGTCGTCGACCTGGACGTAGCTGTTGCCGGGGTAGGACATCCAGGGCTGCAGCCGGTCGAGTTGCGCGAGGTTCGGAGCGACCAGTGGGTTCTTGTCCGCCCACGGCTTCAGCGCGGCCGGGTCGGTGGTCAGCGACGTGCGCAGCGGCAGATAACCGATCTTGCTGGAGATCTCGGTGTAGGCGTGGTCGGACGTCATGAACGTGATCAGCTCCCACGCCGCACGCTGCTTGGCCGGATCCTGGGAGAAGATGAACAGCCCCGAACCGGAGTTGGTCGGCACCGCCTCGTGGCCGGGGAACGCGGGCATCGCCGCGGCCTTCAGGTCCCATCCGCCCGCCTGTGCCGCCTTGATGAACGAACCCTGGATCGCGGACGAGGTCATCGTCATCGCGGTGTCGCCCTTGGCGAATGCTTCGGTCTGGGCGGTCGCCGACTGATTCGCCAGCACGCCGGCGTCGAACATCGCCCGCAACGCGGTGACCGCCTCGACGGAGGCCGGGTCACCGAACTCGATCGTCGAGCGGTCGTCCGAGAGAACCGCTCCGCCGGCGGACTTGAACAGCGCCTGCATGCACCAGTTTCCGCCCTTGACCGCGCACGAGATCGACAGCGCCGGCTTGCCGGTCGCCGCGGTGACCTTCTTGGCGACCTCGGTCACCTTCGGCCACGTGGACAGGTCGACATCGGCGGGCACGCCGGCCTTCGCCAGGGTCGAGGCGTTGAAGAACAGGACGGGGGTCGAGAACACGTACGGCACACCGTAGGTGACGCCGTTCCAGTCGCCGAGCACCTTCGCGCGCGGGTGATACGGGTGCGGTCCGGCGAAGTTCTCCTCGACGGCCTCCTTGCCGACCAGGCTCTCGATGTTCTTGGCGCCCAACTGGTTCACCGCGAAGTCCACGGTGTCGAACGTCAACTGGGCGACGTCCGGCGGGTTGCCGGCGAGGAGCTGGGTCTGGACGCTGCTGGCGGTGGCGACACCGGAGGCCCCGGCTGCGCCCTGCGGCGGCTGCGCGGTCACGGTGATGTTCGGGTGCGCGGCCTCGAAGTCCCGCAGGAGGCCGGTGATCGTGTCGGTCCACGGTCCGGCCTGCTGCAGGTTGTAGGACTCGAACACGATGTCCACCTTCTGGTCCGGCGCGAGTTCGGGGACCGTGGCACCGGCACCCCCGGACGCGGTGCCGACCGATCCGGTGGCGCAGCCGGCGACGGTGAGTGCGGCGGCCGACAGCGCGAGGACGGCCAGCCCTTTCGTTCTACGCATGGCGTACAGCTCCTTGACTGCGATGGGGAGGAGATCTGCCTGCGGCTCAGTGCGAGCCGCTGAGCAGCTGGGTGTCGAAATCGGCGAGGTCCGGCACGTCGAGCCACTCGAGACGCCGCCCCGAGTCCGCGTCGAACAGGTGCAGACGGTCGACGGGGGCGGTCAGGATGACGTTCTGGCCGGCGAGCAACGAGATCGGGCGGGGGGCACGGACGCACACGGTCTCGTCGCCGACCCGGCAGTAGGCGATCTGCTCACTGCCGAGATTCTCGATCGAGTCGACGCGGGCCGGCATCCGCAGGCCCGGACCGCTGAATTCGGCCGTCGGAGAAAGATGTTCCGGGCGGACGCCCAGGGTGATCGGGCGGGTCGGGCAGTCGCCGGGCCACAGCCGCGCCTCGAACCCGTCGCCGGAGACGACGACGCCGGTGTCCGCCGCCGCGACGGAGGCCGGCAGCAGGTTCATCGGCGGGCTGCCGAGGAATCCGGCGACGAAGACCGAGGCCGGGGTGTCGTAGACCTGTTCGGGGGTGCCGACCTGCTCGACCCGGCCGTTGTTCAGCAACGCGATCCGGGTCGCCATCGTCATCGCCTCCACCTGGTCGTGCGTGACGTACACGAACGTGGCGCCGAGCCTGCGATGCAGGTCGGTGAGTTCGCGTCGGGTGGCCGTCCGCAGCTTGGCATCGAGGTTGCTCAACGGCTCGTCCATCAGGAAGGCCTTGGGGCTGCGGACGATGGCGCGCCCGACCGCGACCCGTTGACGCTGCCCACCGGAGAGCTCTTTCGGCTTGCGGTCCACCAGGTGCGCGATGTCGAGCTGCGCCGCCACCTCGTCGACCCGGGCGGCCACCTCGGCCTTGGGCACCCGGCGGACCCGCAGCGGGAAGCCGAGGTTCTTCGCGACCGACAGGTGGGGGTAGAGCGCGTAGTTCTGGAACACCATCGCCACGTCGCGCCGCTTGGCCGGTGCGGTGGTGATGTCGTTGTCGTCGAGCAGAATTTGTCCTGCGGTGGGTTCGAGGAGGCCGGCGATCATCCGCAGCAGCGTGGTCTTTCCGCAGCCACTCGGGCCGAGGAGCACGAGGAAGTCCCCGTCGCGGATGTCCATCGAGACGTCGTCGACGGCGGTGACGTTCTTGAACTTCCGGCTGATGCCCTCGATCCGAATGCTGCCCATGCTGATCTCCCGATGAAATGGCGTTACCCAAACCCGGTCCGGTTGGGATTCTCGTTACATCGGTAGTTAGCCAGCCGAAGGTGAACTTCCGTGGAATGACGTGACAACCGTCCGTGATGGTTGCCGCAACGCTTACGCCCCTACCGACAGGTCAGTTCGTCGGTTTGAGCAGTGAGACAACCTGATTCAAGCTCCGTGCGGCGGCCTCCGCCGAGCCGTCCCGCGCCTCGCAGACCGCGACCTGCAGGCCGATCAGGAACGACAGCATCACCACCGTCGAGGATGCTCCATGCGCGCTCCACGGCCCGGAACCACCCACGACCAGGGCGATGTCGGACCGCTCGACCAGCGTCGAGCGCGCGTGCCCGGTGACGCCGACGATCGTGGCGCCGGCATCCCGCGCGGCCTCGACCGGATCGAGCGTGTACGGGTTCA
Source organism: Rhodococcus olei (assembly GCF_039540555.1). Taxonomy (NCBI): domain Bacteria; kingdom Bacillati; phylum Actinomycetota; class Actinomycetes; order Mycobacteriales; family Nocardiaceae; genus Rhodococcus; species Rhodococcus olei. Next base: position 179,919 of record NZ_BAABFB010000050.1, on the reverse strand, counting down.
CGCCGCTGTCGCTGATCGCCATGCACACGTCGTCGGGGGTCAGATGCCGGGCGGTGACCTGCTGGAGCACCGCATCGGCCGGCGCCTCGGCGGGCCGGCCGTTGAGGACGAACCGGAACGCCACGGCCGCCGCCCAGTGGGCCGATGCGCCGTTGCCGATGACGACCACTCTGCGGGCCCGCGCCAGCGCCGCCACCGCGGCGTCGAGCGCGTCCTCGTCGAGCGGAGCGAGTGCCGCGGTGAGGTCACGAGCGACCTCGTCGAACACCGTCCGCATCAACCCCATGCGGGTCCGCGGTGCCTCCTGCCGTTCGCGGTCGTCGCCGGACGTCGCGCCGAGATCGCGCAGCAGCAGCATCCGCAGGTGCTGGAATCCCGTGAAGCCGAGGTTCTGGCAGGCCCGCACCACGGTCGCCGTCGATGTGGACGCCTGCTCCGCGAGGTCGGCGGCCGACCACCACGCGACCTCGCGCGGCCGCTCCAGACACACGTCCGCCACCCGGCGTTCACTGGGCGCGAGCGCCGATGCGCGGGACCGGACGGCCGCGAGAGTGGATCCGACAGGAGGGTCGCTCGGGGAGGGAGGCACGTGCCGTGGGTAGCACAGCGAGGTGAACGTGAGGCGTCCGGCAACGTTGTGGCATCGGAGCGGTCACGGCTGAGGGGAACACCTCCGCGCCTCGCTATGTTGAAGGACGAAGTTCACGAAGGAGGCCCCATGACGGCTGCGACCACCCCGCGTGTCGACGTTCGCCGCGCCGACGACCGGCTCACCACCAGGATCGCCTGGCTCGACTCCAAGCACTCCTTCTCGTTCGGTCAGCACTACGACCCCGACAACACCCATCACGGCGTGCTCCTGGTCAACAACGACGACACGGTGTCGCCGGGTCAGGGTTTCGACACGCACCCGCACCGGGACATGGAGATCGTGACCTGGGTGCTGCGCGGGTCGCTGGTCCACCAGGACTCGATGGGTCACGCCGGCGTCATCTACCCCGGTCTGGCGCAACGGATGAGTGCGGGCACCGGGATCCTGCACTCGGAGAAGAACGACGCGTGGCGGCTGTCGGGGGCCGACAGCCCCGAGCATTCGGATCCGGTCCGCTTCATCCAGATGTGGGTGTTGCCCGACGAGTCCGGTGTCGCGCCCGGCTACGAACAGCTCGAGATCGAGGACGAGCTGTTGCGCGGCGGCCTGGTGACGGTGGCGTCGGGAATGCGCAAGCACCGCGGTCAGTCCGCGATCGGCATCAACAACTCGGGTGCCGCCCTGTCCGTCGCGCGGATGCGTCCCGGCGACACGGTGACGCTGCCGGAGTCGCCGTACCTGCACCTGTTCGTCGCCGAGGGCGCGGTGGACCTCGAGGGCGCGGGGCGGCTGACCGAGGGCGACGCGGTCCGGTTCACCGCGACGGGCGGGCAGCGCCTGACCGCCGCCGACGACGAGGCCGCCGAGGTGCTCGTCTGGGAGATGCACACCCGTCTCGGCGGCTGAGCCGCCCGGAATGACGGCGGCCGAGCCGCCCGGGGTGACGGTGCCTGAGCCGCCCGGAGCGACGGCGGCCGGGCCGCCTGGGGTGACCACGACCACCGCGACCCGCCGGTCTGACGCCGACCCGCGAGCCGTGGTCAGGCGTCGGTCCGGGGTGCCCATCCCGAGCCGTCGACGCCCTGCACCCCGTCGGTCGGTGCCGCCAACGCGGCGAAGGTCGCGACGGCCTCCGCCATCGCGTTCTCGGGAATCGTGAACCCGTCCACGGACATCAGCCGGCCGAGTCGGCCGGCGTAGTCCTCGGGCGTCGGTTCCTCGAGCACCACGCCCGGCGCCTCGCCGAGAAACACCCGGGCCACCCGCCCGCCTGCGACGGCGAACAGCTCGCCGGTGACGGTGGCACTGTCGTGGCACAACCAGGTGACGAACGGGGCGACCAGTTCGGGCCGGAAGGTCGACCGCAGCACGTCGCGGAACGCCTCGTCCGGGATCTGGTCCGTGAGCCGGGTGTACGCGGTCGGCATGATCGCGTTGACGGCGACACCGACGGCCTCGCCCTCCTGCGCCGCCGCGCGCGTCAGCCCGATGATCGCGGCCTTCGCCGAGATGTACTGGCTGGTGCCGCCCATCCCGAACACCGAGGACGACGAGGTGTTGACGACGCGACCTCCGCCGTCGGCGAGCAGGGGCCACGCGGACCGCAACATGCCGAGCGTGCCGCGGAAGTGGGTGTCGAAGACCCGGTCGAAGTCGGCCTGGTCGATCTCGTGCAGCAGGCCTCCGCCGCTGATGCCGGCGTTGTTGACCAGGATGTCGAGCCGGCCCCAGCGCTCGTGCGCCGCCGCGACGATGTCCGCGTGCTCGCTGACCACGTCGCCGCTGTCGGCGGCGGCCTCTCCGCCGGCGGCGCGGATCCGGTCGACGACCGAGTCGGCCGGCGTCGTCGACGACCCGTCCCCACTCGCGCTGCCGCCGCGGTCGTTGACCAGAACGCGCACCCCCCGCGCGGCGAGCGCGAGTGCGTACTCGCGGCCGAGGCCGCGACCCGCCCCGGTGACGATGGCGACCTTGCCTGCGAAATCCAGCGTGACGGTCATGGGTGGACCTCCAGGTGTGTTATCGGCTCGGGTGCAACAGGACTCCGTGCAGAACGATCCCGGCGAGGTGACGGACCAGCGCCTCGGTGTCCAACGCGGGCCCCACCAGTGTGTGCAGCATGACCGCGCCCCGCAGGGTGTCGAGCACCGCGGCTCCGTCGGTGTCGGGCCGGACCTCGCCGGCGGCGATGCCGCGGGCGAACACCGCCCGGTAGTGCGCGCGGATCGGTGCGATGTAGTCGTCGTCCGCCCGCCGCTGCAGGTCGGGGTCGGCAACCATGTCCGCGATCAGGCCCGGCAGTCCGCGTCGGTACTCCGGTCGGGACTGGTGCTGGACCATTTCCCGGACCATCGCGGTGACGGTGTCCGCGAAGGGCATCGCCTCGTCGGGTCCGCGGATGCCGGGCGGGCGGGTGAACAGCGTTTCCTGCACGAGCGCGGCCTTCGACCCCCACCACTGGTAGAGCAGCGGGCGGCCGACCCCGGCACGGCGCGAGACCGCGGCCAGCGTCAACGCCTCGTAGCCGCCCTCGGCGAGCAGCTCGCGGGTCGCGTCGAGAACGGCACGCTGACGTGCCCTGTCTCGCGGCCGTCCCCGGACCGATTCGGTGTTCTCCGCCACACATTTACCTTACATGCTGTACGTTAAATCTATTCCGATTGCGCCACAGAGCTTCCGGTAGAGATCCCGGACCCGCCGAGATCCCGCCGGGGAGCGTGGCCCCACCAGCCCGGGAGGGACATGTCCACCGTCATCCGGCACCGGCCCAGCCCGGACGTCCTCGTCGCGACGCTGAACCGTCCCGACCGCCTGAACGCGCTCAACCCGGAACTCGTCGGCGACCTGCACGCGCTGCTCGACGACCTCGAACGCGACACCTCCTGCCGGGTGGTGGTGCTGACCGGCGCGGGCCGCGGGTTCTGTTCCGGTCTGGACCTTTCCGAGCCCGCCGCCGCTCCGGTGGCGGCGAGCCTGAGCGGCCCGGCGGCCGGCATGCGAACCCAGGAGTTCATCGCGTCACTGGTGCCTCGGATCCAGCGGCTGCCGCAACCCGTGATCGCCGCCGTCGGTGGGGCCGCCTACGGCGGCGGGATGGCCCTGGCCGCGGCGTGCGACCTCCGGATCGCGTCCGAATCCGCGCACTTCGGCGTCCAGTTCGTCAAGTTGGGCCTGTCCGGCTGCGACATCGGCATCAGCTACACCCTGCCCCGGATCGTCGGGTCCGCCCGCGCGGCCGAACTGATCATGACGGCCCGCCGGGTCGACGCCGCGGAGGCCGAGCGCATCGGCCTGGTCTCCCGCGTCGTGCCCGACGACGATCTCCTCGACACGGCACTCGACCTCGCCGAAACTCTGTGCGAGCACAGCCCGTTCGGGCTGGAGATGACCAAGCAGGTCCTGACCGCGAACCGTGACGCGCCCAATGTCGACGCCGCGATCGCGCTGGAGAACCGCACACAGATCCTCGCGGGGACGGGTGGCGACGACTTCGCCGAGGCCGTCGCCGCGTTTCGGGAGAAGCGCCGGCCCCGATGGTCGGCGCCCCGACGTACCGAAGGAGCACGGTAAGTGGACCGCACCACCCTCGATTCGCTCTTCGACCTGAGCGGCCGCACCGCGATCGTCACCGGCGGCACCCGCGGCATCGGCTTGGCCCTCGCCGAGGCGTACTCGTGCTCCGGCGCGAATGTCGTTGTCGCCAGCCGTAAACCCGACGCCTGCGCGGCCGCGGCCCGCCACCTGAACACACTCGGTGGTCGGGCGATCGGGGTACCCACCCACACCGGGGACCTGGACTCGCTCACCGCGCTCGTCGACGCCGCCGTCGCCGAGTTCGGCGGCGTCGACATCGTCGTCAACAACGCCGCCAATCCCCTGACCCAGCGTCTCGGCGAGTTCACCCCCGAGGCGTGGGCGAAGTCGTACGAGGTGAACCTGCGCGGACCGGTGTTCCTCGTGCAGGCCGCGCTGCCGTATCTGGAGAAGAGCGAGCACGCGGCCGTCCTCAACGTGATCTCCGCGGGCGCGTTCATGTTCTCCCCGACGACGGCGATGTACTCCGCGGGCAAGGCGGCGCTGCTGTCGTACACGCGGTCGATGGCCGCCGAGTTCGCTCCGCGCGGCATCCGCGTGAACGCCCTCGCACCGGGGTCGGTGAACACCGACATGGTCCGGAACAACCCCCCGGAGTTCGTCGACGCGATGGCGGCCGCGTCGCTGCAACGCCGGGTCGCCGATCCCGACGAGATGGTGGGACCGGCGCTGCTGCTGACCTCCGATGCGGGCAGCTTCATCACCGGGCAGGTGCTGCTGGCCGACGGCGGTATGGTCGCCCACTGACGGCGGCGGCCGGGCCGGATGATAAGAAAATGGGCATGACCTCCACGAACGCACCGCGCATCGACCGTCTTCTGGCGTTGATGGGCGCGCGCCCGGCCCCGATCGAACCCGGTCGCACCGAGTACGCGCAGGAGGTCGGCGCCCGGTTCCACGACCACCGCGGGCGCACCATCCTCGGGTCGGTGGGCGTCCTGGTCGACGCGGTGCCGGGCGGGGCCGTCGGGCGTTCGGTGCCGGCGGGCACGCAGACGGTGCTCTCGCAGGTCACCGCCACCCTGGCCGCGCCGCTGCCGGACCGAGGCGACGTCGTCGCCCGTGGGCACGCCGTCCACCTCGACCTCGAGGCGGGGATCGGCCTGTCCGCCGGTGACCTGACCGGCCCCGACGGGCAGGTCTGCGGGGTGCTCACCTCCCGCTCCATCGTCGTCACCCGCGGCGCCACCCACGCCGACGAGGTGTTCGACGGCGACCCGCTGCCCGTCCCGGTCCCCGAACCGGTCACCGATCGCGCGGAGTTCGCCGACCTGCCGGGCCTGCAGGTGGTGACCTCGATCGCGTCGGGTGCGGTGGCGCGGGGACCGTTGGCCGGACTGTTCGGGGTCGACATGGTGTCGGTCGACCGGGGCCTCGTCGTCGGCGAGTTCGCACCGCAGGCCTGGATGGCGAACTACTTCGGCACCGTCCAGGGCGGCAATCTCATCGCGGTGTCCGATCTGTTGACCGGGCTCGCCGCACAGACCCTGACCGCCGCCGCGCAGGACTACCGCGCCCTCGACCTGTGCATCGACTTCGTCCGCTCCCCCGCCCTCGACGGCGGTCCGGTACGGGTCCGCTCGGAGGTCGTGCGGGCCGGACGCCGGCTCGCCGTCATCGACACCGAACTGGTCGACACGTCGGGTGTGATCCTGTCCCGCGCCCACGCGAGCGTTCAGCTGCTCTGACGGGGACTGCGACGATCCCGGCAAACCGGCCGACCGCGGGTTAGTCTGCGACGACGGACGCCGTCCGGCGACCGCGCGCGAACCGAGGAGGGCCGATGACGAATCCGCCGCCGCATCCCGAGGGCACACCCCCGCCGGAGGGACAGCAGCCGCCGTACGGTCCTCCCGGTTCCGGGCCCCAGTACCCCGGCGGGCAACCCCCGTACCCGGGAGCCCAGCCGCCGTATCCGGGCGCGCAGCCGTACCCCGGGGGTCAGCCCTATCCGGGTGGTGGTCAGCCCCCGTACCCGGGGCAGCCCTACCCCGGTGGTCAGCCGTACCCGGGCCAGCAGTATCCCGGTGGCTACCCGGCGCCGCCCCCGCAACCGAGCAACGGCGCCGGCATCGCGGCCCTGGTCCTCGGCGTCCTCGGTGTCCTCGCCGTCTGGACCATCATCGGCGGCATCGTTCTCGGTGCCCTCGCGGTCATCCTCGGCATCGTCGGCCGCTCCCAGTTCTCGAAGCAGCGCGCCACCAACGGCGGAATGTCGTTGGCGGGCATCATCCTCGGCGTCCTCGCGATCGTCGTGTCGATCGTGCTGGTCGTCGTCGGCATCGGAATCTTCAACAAGGTCGGCGGCCGGGACTTCGCGGACTGCCTCCGTGACGCGGGCAACGACCGCGCCGCGATCCAACGCTGCGAGAACGAATTCCGCGAGAACCTCGAGAATCAGTTCTCGATCACGCTGGAACCCGCGCCGCGCTGACACCGTTCACAGCGACCTGGCGGTTCGGACCCAGCGAGGTCCCAGCGCCGCGGGTCACGATCGAGTCGACAACGACATCGATCGGAGTGAAGCAGTGAACAAGGACATCGAGAGCAGTCGGGCGCGCGTCAGCCGGCGGCGGGCCCTCGCCCTCGGCGGCACCGTCGGCCTCAGCGGCCTGATCGCGGCCTGCGCGGGCAACGGTTCGTCCAGCACCTCGACGACCTCGGCGGCCGCGGCGACGGGCGCCGGTACCGCCGCGGCGACCGACGACGTGACGGCCCTGCTCGCACAGGCTCCGCAGTGCGTCACCAGCAAGGAGGAGACGCAGGGACCGTACTGGTTCGACGTCGACTCGATCCGCAACGACATCCGGGAGGACCGTCCCGGCACCACGTTCGAACTCGCTCTGCGCGTGCAGGATTCGGCGACCTGTACCCCGGAGGGTCGCGGCGGGATCGGGAACGCCGTCGTCGAGATCTGGCACTGCGACGCGGGCGGGGTGTACTCCGGCTTCGAGTCCGGCTCACTCGGAGCGAACGGCACCCCGCCCGCCGGCGAGGGCTTCGGCGGGCCGGGCGTTGCGGGCGGCGCCGCCGGCCGGCCGCCGGCAGGGGCGCCGCCGGCCGGTGGCCAACCCCCGCAGGGCGGCCCCGGCGGGCCCGGCGCTCAGGGCGGCCCCGGCGCACCCGGCGCGGAGGGGTCCGGGGAGACGTCGAACGGCTCGTACAGCGTCGGAGACACCGAGGCGACCACCACCGACGACGGCACCTACCTGCGCGGGGCGCAGACCACCGACGGCAACGGTGTCGCGACGTTCACGACGATCTTCCCCGGCTGGTACATGGGCCGGACCACGCACATCCACCTGAACGTGCACGTCGACAAGAAGACGGTGCTGACCACGCAGCTGTTCTTCGAGGAGGCCCTGCTCGACGAGATCTACGCGACCGGCCCGTACGACGAGCACACCGGCCGCGCGAAGAACGTCACCAACGCCACCGACACCATCTTCGACGCGTCGGGCATGGTCACCGTGGTCAGGACGGCCGACGGCTACCGCGGCGCCATCAACATCGGCGTGTAGCGACCGCGTGCCCGGGCGTGGCGCCCCGCACACCACGCCCGGGCCGCGGAACGGCCATGATGGAGGGCATGACGCGCTCCGGAATCGACCTCACCCACCTCGACACGGGCACCCGCGCCCAGGACGACCTGTTCGTCCACGTCAACGGCAAGTGGCTGGACACCTACGAGATCCCCGCCGACCGGGCTGTCGACGGCGCCTTCCGCACCCTCTACGACCAGGCCGAGATCGACGTGCGGGCGATCATCACCGAGGCCGCCGACGCGAACGGCGCCCCGGGCACCGATCCCCAGCGCATCGGCGACCTGTACCGGTCGTTCATGGACGCCGACGCGGCCGAGCGGGCCGGGCTGGACCCGATCGCCGACGAGCTGGCCGAGGTCGACGCCGTCGCGGACCGGTCGGAGCTCGCGGGACTGCTCGGCCGGTTGCAGCGCACCGGGGTCGGCGGCGCGATCGGCAACTACGTCGACACCGACGCGAAGAACTCCGCGCGCTACCTGGTGCACCTGACGCAGTCCGGCATCGGCCTGCCCGACGAGTCGTACTACCGCGAGGACTCGTACGCCGAGATCCGCGACGCCTACCTCGCGCACATCGAGGCGATGCTCACCCTCGCCGGTCGCCCCGACCCGGCCGGGGCCGCCCGCCGCATCCTCGAACTCGAGACGGCGATCGCCGCCGGGCACTGGGACGTGGTCAAGCGACGTGACGCCGAGCTGAGCTACAACCTCGTCACACTCGACGCCCTCGCCGCCGAGAATCCCGGGTTCGACTGGACCACGTGGATTTCCGCTCTCGGTGGCACGTCGGAGACGTTCGCCGAAATGGTGGTCCGCCAGCCCAGCTTCCTCACGTCGCTGACCGAGCTGTGGACCGCACGCCCCCTCGACGACTGGAAGACCTGGGCGGCGTGGAAGGTGATCCACTCCCGTGCACCGTATCTGACCGAGGCCCTGGTCGCCGAGGACTTCGCGTTCTACGGCAAGACCCTCTCCGGCACCGAGGAGAACCGGGAGCGGTGGAAGCGCGGCGTCTCCCTGGTGCAGGATCTGGTCGGCGAATCCGTCGGCAAACTGTACGTGGAGCGCCACTTCCCGCCGGCCGCGAAGGCCCGGATGCAGGAGCTGGTCGCGAACCTGCAGGAGGCGTACCGCCGCAACATCTCCGACCTCGAGTGGATGGGACCGGACACCCGGCAGGCCGCCCTGGCGAAGCTCGAGAAGTTCACCCCGAAGATCGGCTACCCGGACAAGTGGCGGGACTACAGCACCCTGTCCATCGACGCCGGCGACCTGGTCGGGAACTACCGGCGCGGGTACGCGCACGAGCACGACCGTGACCTCGCCAAGCTCGGTGGCCCGGTGGACCGCGACGAGTGGTTCATGACGCCGCAGACCGTCAACGCCTACTACAACCCGGGCATGAACGAGATCGTCTTCCCCGCAGCGATTCTCCAGCCGCCGTTCTTCGACGCGGAGGCGGACGACGCCGCCAACTACGGCGGTATCGGCGCGGTCATCGGCCACGAGATCGGACACGGGTTCGACGATCAGGGCGCCAAGTACGACGGCGACGGCAACATGATCGACTGGTGGACCGACGACGACCGCACCGAGTTCGGCAAGCGCACCACGGCGCTGATCGAGCAGTACAACGAGTTCGAGCCGAAGGCCCTCCCCGGCCACAAGGTCAACGGCGAGTTCACGATCGGCGAGAACATCGGCGACCTCGGCGGACTGTCGATCGCGTTGGAGGCGTACAAGATCGCGCTCGACGGCGAGGACGCCCCGGACCTGGACGGCCTGAGCGGCCTGCAGCGGGTGTTCTTCGGCTGGGCGCAGGTGTGGCGCACCAAGGCGCGCAACGAGGAGGCGATCCGGCGCCTCGCCGTCGACCCGCACTCGCCGCCGGAGTTCCGCTGCAACGGGGTGGTCCGCAACCTCGACGTGTTCCACGAGGCCTTCGCTGTCGAGCCGGGCGACGCTCTCTACCTGGAACCGGAACGGCGCGTGAAGATCTGGTGATTCCGTCACCGTGACAGCGGACCGGTCGGGGTCCCGCATCGAGCCGGGATCCCCACCGTCCCTGCCCACGTCCGGCCGGTTATCCCCGGCGCACCCGGGCACTCCCCCACCGACGACTTCGGTTCGGGTGGGCACCGAACACCGAATCGGGAGACCGGAGCCGCTCGCGCGGGACCGACGGCGCCGACTATCCGCGGGACGCCTTCACCCGTTCGAAGTCGGCGCGGTTCTGGGTCGCGTAACCGGCCGCCCACCGCTCGATCGCGTCGTCGAACACGGTCCCCGAACCGAGGTAGGCCGCGATCGCGGCGGGATCGCCGGTGCGGGCGTGCGCGCGTGCCAGCGCGGTGGCACACAGCCGGGCGTAGATCCGCAGGCCCGCCGGCCTCATCCGGGCGATGTCGAAACCGCCCTTCTTGTCCCGCAATTGGCGGACGTAGAAGTCGCGGCCGAGGGCACCGGCGCCGGTGAACCAGCCGAGGAACGGATCGCTGGCGCTCTGGATGAGCCGCTGCCCCTCCACCACCCGCTGGCCCTGATCGGAGTACGGCAGGCCGGTGACGTACGGTGCCAGCACCGACGCCTGCGCCTCCTTGATCTGCAGGAACAGCGGGTCGTTCGCGACGTCGCCGACGAACAGCGCCATGAAGGACATCGTCCCGACCGACCCGACACCGACGACCTTGCGGGCGATGTCCTGGAAGTGGTAGCGCCGCACCAACTGTCGGCGGTCACTGGCCAGCGAGTCGAGGTAGCCCCCCATCGCGGCACGCAGCAGGTCGACCACCTCGACCTGCCGCTCGTAGGGGAGGCGGACGATCAGCGGCGGATCCTCCTTGATCCGGAACCCGGCGTCGGTCGGGCGCGCGAACCGGGCGAGGGCTCCGAGCTGCGTGCGCTGCTCCGCCTTCGCGAACGACGCCTCGGCGTATTCGAGCTGCCGCTTGTTGAGCTCGTCACGCAGTTGGTCGACGATGGTGTCGGCTTCGATACGGGCGTACCAGATGTCGAGGGCCGTCATTCCCGCCGCTCGCCGCATCGTCTCCCGGTAGGTCTGGGCGACGAGCCGGGCCGCGGCCCGCGCGTCGGCCGCGCTGTGCCCGTTGTCCTCCGACGCGACCGCGACCGACACCGCCAGGCGTTTGACGTCCCACTCGAACGGCCCGAGGTGCACCTCGTCGAAGTCGTTGAGGTCGAACACGAGTCGACGGTCGGGGCCGGCGAACAGCCCGAAGTTGGCCAGGTGCGCATCCCCGCTGGCGACGACCATCAGGTCGGTCCGCGGACCGTTCGCGAGGTCCCACGCCATGATCCCGGCCGAGCCGCGGAGGAACGTGAACGGGGACACCAGCATCCGCTCGTACCGCAGGGGGACCAGTTCGGGCACCCGGTGTTCGTTCTGCTTGGCGAGAACGTCCGTGGGGTCGGGTCGCCCCGCCGCAGGTTCCCACTGCGCATGTGCACTGCGAGGCACACTCGTCCGCAGGCGCTTACCTGCCTTGCGACGGTCGTCCGCAGATATCGGCTGCTTGAAAGCGGTGCCCATCGTGCGAGAGTACCGCCACCGTGGACCGGCCGCAGGGAGCACGCGCGGGTCAGCCGGCGAGTGCCGCCTCGGGCGCGATCCGCAGGGCCGTGACCAGGTCCCGGTAGAGCTCGTCGGACGCCATCAGCTCGGCATGGGTGCCGCGGGCCCGGATGCAACCCTGCTCCATCACGAGGATCGTGTCGGCGTCGATCACGGTCGACAGCCGGTGCGCGATCGTCACCACCGCCCCGGTCTGCGCGAGCTCCGTGATCACGTCCTGGATCGCGGCCTCGGTGCGCCCGTCGATCTGTGCGGTGGCCTCGTCGAGCAGCAGCACCTCCGGGCGGCGGACGATGGCACGCGCCAGGGCGATTCGCTGGCGCTGCCCGCCCGAGACACTGGATGCGGTGAGGTCGGTGTCGAGCCCGTTCGGCATTGCGCGCACCGCGTCGTCGAGGTGAACCGCCCGCAACGCCGCCCAGATCTCGTCCTCGGTCGCCTCCGGATAGGTGAACTGGACGTTGGATCGCACCGTGCCGGGGACGATCGGCGTCTCCTGTTCGACGTACGCGAGGCGGGACCGGACCTGGTCGAACGGGAGCGTGCTGTACGGGACGCCGTCCAGCAGGATCTCGCCCTGCTCGGGGTGGAGGAAGCGCAGCAGCAGCGAGAACAGCGTCGTCTTCCCCGCCCCCGACGGTCCGACGATCGCGGTGTGCCCGCGCGACGGGATGACCGCGCTGACCGAACGGAGTGACGGGTCGGCGCCCGGAGCGTAGCGGGCCGTGACGTCGACCAGCTCGAGCACCGGGACACCGGCGGCGGCGCGGGGGCGCAGATCGACGACCTGCGCGTCGACGGCCTCCTCGACCTCCATGTCCTGCACCTCCCGGATCCGGGCCGCCGCGGCGATGCCGGACTGGATCATCGCGACGTTGGTGGCGAGCTGCGAGACCGGAGGGAGGAGCTGGAAGGCATACAGCAGGAACGCGATCAGGCTCGACACCGCCAGCACCCCGGTGCTCACGCGCCACGCCCCGAACGCGAGGATGCCGGCGACGGCGAGCTGCATTCCGCCGCTGACGACGGTCCAGACCACGGCGGTCGCACGCACCGCGCGCAGGCTGTGTTGCTGGGAGTCGCGCGCGTCGACGATGATCCGCTCGGCCTCGCGGGCCTCCGCGCGCGAGGCCTTGACCGTGCGGATCGCCCGCAGGGCGCCCTCGAGGCCGCCACCCATCCGGCCGACCGATTCCTGAGCCAGGCGCTGCGACTTGCCGATCAACGGCATCAGTCCCGACGCGGCGACGCCGACGACGACGAGCGCGGCCACCATCGTGCCGAGGAGCACCGGGTCGAGCACGGCCATCAACACCAGGGTGCCGACGATGGCGACCGTCCCGTTGACGAGTTCGACCAGCGACGAGGACGCCGCCTCCCGCAGCAGCACGGTGTCGGAGGTGACGCGGGTGACCAGTTCACCGGAGGGTCGCTTCGTCACGCTCGCGACGGTGGCGCGGAAGTACTTGCGCACCATGGACTCACGCGCGTCGAACACCACCTGGGCGGCGAGCGCGCCCATCAGGTTGTGCTGCACGAACCCGATGACGCCCGCGACCACGAGGATCCCGGCCAGGATGACGATCGGTGCGGTCATGCTCGTCCCCGACCCGAGCGCGTCGAGGATCACCTTGATCACCATCGGGATGGCCAGGCTGGCCGCGGTGAAGGTCAGACCGAGCACGATGCCGAGGAACAGCATCCGCCGATGCGGCCGGATGAACGACCACAGCAGCCGGACGTTCGGCCAGGACATCTTCCCCCGCGAGTCAGTCATGTCCACATTGGTACATGTGTGTCCCATTTTTGTCAAAGGAAGTTCTCTTTAGGATGTTCACGCTGCTAACGTGAACCCATGACGACCGAGGGAACCGCCGAATCGGGCACCAAGGCCCGCACCCGACGGGCGATTCTCGACGCGGCGGTCGACGTACTGAGCAAGAACCCGAGCGCGCCACTGAGCGAGATCGCCGCCGCGGCCGAGGTCGGACGCAGCACCCTCCACCGCTACTACCCCGAGCGCGGAGACCTGGTCACCGCACTCGGCGAGCACGCCCTCGACAAACTCGACGCGGCACTCGTGCGGGCCCGGCCGTCGGAGGGACCGGCCGACCTGGCGCTGCGCCGGATGAGCCACGAGTGCTTCGAGATCGGCCCCACCCTGGCACTGGTCTACGGCGACCCACAGGTCCTGTCGAAAGAGGCGTTCTGGGTGCGCCTGGACAAGACCGACAAGCCGCTGGTCGACCTGCTCGAGCGCGGCATGGCGGAAGGCACGTTCGCCTCCACCCTCAAGGTGCGCTGGTTGCGCCGCATGCTCTGGTGGTGCCTGCTCACCGGCTGGGAGGCCTTCAACTACGAGCAGTACTCCCGCACCGAGGCGATCGAGGCGATCGACGAGACCGTCGCCCGGCTCACCGGCACCCTCTGACGAGCCCGCTCAGCGGTTCCAGTCGCCGAGACCGTCGCGGCCGTCGAGCGTGCCGCCACCCGTGCCGACGACGATCACCGGGTCACCCTTGCGGGCGTTCTCGAAGAACCACCGGCCGTCCTCGGTGCTCACGTTCAGGCAGCCGTGGCTGGTGTCGGTGTTGCCCTGGGCCCACACGGACCACGGTGCGGCGTGCACGAAGATGCCGCTGTTGGAGATGCGGGTGGCGTACTCGACATACGTGCGGTAGCCCTCCGGCGCGTCCACCGGCACCCCGTACGTCGAGGAGTCCATGTACATGTCGCGATGCTTCTCGCCGACGATGTACGTGCCGTTCGGGGTCTCGTGACCGGGCTTGCCCATCGACGTCGGCATCGTCTTGACGACCTCGCCGTTGCGGGTCACCGTGATCTGCTTCGTCGCGTCGTCTGCGGTCGTGACCACCGCGTCGCCGACGTGGAACGCCGACCTCGACCCACCGGCCTCGACGACCACGTCGGTGTTCGCGGGCCAGAACTGCTCCGGCCGCCAGCGCACCTGACGGTCGCTGATCCAGTAGAAGTGGCCGCCGTCCACCTTCGGCGTCGTGGTGATCTTGATGGCCCGTTCGGCGACCGCGCGGTCCGCGATCGGCTCGGTGAACCCGATGATGATCGGCTGCGCGACACCGACGACCTCACCCTCGGACGGGTTCAGGCTCGGCGCGGTGAAGTTCGCCGGACCGACCTCCGGCTCGGCGGGTGCGGGGGCCGGCAGGCCCGGGATCTGCGGCACCGGGAGCGGCGGCAGGCCGGGGATCTGCGGCAGCTGCAGCACCGGCAACTGGGGAAGTTCGAGGGCCGGCAGTTCCGGCCCGCCCGGGAACAGCGGCACCGCCTGCACCGGCGTCACCAGCGCGATGCCGAGCGCCGTCGCCCCGGCCAGCGCCCCCGCGACCCGTCGTGTCCAGCGGCCCCTCACACGCTGTCCGTACGTGCGCCCACCCATCTTCCCCCCTCGCGTCGACAACTCGGTGTGGCCCACCCCCACCGCGGGCCACACCGATTAACACACAATTCGCCGGGTTTGCGCCAATCGCGATGTTCGTGGCGGTCACGCTCCCCGCGCAGGTCGGTCGCCCCTCCGACCGTGCCCCGCCCGCCCGACGACGGCGGTGGTCGCGGCGCCACCCGGTCCTACCCGGCGCGCACCACCAACCCGATGCCAGGCCCGGCGTGCCCGCGACGACTGCACTACGGGCGGGCAACCAACTCCTGTGCGACCGCGCCCAGCCGGGCCAACCGCAGATCGCCGAGCGCGGTGACCGCGTTGCCCATCCGGTTGGTGACGTAGCCGAGCGACAGCCCGGTCTCCGGATCGGCATACGCGCCCGAGCCGCCGACTCCGTAGTGCCCGAACGCGTACCTCGGCTGGGACCGCTTCGCCAGGAACACCGGGTGGTAGCCGAGCCGCCAGTGGATCGGCGCGCGCAGCACGTAATCTCGCTGCCGCGTCTGCGTGGTGCCCATCTGCGCGAGGGTTTCGGACCGCAGGAACCGGCGTCCGTCGACGACGCCGTCGTTGGCGATGGCGCCGTACATCTTGGCCAGCGCCCGCGCCGTGAACACCCCGTTCCAGCCGGGCATCACCGCGTCGTGCACGTCCGGGTCGCGGACCAGTTCGTCGAACCCGTCGGGCATCGCCGCCTCCGCGAGACCGCTGAGCGGCCCCACGCGGGACAGCACCGACGACGTGACCTCCCACGGCATGCCGCCGGGGTTGATGTGCGGGAAGAGCTTCGCGATCCGGTACCGCTGGTCCCGCGGGACCCGGTACCAGAACTCCTCGACCCCGAGCGGTCTCGCGATCTCGTCGCGCACCACGTCGACGAAGTCGCGGCCGGTGACCCGGGTGACCGTCTCGGCGACCAGCCAGCCGAACGTGACGGCGTGGTAGCCGGGCCCGTCGAGGCGGCGCGGGTCGGGGGTGCCGGCGGCGAGCGCGGCGACGACGGTGTCGTAGTCGAGCAGCGCACGACGTCCGGACACCAGTCCCCGCACCCGGTGCAGACCGGACCGGTGAGTGAGCATGTCCCGCACCGTGATCCGGCCCTTGCCCGCGGCGCCGAACTCGGGCCAGTACGTGGCGACCGGCTCGTCGTAGTCGAGCACTCCGCGTTCGGCGAGGCGGTGCAGCACCGTGCTGGCGACGCCCTTGCCGGTGGAGAACGACAGCGCCACCGTGTCCCGGTTCCAGCGCCGGTCGCGATCGGCCCAGCCGGCCCAGATGTCCAGGACCAGTTCCCCGTCCAGGTAGGCGGACAGGGCCCCGCCGCCGTGCTGCGGGCTCCGGTACAACGCGAAGAACGCGTCCGCGAGCGGCAGGAACCGCGGGTCGACGTACATCTGGGTGGGGGCCCGACCCGCCTCCTCGAGCGAATGGACCCGGGCCACCCGTTCGCTCATCAGGCGATACCGGCGCGTTTGGCCGCGGAGCGCACCTGGAACGCACCGACGATGAACAGCACACCGAAGAGGATCGCGAAGATGCCGACCAGCCACATCAGACCGGTGATCCCGGAGCCCGGCCAGATCACCAGGAACAGGCCGAACAGCAGCGCGAGCACGCCGGCGACCATGGATCCGATCCACTGTCCGCCGTTGGCCATCACCTGGAACGCACCGATGATCTCGAGGATGCCGACGAGGATCGCCCAGAAGCCCATCAGGTAGGCGAACGCCAGCGCGGTCAGGTCCGGCCAGACGAAGAGCACGACACCGGCAGCGACCGAGACCAGCGCACCCGCGAGCCACCACACCCAGCTCAGGACCACCTTGCGGGCCTGGATCGCACGGACCGCGGACACGATGCCGTCGACCATCCAGAAGATGCCCACGACGACGATCAGCACCTGGACGGTCGCGTGCGGCCAGGCGAGGGCGACGATGCCGAACGCGATCGCGACGACACCACGGAGGAGAAGCACCCACCACACGTCCTTCGCGATGCGCAGGATCGCCTCGTTGGTGCCGACGGTCGGATATTCGGTCATCGCAACCTCCCAGGACTCGGGGTGGACCGCAGTGCGCCCCACTCGTTCGCGAGCCTACTGTCGCGCGGCTCGGAAAGTGTGGCGAAACCGCCTACTTGCGGTCACGATCCCGACTGGGCTGCACCCGCTTCGGCTCGCCGGGCATCTTCGGGGTGCCGATCTGGTGAGCGCTGTCCATACCAGGGTGTTTCGAGGTCGGCGCTGAACGCTGTGGCGCTAGTTATCGGGCGAATCCTCTCCCGATAGAAGTCGGCCCCGGTCGGTGCTCACAACACCTTCCAGGGCCTAGGACCACAACGACGAGGCCGTTATGAACCGTCCCAGCAGCATAACTGCACCCACCGACCGATGCGCCCGCCGCGCGCCCATTGCCGCGGTGCTCGCGCTGTTCGCCTGCTACTGCACGGTCGGCTTCCTGCGGCCCGCCAGCACCCTCGGGCGGTACGTCGCATGAGCACCCACACCGTCACCTGCCAAGGTCCCCCGGTAGAACCTTCGGACGGTACCTCCTCAGCGGCCACCACCCGGTGACCGAGCTGGTGTTGATAGCCGGTCACCTCGGCCTTCGTGCGGCCGAATTCGCCGTGCCCTGATTCACGCACACGTCGTTATCCGGCCGCGCCCGACGCTAACCAGCAGGCCCCGAGTACCCAGTCCCCGCAGCTCGGAGCGGGGCACCCTCCGAACGGTTCTGCGCAGACGGTCCGAGGGTTCCGGTCAAGCTCGCTCGCCTTGCGGCAGCGGGCTATTGGTGCTGGACCGAGACGCGATATCGGGGCATGGATCGTGGGTTGCTTGGGGAGGGGATCAGACACAGGGCGAAGCTCCGCCCGCTCCCCGCCATTCCAAGCACGCCGACGGCGACTGGGACGCCTTGCAGCGGTGACGATCACCCGGTTCCCGTGCAGCGCACGACGACATCTGTGTAGGCGACGAGGTTGCCGAAGCTGACCCCCAGGAACGTTTCCGTCTCACCGTTGACGCCCGTGGGCATCCAGTCGGAGAGCTGGAAGTACTGACTCCTCGCATGCCTGAGCACTCGTCGCTCGGCATCGTCCAGCTCGGCGTGCCGAGTGTTCGGGTGGCGCTTCTCGGTCGAGAGAGGGCCGGAGGACCACTGGCGCGTGATCTCCCATCCGTGCGCCCTCCGGAAGGCGCCGCGCAGCGTGTCGATCCGGTCGCTGAGCGAGGTGGACTGGCCGACTTTCACCCACCCGGAACTGAACTCGAGGACGTACAGGCGACCCTCGGGCCCTCGGTACGGCCACGGCTCGTCCCGGATCCTGATCTCGCCGAACTGCACATCTTCGATCCTGACCACCATCTCGTGTCCTCCGATCTCAGCGACGGCTGCAGCAGCTGGTGCACGCGCTGGAGCGACACATGAAGTAGGGCCCCGCTGTCCCGCAGCGGCACGCCCTGTTCCTGCAGCGACGGCGCCTGGTCGCGCTGCGCCTGCGCGGCCCGGTTGCGCGCGCGTTCAGCCTCGACCTGCAGGCGCTCGAACTCGCGCACCGGCGCGGCCAGCTCCTCCGGCCATTCGATCGCGACCTCGATACGCTCAAGCCGCTCCCCGAGCATGACCTGCACCAGATCCTGCGCCATCGTCTGGACCACTCCGGTGTGGTGGGCATGCGTGTACCGGTCGACCTCCGGCACGTAGGTCAGCCAGCACTCGTCGTCGCGCACGACCCTCGCCGTGACCTTCATACGGACCATCGTGCGCCCGGACACCGACATGAGGAGCAGTCACCCGCCCCAGCACACTTTCGGCGATCACCGGAGGCCGCCCGCCCAAATCTGGTGTGCGGCGTCAGCCACGACGGCCGACAGCTCGAGCACGGGCAACAAGAAAGCCCCTCACCTGGCGCAAACAGGTGAGGGGCTTGCGGCTGAGGCGGAGGGATTTGAACTCTGCCGAGCCCTGCTGGTCAGAGCCGGAAACCGGCCGTTACCTGCGGAGACAGTTCACTCGGGATAGCGCGAGATCACCGCACTTTGCGGGCAAGTGTGGGCAAAATGTGGGCACGCCTCGGTAATCCACCCAGCGGTTATGGGCACGCCCCACCAGTGACTGGACATGTGGCCGGGTCGTAGTCCGACGTCAGTCTGCTCCTGATGAATGGGCCAGTCGGCCCAAAGTTCGGGTCCAGCCACCGCGCAACCACAAGGACCGACACCGCGGAAGCGCCAGCCGCCTTAACGCAGAGCGCGGCGGACTGCGCGCGCGACCCCGTCGTCCATACGTCGTCGATCAGCAAGACATGCTTGCCTGCGACGTCACTGCCTGGGGCAAGAGCGAACTGTGACGCGCTTACGACTCGTTGCGGGGTCGCCTCGTCGGACTTCACCAACGCAGGAAGCTCGCCTACCGCCTGCATCGTGCGCGCGAGCTGCTCAAGTGGATGCACTCCTGCCCGCCCACTCAGCGACGGGATCGTCATCCGCACGTTGACCGGCCGGCCAACTGACTCGGCAATACATCGCTCGTGACAGACGATCCCAAGGACGATGATCCTGCTAATGGTCTGCTGCAGACGCAACCGTGTAGCCGGTGAAACGTCGTCCTTATAGTGCCGCAGAAGGTAGCCCGATTGCTGCCCGCCAACCGCGTACGTCAACGGGACGACAACATCTGCTAGACGCCCCCCGGAGAGACTGCCCGCCGCGGAATTACACCGATAGCACCGCACGTACGGCTGCTCAACCGGCGTCCCACAGACCTCACAAGTCACACCAGAGACGCGCACCACGTTTCGTAGATAGCCGCCCGCGCTGGCAACGAGCTCACGACGTACCTCGTCTACCAAACTCAATGGTCCACAAGGTCGGGAAGGACATTCGACCAGTCGTCTATACCAGCGGCAGTCCGAGTCAGCTGATCGACCAGATCCATCAACTCTGCCGTCGAGTTCGCGAGGTATACACCCGGACGCGCGAGAAGGTCACGTGCCCATGTCGTTGCACCAACAACCATGTCCGTAAGAATCACGGGCCGCCCGTGTTCAACCGCCAGACGAGCCTGGATACGCGCCCCGCTGTGTTCACCGGCCTCTACGACGACCGAAGCTCGGCCGAGACCAGACATCGTTGCGTTGCGCATTGGAAAGCTGTGCTTCTGGGGCGGCGCGCCTGGCCAAAACTGCGATACGACCGCTCCGCACTTCGCTACCTCCGCCTGAAGGGCCCGGTTTGAGGCCGGATACGAGCGGTTGATCCCCGTCCCAATTACACCGATCGGCCGCCCACCCGCCTTCAATGTCGCAGTGTGCGCGGCTGCATCAATCCCTTCAGCGAGGCCCGACAGGACAGCGATCCCTCGATCGACGAGCCCCTCGGCGATTCGCGCAGCCACAGCACGACCCCGGTCACTAGCGCGCCTAGAGCCAACCACAGACACCGCAACCTCATCGTCGCGCAGCTGACCACGGACAAACAGGATCGGCGGCACCTGGTGTATCTCACGCAGACGAGAGGGGTACTTCCGGTCGAGCACCGTCAGTAGCCTGAAGTCCTCACTCCGCCAGGCCTCCAGGCTCTCCCATGCGCGGGCGAGGTGTCCATCGAGGTCATTTACTCCTTCGAGCGTCGGAGGAAAGCACTCGTCCCAGAGCGCAGTGGCCGAGCCTCTCAGTGCAACTTCGGATGCGATTGCCGACCAGCTCATCTTGCGTGGCCGCGCATGCAGCAGGGCAATGAGCACTGCCGCCTCCGCCTCGTTCACGCACTCCATAGGTCGAAGTGTAGGTTGCCCGCCTCGCGATCGCGCCATCCTTACCCCTCGATTTCGCACTATCCCCACGCCTGGACTGTGGACTACTGCACCCACCCAGCACTTCGAACATGTGTTCCCATCCTATCGCCAACCTCGCCTCCCGACCAGAGCAGCCTGCACACCGTCGGAGCCCCAGCCTCAGAAACGGTGGGTTGCTGAGACACGTCAACCCGGATTCGGGCCTCCCGCCGCCGGCTGGTTGACCACCTCGACAACAGTCTTGAAAACCTGTCTCAAAACTAGTATTCTCATAACTCTGAGCTTGACGGGATTATGCGACGGAGACGGACATGGCACTGATCGGATACGCGCGAGTGAGCACGACGGACCAGAACCCCGAACTCCAGGAGGCGGCGCTGCGGGAGGCCGGCGCGGAGCGCATCTTCACCGACCAGGGCGTCAGCGGATCTACCTCCTCGCGGCCCGAACTTGACGAGTGCCTCGACCATCTCCGCAAGGGTGACGTCCTGGCCGTGTGGAAGCTGGATCGCCTCGGCCGCAACACTCGACACGTCCTGGAGGTTGTAGAGCAGCTCCACGACCACGGCATCGGGTTCCGCAGCCTCACCGAGGGGCTGACGACCGAGGGTGCGATGGGTCGGGCGATGCTGACGATCATGGCGGCCTTCGCCCAGCTGGAGCGCGACACGATGATCGAACGCACCCGGGCCGGCCTGGATGCCGCGGCAGCGAACGGCCGTCGGGGTGGGCGTCCCCGCAAGGTCAACGACGCCGACGCCGCCAAGGCTGTCCGGCTGCGGGATCAGGGCCTCGCCGTTCCGGACATCGCCCGAGTCCTTGGGGTCTCCCGTGCGACCGCGTATCGCTACCTGTCAGCGGCGGCTCCGAGCTCCGCGTAGCCGGCTCCCGGGTCGCCGCCGAGGATGAACAGCGCCTTGTCGACGTCGCGGGGGCACTAGCGCCAGCCACTTGCACCGTTCACCAGCGCGGTCAGCTCGCAGACCGTCGCCATGAACCAGCCGTAGTCGCCGTTCGGATGGGCGATAGCCCAGCGCCTTCAGGGCCGTCGCCGCCCGGCGGTCGTACACGGCAATCCTGTCGGGGGCTCGGGCGGTCAGGACCGTGGACGCGACGGCAGCACCGTGCCGGCACACGGCAGCTTCCGCAGAACCGCGAGGGCCTCACACGCAGCTTCCGGGATCGTTCGGCCGCTGTCACGGGCGACCTCGTAGGCCCTGCCCGTGACCGTCCGAACTGTGCACAGTGGTCTGGCCACCGGATCACATGTCACCTGACCTCCCAAAATCGGTCACTCACGATCAACGGAGATCAACCTGCCCCACCCTGCCCTGTGGCCAAAATGTGGCCACGGGGCAGAACTCGCCGTTCGCTCGACATGGCGGAGAGCGGCTCTCGCCCTCACCGCCGGCGCCGCGACCACCGCGGCCGCCGACACCACGAGCCCGGCCGCCAGCATTCAGGACTGGGGCACCACCTCCGCGGCGCTAATGGCGCCACGATCGACCTCACCGGCACCGGCACCGGGCCACCACCGAAACGCAGCTCCGGATCACCTTTCGTCCTGCAAACCGGCCCTGCACGGCTACGACCTGTTCTCGCCGGGCATAACCTACGGCCCCGCCGGTGTTCCCACATCCGTCGACTACGACAGCGACCTCTCCACCAGCCCCAGGTACTCGGGCACCACCCCCGCCAGGTTTTCCGACATTCTCCCGGACGAGACTTTTCCAAGGGAAATGCAACTCTCAGTGAGACTGCTACCGTTCTAGAAATTTTCTAGTCTGATCGAGAGTGGTGGTTGTGGTGAGAACAGCGCCTCGTCGCCTGAAGCTGACCTTCGAGTTCTGTGTAGCCAACGGAATCAGCAAGAACATCCAGGATCGACACCTGGAGCGGGCCGTCGACAAGATCGAGACATCCGTCCGGACGATGGCCGCAGAGGCATTCCCCTGGGCGGACCGTCTTGAGGTCACCCGCGAGTGGAACTACGCGTGGTGGTCGGACTCGGACTACGGGCAGCAGACCTACGACCTACCGAAGAACGACTTCAACTCCCCTACATAGGCCGACTGAATCTGCCGGAAACCGGTAGCTGATCCCGGTCGCCTCACTCGCTCACCGCGAGACTTGCGACTTCACCCACGAACGAAAGAGATAGGTCTGCCCGTGTCCAGCGCACGCCTCGAACTCGTCTGGCCTGGGAAGGATCAGTTTCTGCTCATCCCCAAGGACGACGACGGCAAGCCCGTCTGGGTGGACCGGAACCATCCGGCCGCATCGGAAGTTCGGCTGGCCGATTTCGTCGACACCGTGGGCGAAGTCGCAGACGATCATCCGCAGGCCGACAACCTGCTGTTCACGGGCGACAGCCTCGACGTGCTCCGCATCCTCTGCGAGGTCCCCGAATTCCGCCAGCAGTACCGCGGCAAGATCAAGCTGATCTACATCGACCCGCCGTTCAACACGGGCCAGGCGTTTACCCACTACGACGACTGGATGGAGCATTCGACCTGGCTTTCCTTCATGCGCGAACGGCTTCTGCTCATTCGCGATCTCCTCGCACCAGACGGGTCGGTCTGGGTTCATCTCGACGACGTCGAACAGCACCGAATGCGCGTCCTGCTGGACGAGATATTCGGTGCCGGCAACTTCATCACCACCGTCATCTGGCAGAAGATCCACGCCCGCAACAACTCGGCGATGCACTTCTCGGCTGACCACGATTTCATGCTCATATACGGCCGCGACGCCAAGCAGTGGCGACCCAACAGGGTTGACCGAACCGCAAAGAGCGATGCGGATTTCTGGAACCCCGACAACGACCACCGCGGTCCCTGGCGCCGCAGCGATCTGACGGCGTCGAAGCCGTACTCCGATGGGCACTACGAGGTGATCGGCCCACACGGCGACGTCTTCACGCCTCGCCCAGGACGTCCGTGGGCTGTGAAACAGGAGATGTTCGAGCAGCTCCGCGACGATGACCGACTGTGGTGGGGCAAGACCGGACGGACCTTTCCGTTCCGGAAGCGATTCCAGTCCGAACTCGGTGGGCTGGTGCCCAATACAGTCTGGCTTCACGAAGACGTCGGGAACAATCGCGAAGCAAAGCTGGAACTGGCAAAGCTCTTCGGCAAGGACGCATTTGCCACGCCGAAGCCGGAACGCCTCCTCGAGCGGGTTGTCCATGTGGCCACGGAACCAGGCGACATCGTCCTCGACTGCTTCGCAGGCTCCGGCTCCACAGCAGCCGTTGCCCACAAGATGCAACGGCGCTGGATCACAGTCGAGGTTCTCGAAACGACGGTCGGCTCCTTCACTCGGCCCCGCCTGGAGAAGGTCGTCTCCGGTGAG
This sequence comes from Rhodococcus olei, assembly GCF_039540555.1. Classification (NCBI taxonomy): domain Bacteria; kingdom Bacillati; phylum Actinomycetota; class Actinomycetes; order Mycobacteriales; family Nocardiaceae; genus Rhodococcus; species Rhodococcus olei. The sequence continues at coordinate 156,027 of NZ_BAABFB010000050.1, read as the reverse complement.
GACGTCGGTGGGATCTCCAAGTCCACGGGCTGGTCCGGCGGTGGAGGCTTCCGCACTGTCGCCGTCGGCGCCTCGATGTACGAAGACACCCCCTATGGCGTGGTGCTCGCGGAGTGGGCCACCAACGGTCGGTTCGCGCGCGCGGTGGCCGGCCAGTTGGGGTTCGAGTGGCAGCCGGATACAGCGCCGTTCTGCGGGGCACGCGGTCGGATGCGACTCGCGGTTCTCGACGGCTTGGTCGGCGTGGAGGAGGTCCGGCAGATCGTCGGCGCCCTCGACGAGAAGCAGCGGGTAACGATCGTCGCGAAGTCGATCCTTCCCGGTGCTGAGGCCGTGCTGGCCGAGGTCTCGAAAGGCTCCCGGATACGGAAGGCCCCGCGTGACCTGTTGACGGCTGGTGCCCGGCGGATGCGTCGCCGCACCGGCACGGAAGGATCGGTGTCGTGAGCATCGCCTACGATCCCGGCCTCGTCGAACAGGTCTCCTACAACCTCGACCTCCGCGAGCCGAACCAGGCCGCCCTCGACGCCCTGGCGCGCGCGCTGGACACCGCAGAGCCGGGCACGGAAATGATCGCGGACCTGGCCACCGGCGTCGGCAAGACGTACATCGCGGGCGGCCTGCTCGACTACCTCTACGAGTCGGGCGTCCGGAACGTCGTGATCGTGACTCCGGGATCGACGATCCAGCGCAAGACGATCGACAACCTCACTCCGGGACATCCGAAGTACCTGCGGGGCCTGCAATGCCGGCCGATGATCGTCACCCTCGACACGGTCGAGCGTGGAGAGGTCGGCGCGGCGCTCGAGGACCCTGACGCCTTCAAGGTGTTCGTGTTCACCGTGCAGTCGCTGCTGCGCCCGACCAAGGACGACCGCCGCCGTGCGGACAAGCCACACGAAACGCTCGGTACCGCTGTCCGTTCGTATCTCGAGGCTGCCGACGATCTGATCGTTATCGCCGATGAACACCACGTGTACTACTCCGGCTCAGCGAAGAAGTTCGAGGCCGCGATCACCGGCCTGCGGCCACTGGCCACCGTCGGCCTGACCGCCACTCCACATGAGAAGTCCCTTCCCCTGCGGGTCTACCGGTACCCGCTGTCGGAGGCGATCGCGGACGGATACCTGAAAGTCCCCGTGCTGGTGTCCCGCCAGGACGGAATCCACGACATCCGCACCCAGCTTGCGGACGGACTAACCCTGCTCGACGCGAAGCGCGATGCGATGCGCGCGTACTGCCGACAGGCCCGTGGCCGCAAGTACGTCGAACCGGTGATGTTCCTCATCGCAACCACAATCCAGGAAGCCACCGAGTACCGGGATCTGCTGGTCGGATCCGACATGCTCGGCGACCCGGACCAGGTGCTGCTGGTCACCTCGGACCAGCCCGACGCGACCCTCGCTCAGCTCGACCGTCTGGAGGACCCGGAGTCGAAGATCCGGGCGGTGGTGTCGGTGTCGATGCTCAAGGAGGGATGGGATGTGAAGAACATCTACGTCATCGCCTCCGTTCGGTCGATGGAATCGAACCTGCTCACCGAGCAGATCCTCGGACGCGGCCTCCGACTGCCCTTCGGGCAGCGCACCGGCAACCCGATGCTCGACACGGTGGAAGTGCTCTCCCACAGGTCCTTTGCCACCCTGCTCAAGCAGGCGAAGGCGCTCATCGAGGAGACCCTGGGTGATCGGACCGGCGACGCCACCGTCGTGGCGAATCCGTCACCGGGCCGGCACGATCCGGGTGTTCCGCTCGGTGAGCAGGACTCGCTGCCGTGGGACTTCACCCCGCCGGAATCCGGGGCCGTCGAGATTCTGCTGCCTGGTGCGGCGGCATCCGACCCGGAGCAGTTCGGGCTGTTCGACGAGGACGACCTCGAGGTCGACACGGCCGAGCGGAGCCATCTCGGGTTGTCGGTGTCGACGATCGACGCACGGGTCGCGGCCGGCCAAGCGTCAAGTTCGGTGCTGACCCGGAAGCTCGAGCCGCGGTCGCCGGGAGGGGTAAGGATCCCGCTGTTCCTGCCGTCGGTGGTGACCCGGTGGGAGCGTGACCCGTTCTCGCTGAGCCAGATCAATCTGGCGAGTGTCGAGGCGCTGGGGCGGACGTTCGCCGAGGACAACGCCCCCACGTTGACACGCAAGGCCATCGACGCCGAACGTGGCGCCGACGGCACGGCGCACGTGGTGATCCGTGACGAGGTCGAGCAGATCGTCGCGACACAGACAGCTCTGCCGTTCGACACGATCGAGAGTGATCTGGTCGCGCGGTTGATTCGCACCAACGCCGTGGAGGCCACCACCACCGAGATCAACGCTGCGGTGAAGATCGCGCAGGTCTTCCTCAAGGGCGCGGAGGTCGACGAAGATACCCCGTGGCGGCCCGAGCATGGCCGGCTGGCCACGGCCCGCCTGACCGAGTGGATCGCCGCGAAGCAGACTTCATCCCCGGCCCGTGAGGTGCGAGAGGTGAAGCCGGTCAAGTGGCCCGAGCCGTCCGGCCGGTATGAGACACGACCGCCGGCGGACCGGCAGGTGGTCACCGGGTCCAAGGACTTCGAGAAGGGCTACCCATACTCGGGCTGGGTGAAGTCGGTATACGAAATCAACAGCTTCGACGCCTTCTCCACCGAGTTCACGCTGGCGTCCCTGTTCGAGAAGCCTGGCGGCGTGCGTGCCTGGGTCCGAATCGACGAGACGGTCCCGCTCCGGATCACCTACCTTGCTGGCGCAGTTCAGCGCCAGTACGAACCGGATTTCATCGTCATCGACGACGAAGACGTGCACTGGATCGTCGAAGGCAAACGTGATAGCGAGATGACCAGCCCTACGGTGATCGCGAAGAGGGACGCTGCCGCGGCTTGGGTCGCCACTGTGAACGCGAGTCACGAAGTACCGGAGGCCTGGGCATATGTTCTGGCATCGGAGTCGGTGTGCGCAGCCGCGACCTCATGGGAAGCGGTAAAGGCTGCAGGCCAGACGTACCGATGACAGCGTCAGCGGTGATCCGTTGAATCCGACGAGGTTACGGGTTCCGGGATGGTTGTCTACCGACGTCGGCTGAGTATCCGGTCAAGTCGCCAGCGCTGGCTTGTTGCCACTCGACGGCGACGATGAGGCCAAGGTCCGCACGATCTCCGAGAACGCGAACACGCGGTCGCGCTCCTCTGTCCGCGCGGCGCGGTCCGGTGTGGTCAGGCCACCCGGCGGGTAACTCCGATCGCGAGCAGGTTGAGTGACATCGCCGCCAGCGCAAGCGACACCACCGACCCCGACACCTGGCCGGCGGACAGCACGTAGGCGATCAGAGGCAAGGCGAGCCCGATCAGGCCGAGGCAGAGGGCAAGTTGGCGACCGTCCATGTCGCGCCCCAATCCGAAGGGTATGGACGAAATCGTAACCCCGAGTAGCGTGTTCGACCCCTCAGTCAACATGCGGCCCAGCGTGAAGTCACGACTAGACATCTAGCTAGACACCCGATATGCGAGCCTGGTCGACATGAACGCCACCAACACACCGGGTGTCTCCGCATCTGACGAGCACCCAACTGCGTCGGCGCGCCACATGGCGCACCTGATGGCGTGGATCGTCGAGGAGGTCGGCGCCACGGTAAACACCGACAAGATGCCGAACTTGGGCCGCCGGCGGCCGGGAATGATGGCCGAGGTGACCCGCCCCGAACATCCCGTGCCGGCGGGGTCGGATTTCGGCCGCGGCAGGACGCGCACCAAGCAGACGAACGTGCCGCTGCCGGTGGATCTACGCGCGCGGATGGAGGCTGCGGCGGTGCATACCCTGCCGCACGAGGGGCTGAACTCGATGACCCGGTTCATCGCGGTGGCGGCGGAGGAGCTGTGTGAGCGGCTCGAACGGGAGTACAACGGCGGCCGCCGGTTCGACCCGCCGACGCTACCGTCGTGGGTGCCGGGTGCTCCGGCCACCAGGTCGGACTAGGAACCAAGCTTGCGGGATAGAAGCCCGTGAAACTGGAGCGGCCCCGCCGTCGTGGTGGCGGCGGGGGCCTTCCTGTTCGAGCTACGCCTTCGGTCCTGCGATCATGCGTAACGCGAAGACCGCGCCCACTCGGTAGGCGATCTCGCGTGCGGTGGCGTCCAGCTCGCCCGAGTCGATCGCTTCAAGCTGATGGTCGAGCTGGTCGGCGATCTCCCAGGCGGCCTGCAACTGCGCGACGGGGTCGGTGGGCATCGCTTCGGCGGCGCGGCGAAAGACGTCGGCCATGCGGTCATCGCGTGGGGTCATCGCCTCGTCTTCAGTCATCCTTGCCCTCACTCACCCGGCACCGGCGGATCGCTACTCGTGGTCGTCGCTCCACCCCAGCATGGCGCGGTGGTGCCGGCGGAGGCGGTCCCGTTCGGCCTGGGCGGTGGCCTGCGCGGCCTCGATGCCGGCCGCCCACGCCGGGTTCAGCCGCTGCATCTGCTCGTACATGGCGCGCCCCTCCGCGTTCCTTTCGGCCGTCGCCGCGTCCTGGGCCTCGGCGCGGGCGGCGCGGCGTTCGGTCTGGCCCGTGAGATGTACCTCGCGGGCGGCGTCGATCGCGGACGGGGTGCGGGACTTCCTCGCTCCACGGGCGGCGTCGATGATGGCCTGCGATTCGGCGCGCCGGGCGGCGAGCGCGGCACGTTGGGCCTGGTGGTCGATGTGGTCGTTCAAGGGTGGGTCCTTTCGGCGTTTCGGCTGGTCGGGCGGGCACATCGGCGGTCTACGGCCCGGCCGGTGGGGCTCGCGACGCATTCGGGTGCACCGCGCTACGCCTCGCTAGCCCGCAATGCCGAGGCCGTCGAAGAATGAGAGCGCATCGTCCCGCATGGGGTACCCGAAGCAGGGGTACGCGCGGTCGGCGGATTTGAGCCCGATTTCGGCGGGTGTGGCGCAGGTTGATTTCACGCGGTGACGGTCGAAGGCCGAGGGTCCCGTGAAGGTCACGTGGCAGCCGGCGCAGTGCGCGGTGTTGAGGCCGGACCAGCGTGCCGGGCAGCCGTTGCAGGTGTTGATCTGAGTGGTCAAAAGGGTCTCCGCAAGGTGTTGAGATGGAGGCAGGCTCGGCACACGACCCGGCCCTCCCGCGCGCACGGGAGGAACCGCGACCGGTCGAGGCCGGCGACACCTGCAGTCCTGTGCTCTCCCGTGCCGCTGACGGCTGCGCGGTCGTGTCGCGACCTCCGTTGCGTTGGGGTGGCGGTGGGGAGCCTGGGCTCCTGTTTCTGTCGTGGGGGGAGTTTCAGGGGCGCGTGCATGTCGCCGTTCGGCTCTTTCGTGTCGGGTGTGTGGGCGTGCGGGTGGGCGGGGACCGGTTCCCCCCTTTCAGAGAGGGGGGAAACCGTGACTCCCTGGCGCGTGACCCCCGTGAGATCATTCGTGACCCCTTCGCCCTAGGGAGACCACTGTGTGCGTGACCCCCGTGAGGCTGTTTGTGAGGTTCCGAGGTTTGGGTGCCGTGAGGTTGCCCGCGACCCTGCGACCTGCGGAAATGGTTGTGCACGTGAGGGTCCGCGTGAGGTGTGCGTGACGCCGGCGATCCCTCACGAGGCACCCACGGCGCAGTACAGCGCGGTGACCCCTGCGGCGCCTCCCGGGCCCACGAGTGCGCCGTCCTTAACCAGCTGGGTGAGCCGACGCCGGGTCTTCTCGACGGCCGCTCTGTCGGGGTTGTCGGTGCCGTGGATGAGGGCGGCGGCGGCCCTGACTGTGAGCCCGCCCGAGCTCGCGGCCGCGGCGACCAAGTCGACGGCATCTCGGACCGTGATCGTCCCCGCGACCTGGTCGTGGAACAGCTTGTGCGGCCCGATCTCGGCGGCGGGTTGCTTGACGTGCCGGAGTTCGACCACGGCGTCGCCGGGCGAACCGGTGAGCATGAACACCGACCCGGTGCCGGAGGTCAGCCACGTGCTGCCGAAGACGGTGTCGATGGTCGGGGCCGTGCCGGTGCCGCCGGTCTTCTTGTTGTGGTGCAGGACAGCAATGTTCCGGCCGGTCCCCAGAAGCGTCTGCACCGCACGGTTCCATCCCGCTCCGACCTCGTCTTCGGACAGACCCAGCGCCGCGTCCTTGAGGCTGTCGACGATGACGGCGTCGGCACCGGCCCACTCCGCCATCTCGGTCAGGGTGTGGGTGTACCGGGCGAGGTCGTGGGGCGGCGGTCCCTCCCAGACGGTGAGCCGTTCGAGCGCGTCCCCGTCGTCGTCGGTGAATTGGCGGCCCAGCGCGCGCGATATCTGCCGGGGCCGGTCCATCGCCAAGTACAAGACGCGCTCGCACGGCCGCACCGGCAGCCCGAGAACGTGGTCCTGTACACCGAGGAGGCCCCGGACGAGCTGCCCCGCGAGGGTCGTCTTCCCGACGCCCTGCGGACCGGCGATCATGAGCGCCTCCCCTTCGGCCCACGCGACGCGGTCACCGCTCCCCCACACTGCCGGGATGCCCGGAGGCCGCTCGAGGATGAAACGGCGGCCGCTGCTGAAACGGCGGCCGCTGCTGAACGCGTTGTGCGACGGCCCGAACGCGTCGGCGATCGTGTCCGCGTCGCCGGTGGTGGGTGCGTGGGCGGTGTTGTCGGTCAAGGTGTCCGGTCTCTAGGTGGGGGTTTGGGGCGGCGGCCGGTCGAGCACCGGGGCCTGGGCCAGCGGGTCGCCGGTGATCGCCCGGCTACGACATCGGGCGAGGACTCTCTCGTGTGTCTGAGTGGACACACGACACCGCGGGCGCGGCCACGCCGAGCAGGGGCCGCTTCGAGCCGGAACCAGCGTGCGTCCTAGTCACCCGCGCTCGTGCCGACACAGCGTCTCGACGTCGACCGGCGCCGCCGACCGGCACCCTCGGTGGTCACGGACAGTGACCGACTCCGCGGAGGTGTTCAGACGGATGATCTGAGCGTGTCATGCGGTGGCGTCGGGCTTCGGCCCGGAGGGTGCGGACCCGGCAGCCCTCCGGCGCGCCTGCGCCGATTTCAGTGCGAGCCGTGCGAAGTGGGCCTTCCGTGCGTGTTGGGCGCGGATGGCACGCTCCTGCGGTGAGAGGCGGCCGTCGGGGTCGACCTGCCTCTCGAACCTGGCCTCTGCCGCCCTTCTGGCTTTCGCGGTGCGGGCGGCGCGGTCAGGTGTCCGGGACCACGATTCGTGTGCGGCGAGCTGGGCGCGGAGTCGGCGGTCGGCGGGGGTCATCGGTCGGCCGCGGTCGGCGCGATGACGGCGGCGTCGAGCAGCGCGTCGAGCTCGTTGAGATCCACCCGGACAAGACGCGAACCGGGCAGGCGGTACGCGGGCAGGTCCCCGTTATCAACCTGCCGTTCCACAGTGTTGACCGAGCAACTCTGGTACGCGGCAGCATCTTTCAAGGAGGCGAGTCGGCGCGGGGGTCGCGCTAATTTGACCTGGGGAGCGGTGGGGGCTGGTGGCATTCCGCTGGCTTTCGAGATGGCTTCTGAGGGCACGTCACCAAGTGAAGAGACGCAGGGGTGAAGTCGTCAATCCCAACCCGAATCTCACCAATTGCACTGCAGTACAATAGTTTTCACTCCATAGCTAGAGTCCGGCCCCGTTTCCGATTCACCAAAACCCCAGGCCAGAGGCCATGACAACTGCCGCCGGAGAAGCCGCAACGCCCGCACGGCCACCCACGAGCATCGAATACCGTCCACCCTTAAGTGTGACGACAATCACCTCGCATCAGACCCGGTCGCCCCGCCTCAAACGGGTAGCGGCCTCACGGGCCCGTGCGTCCGCGGCGCTCGCGCCATAGCGTTCGAGCATGGCGTCCGAAGTCCAGCCGGCCAGGCGCTTGAGGTCGCGCTCCTGCCCGCCGGCCAGGAGGAAGTCGTGAGCGAAGGTGTGCCGAAACCGGTGCGGGTTGAGCCGGTCGGCGATCCCGGCCAGCGCGCCACGCACGCGCAGCACCTCGCGTACCCCGTCAGGGGTGTAGGCGCCGCGCTCACCGAGGAACAGCGCCTCGAGGTGCGCGTGCCGCTGCTTGCGCCGCTCACGGAGGTAACGGTCGAGCGCCTGTGCGGTGCGGGCCCCGAAGTACACGGCCCGAACCTTGTTGCCCTTGCCGGTGACCATCGCGGTCTCGGCGTCGAGGTCTACGTCCCGCAGGCACAGCCCGGTCAGCTCGGAGACACGAATTCCGCAGTCGAGCAGCATGCGGATGATCGCCTCGTCGCGCCGATCCCGAAACGTCTTCCCACGGCACGCCTTCACGAGCGCCTTGAGGTCGTCATCGGTCAGCACCGGTACCGGGGGCGCCGCGACGGCCGGTGGCTGCATCCCCTTCATCGGATGGACGTCGAGCAGCTCCTCGTCGACTAGCCAGCCGCAGAACCGGCGCAGCCCGCGCCAGCGGGTGAGGACGGTGCCGGGAGCCTTCGTGTCGGCCAGGTCCGCCAACCACTCGCGGACGTTCTCACGGGTGAGGTTGTCGAGAGTCGGCGTCTTCCCGTGCGCCACGAGCCAATCGCCGAAGAACCGAATGGACTGGTCGTAGAGGGTTCCGGTGCGCGGCGAGCGCCCCTCGGCACGCAGGTGCCGACAGAACGACGCGGACAGGTCGGTGAGCAGGTCGGGCATGTCGAAGATTATCGCGAGAGCTTGCGCTATGCTCAAGCGACGCAACGTCAGTCCGACTGGTTTCCCCTGGTACGGTCCCTATCCCGGCTGGGCTGCACCCGCTTCGGCTCGCCGGGCATCTTCGGGTACTGCGGCGGGTAGGGCAGGTCGCCGAGGCCGTTCGCGGTGTCGCGGGCCGACATCTCGAGGAGTCCGTCGAGCGAGTGCGCGACCGCGTCGATGCCCGCCGACGGGTCGCCGCGACGGGCCAGCAGGTCGGGCACGGTGGCGATGGTGAAGTCGTCCGGTTCGACCTCGGCCAGTTCGGCCCAGGTGACGGGTGTGGACACCGTCGCCCGCGGGGTCTTGCGCACCGAGTACGCCGACGCGACCGTCTTGTCGCGCGCGGTCTGGTTGAAGTCGACGAAGATTCGCGCGCCGCGCTCCTCCTTCCACCACGCGGTGGTGACCCGACTCGGGTCGCGGCGTTCGATCTCGCGGGCCAGGGCGATCGCCGCGTGCCGGACGTCGATGAAGTCCCAGCGCGGTTCGATCCGCACGTACACGTGTACGCCGCGGCCGCCGGACGTCTTCGGGTAGCCGACGAGGCCGAGTTCGTCGAGCAGCGGGGCGAGCAGGTCCAGCGCGACGGCCCGCGCCTCCGCGAACCCGGTGCCGGGCTGCGGGTCGAGATCGATCCGCAGCTCGTCCGGGCGGTCGGTGTCGGCGCACCGCACCGGCCACGGATGGAACGTCACGTTGCCCATCTGCGCGGCCCACACGACGTCGGCGGGATGCCGTACCAGCAGGGCATCGGCGGTGCGGCCGTTCGGGTTCGTGACGGTGCAGGTGCCGATGTGGTCGGGACGTTTCGCCGGGATCCGCTTCTGGTACACCTCCTCCCCCTCGATGCCGTCCGGGAACCGCTGCAGATGCGTCGGCCGCTGGCTCAGCGCGGTCATGATGCCGCCGGCGTCGAACATCGCGACGGTCCGGTAGTACTCGGCGAGGTGGCGTTTGGTGCCGCCGTCGGCACCGAGCTGCGGGAACATCACCTTGTCGGGGCTCGACAGCCGCACCGCGACGCCGTCGACGTCGAGTTCGAGCGCGGGACTCCTGTTCGCCATCACTCGCCTCCGGCCAGGACGTCGGCGAGGTCGTAGCGCACCGGAACCTCCAACTGCTCGTAGGTGCAGCTGCGCGCCTCGCGGTCCGGGCGCCAGCGCAGGAACCGGGCGGCGTGCCGCAGCCGGTCGCCCTCCATCTGGTCGTAGGCCACCTCGACCACCAGTTCGGGGTTCAGCGGCACCCACTGCCGATCCCGGCCGGCGGCCCACCGGCTGGCCTCGCCGTCGTACACGACGTCGTCGCCGACGCGCAGCGGGTCGAGGATCTCCTGCAGCTCGACCCGCCGCTTCGCGGTGAAGGCGGACGCGCCGCCGATCATCCGCAGGTTGTCGCCGTCGTAGAGGCCGAGCAGCATCGACCCGATACCCGGCTGACTCTTGTGCGGTCGGTAGCCGATCACCACACAGTCCGCGGTCCTGGAGTGCTTGACCTTGACCATCTCCCGCTTGTTCGGGGCGTAGTGTCCGGCAAGCTTTTTCGCGATCACCCCGTCCAGCCCCGCGCCCTCGAAGGTGTGGAACCACTCGGTGGCGACGGCCGGGTCGGTGGTCGCGGTGGTCACGTGACAGGACCGCCCGCCTGCGGGGCCGCCGAGGGCGTCGAGCAGCGCCGCGCGGCGCTCGACGAAGGGCCGCGACGTCAGGTCGTCGACGCCGAGGGCGAGCAGGTCGAACCCGATCAGCTGCGCGGGCGTCTGCTCGGCGAGCAGCGCGACCCGGCTCGCGGCGGGATGGATCCGCTCGGACAACGCCTCCCAGTCCAGCCGGGTGCGACCCCCGGTTTCCCGTGGAACAACGAGTTCGCCGTCGAGGACGCAGCGGTCGGGCAGTTCCGCGCGGATCGCGTCGAGCATCTCGGGGAAGTACCGGCCGAGGTCCTTGCCGCTGCGGGAGCCGAGCACCACCTCGTCGCCGTCGCGAAACACGATGGCGCGGAATCCGTCCCACTTGGGCTCGTAGGACCAGACGGGGCCGTCGCCGACGGGCTGCGGGGGCACCGTGTCGGCGGACTTGGCGAGCATCGGCTGCAGCGGCGGGCTCAGGGGCAGGTCCACGTTCCCCATCCTGACCGACCCCGCGCCGATTCGCGAGGTGACGCGCGGTCAGGCCGGGTCGAGCCGGAAGCCGACCTTCATCGTCACCTGCACATGGGCCACCTTGCCGTCGACGATGTGTCCGCGGGTGCCGACGACTTCGAACCACTCCAGGTTCCGGACCGTCTCGTTCGCCCGGGTAACCGCCTGTGCGATCGCGTCGTCGATTCCCTTCGACGACGATCCCACGACCTCGGTGACGGAGTACACGTGATCGCTCATCGGTCTACCTCACTCTTCGGTGATCCGGACGAGTCCAGCGTAGGCCCCGCCGCTTGCCGATCGGCGGGGATCTGTGATCAAGTTCCCGGCGACAATTCGCCGTACACGGACATGAGGGGGACCCCATGGAGAAGCTCAAGAACTACGGACTGCTGGTCAAGTACCTGGCCGTCACGCAGTGGAAGAAGATCACCGGCAAGAACCAGCCGCAGGGGTGACGCACCTGCGGTGCCTGTGAGTGGTTGTCGCCCCGGCCCGGGGCGAGAACCACTCACAGGCGGCAGCGCCGCGTCACAACCAGCCGCGCCGCTTGAAGATCGTGTAGAGCCCGGCACAGATCAGCACCATCAGGCCGAGCGCGAACGGGTAGCCGCCACCCCAGTGCAGTTCCGGCATGTTGTCGAAGTTCATGCCGTAGACGGTGCCGATCAGGGTGGGCGCGAACAGGATTGCCGCCCACGCCGAGACCTTCTTGATCTCCTCGTTCTGCGCGTAGCTGGCCTGCGTCAGCGCCGACATCTCCTCGTTCTGCGTCTGCGACACCAGCGTCGCGTTCACGGTGAGGATGTTGCCGAGCAGCTGCCGGAAACCGTCGGCGCGCTCGACCACGGTCGTCGCGTGGTCGGTGACGTCCCGCAGGTACCGCTGCAGTTCCTCGTCGGTCTTGTACTTCTCGAACCCGGCGGACAGCCCGGAGAGCATGTCGAGCAGCGGACGGGTGGCGCGCTGGAACTCGATCACCTCGCGGGTCAGTTCGTAGATGCGCCGCGACACCTTGGGATCACCGCTGAACACCTCGGTCTCGATCTCGTCGATGTCGTTCTGCAGTCCCGCGACGACCGGGGCGTACCCGTCGACGACGGCGTCGAGGATCGCGTACAACACCGCCTCCGGGCCCAGCCGCAGCAGGTCGGGGTCGTTCTCCATGCGGGTGCGCACCGCGGACAGGTCGGGCGACTCGCTGTGCCGGACGGTGAGCACGAACGTCGGACCGCAGAACACGTGCAGTTCGCCGAAGTCCACGCGCTCGGTCTCGTCGACGTACCGCGCGGCGCGCAGCACCACGAACAGGGTGTCGCCGTAGCGTTCGAGCTTGGGACGCTGGTGCGCGACGATCGCGTCCTCGACCGCGAGTTCGTGCAACCCGAACTGCGCGGCAGCGGCGAGCAGTTGCTCCTCGGACGGCCGGTACATCCCGATCCACGCCATCGACGACTCGTCGGGCAGGCTGCGCAGCGCCTCGGACAGGTTCGACGGCGTCTCGATCCGACAGCCACCGCGATAGACGGCACTGTTGACGACGCTGGCCTCGACGGGCGCCGGGGCGAGCCGGCGCACCGGCGGGGTCGGGTGCGGGGCCATCGAGTGTTCGGGCGCGATCGCGTCACGAATCGGGTCGGCGGCCCGGCTGGGCAGCAGCGGGCGGAAGGGTCGCTTGTCACGCATGGGACACGGCTTTCGCGTAAGTGAGGATGCACGGACTGCCCACGGGCGGGCTGTGACGGTGAGCGCGAAATCGCCGCTGCGCGAAGGGATGAACCGCTACGGTTCAGCGACGACTTCGGCAGGTACTCGGAGGTTGGCTCATCACTGCAAGCCTCACCTCCTCCTCTGTCGCGTGCCGAATGTGCGTTCGGGTGGCACGTGTCGATCCTCGGCCACCCTACTCCCGGACCTCAGCAGCCACCAATCGAGCAGACGCCGCAAATCGGACGCTACGGCCACCCGGCGGGCGTCCCAGAGTCTGGGACCCGGCCGGGGACGCGACGCCCGGACCACCGCACACCATGTCACGGCGCGTCTGAGCCGACTCGCCGCGTCACCCGCCGAACAACGTACGCCCGTCGTCAGCGAACTCTCGGCTACCCGAGGCGACGGCGGAGAAATCCGACGAAACTGGACGCTTGATCCACTGTTTCCCACTACGCTGCCGCAATGACTTCCACCATCAACACGCAGGGCGGCTTCACGCGGCTCGTCACTGTCATTGGCGGCGCGGTCGCGGCACTGTTCGTGGCGGTCTACACCGCGGTGATGATGCCGGCGTCCGCGCACGCGGACCCGAGCGTGATCCAGTACTCCGCCGACAACGCCACCTGGGGTGGCATGGATCAGATCCCCGCACTCTCGGGCGACCTGATCCCGGGCGGCGAAGCCACCAGCGCGTTCTGGGCGAAGAACACCACCGATCAGGGCGGAACCCTGCAGATCTACCTCGGCAACTGGTCGATGTCCGAGAACATGCAGGCGTATGTGCGCGCCGAGATCAACGACGCGACGGGCCAGCTGGTCGACCTCGTCAACGGGGTGTCCCTGCCCGGCACCGAACTGCAGTCGATCCACCTCGCCCCGGGTGACACCGCGAAGGTCCTGCTCGTGGTCGGCATGCCCGCCGGCGCGGGCAACGGGACACAGAACGGCACCGTCGACCCGAACTTCGCGCTCGACTTCGAACTCGATCCCGCGCCCGTGGCGACCACCACGACCCTCACGGGTGTGGCCACCAGCATCGTCGGCACCTCGGTCGAGCTGACCGCCACGGTCGATCCGTCGACCGCCACCGGCACCGTGCAGTTCAAGGACGGCGCCACCAACATCGGCGGCCCGGTCACCGTGACCGACGGGGTGGCCAGGTACAACCACGCGTTCACCACGGCCGGCACGCACGAGATCACCGCCGTCTACTCGGGCGGCGTCGGCTTCGCCACCTCCACCTCCGCCGCACACACCGTGACGGTCACCGAGGCGCAGAAGACGCCGACCAGCATCGCGATCTCCGGCGGCACCGCCGTCAACAACGGCACCAACATCGAACTGACAGCGACGGTCGCCCCGAACGCCGCCACCGGAAAGGTCCAGTTCCGGGACAACGGTGTCGCGCTCGGCACCCCGGTCACCCTCGTCAACGGTGTCGCGAAGATCAACCGGTCGTTCAACGTCGACGGTGACCATGCCATCACCGCCGAGTACCAGGGCGACTCCACGTACGCGACGTCCATCTCGGCCCCGCACACCGTGACGGTGTCCAGCGTGACGCCGGAGCCCGGCGGCAGCGGCTCGGCCGGATCGCTGGACGCCGGTTCGCTGACCAGCATCTTCGGTTCCTGATCACCGGGTTCCACCGCTGACGCGACGGCCCCCAGCCCATGCGGGCTGGGGGCCGTCGTCGTGCGGGATCGAATGCCGCGTCCTCACCAGTTCCAGCGGGGCACCTCCTGGCAGGGATGCAGGTCGGCGTCGCCGGTGGCGTGCGAGTTCTGCACCGCCACCTCGGTGCCGAAGCGCAGGTAGTCGAGCAACGCCGTGCGAAATCGCGTGTCGGAGGGCAGCCCGGCGTCGTCGGCGGCGGCGAGGAAGAGGTCGACGAAGCGCTGCCGCTGCTCCTCGGTGATCCGCTTGCCGCGGTGCGCTTCGAGCAGGGCGGGAAATCCGCCCAACTCGTCGGTGTAGACGGTCGGGCCCCCGAACACCTCGGCGAGGAAGTCCGTCAGGTGCTCGACGTGGCTCGGACTACCGGCCCCGAACAGCGGGTGCAGGAGCGGATCGGCGAGGACCCGCGGGTACCAGGTCGCGACCAGTCGGTGCAGTCCGGCCCGGCCGCCGACGTGATCGAACAGCGATTCGGTGGTGTTGCCGCCCGTTGTCATGTCACTCCTCCCGATGTTGATCACCCGATTACATGATTACAACGTAGTCAGAGCGTGGGATTCGTGTCGGACTGTTTGCGACGCTCACGGTCGCGGCGGAGCCATGCGGATCGGGTGCCCTCATCGGGTACCACGGGCGCACTCACCGCGACTGCGCCGCCGGGGTGACGGTCGTGTCGGCCCAGACCGCCGCGGCGCCGCTGTCGCCGATGCGATAGACCTGGACGACCGATCCGACGGCGAGGGCAACGCCGACCAGGGCGAGTCCGATCGCCAGGACGCGGGACACCGGCGCCCGTGCGGGTCCTGTTCCCGTCCGGGCGATCCACCACTCGTGAACCTTGTGCTGATGGAGTGCCCACCATGCCAGCGACGCGAGGAACACTCCGATCGACCAGTAGACGAGCTGGTCGCCCAGCTCGGCGTGGATCCGCACCAGCGGGCTGCGAGGCGTCTGGTGCTCGAGCCATTCGCCGGCATGGGTGGTCAGCGGAACCAGCACGAGGGACATCAAGGCCACGACCGGTGTGACCACCCCGAGTCGATGTCGGGCCGCCGGCCAGCACACCGACAACACCAGCAGCAGAGCCGACAACGGAACCAGCACGACCACGAAGTGCACCAGCAGCGGGTGGATCGGCATGGCGTTGAACGTGGTGGGACCCATGGCAACTCATTTCATCCGGATGCGTGCGATCGAGCGCCACGGTAGATGTGCATCCTGGGCATTGGCTGGGGGAACCCGAGGTGGATCCTGGGAGTTTCCTGCCGGCACGTGCTGCCCTTCACCGAGCCTGCAGGAACCTCAGATAGAACACCCAGAACACCAGGACGATGCCGACGTTCACCATCAGTCGCGCCCAGAAATGGTGCCTGAAGAACAGGATGTCCACCGCAACCACGACGGCTGCCAGCGCGAGCACGTAGAGCACGACGACCGACCGCCTTCCCATGCTCCCTTTCTACTCCCCGAGCTGCAGCGGGGGCCTCCTCCACCTCCGGGCCACCGGCGCGGCCGCTACTCGGACAACCCTTCCGTCGCCTCCTCCGCGGCGGCGTACACATCATCGGGAGAAAGTCCGACGGCGCGAGCCAGGGCCCGCAGCTCGGGCACCGTGATCGAGTGGGTCATGTCCTCGATCGCGGTATACACCTCACGGGAGACGCCCGAGCGCCCGACGATGTCGTCGACGGTCAGACCCAGTTCGATCCTCGCCGATCGCAGGACTCCGACGATTGCCTGGTCGATCCGTGCGCCCGACGCAGGCCCCTCGTCGCTGCTGGGCCGCAGGTCCTTCCACGCGGCGACCTTGCTGGTGGCGAGGTCGTCGAGGTCGTCGAGGCGCACGCCGGCGAGCAGCAGCGCTGCGCGGGCCTCGACGTACGCGGTCCGGGCCTTCGCTGTGTCCACGTAGCCCACATCCCCCGAGCCGAGCGCATCGGCAGCAGGAGCAGCGGCCCGCGACCGCGGGACCTCGGGCACGTCACGGCCTTCACCCATTCGCTAGCCTCCTCACCTTCGTGACGGTGACGCCACGGGCATTCGTGCGTACATTGTGCGCACAGAAGTGACCGGCACCACAGATGGGTAGCCGGTCGAGACGACCTGATCAACTGCCACTACCCGGTCAGCTCGACCTCGTTCGTGGTGCAGTACGGCGTGATGGTCAGGAAGCTGCCGGGCATGTCCGACGAGCAGGCCGACACCGTGGCGCAGCAGTTCGGGTCGGGCACGATGGCCACGTTCGAGCAGCACATCGAGATCTGGATGAACAAGATCGACAACCCGCTGCTATGCGAGGAGGACGGCCCGGTCCACCAGCTGCGCCGCCGGTACGAGCAGTTCTACGTCGACGTCGAGGACGTCACCGAGGACATGGTCACGCGGTTCGAATTCGAGATCGACACCACCCGCTCGGGCAGGAACTGGGACGAGGAGACGACCAGTACCCGGACGGTTCGATGGCCGTCGCGGCGTCTCGGTGATCCTGCGGCATTCGGCGCCGCAGGTTCGTGCGGAATCAGGGGGCTCGGTGGTGCGCGTCGATCCGAGGAATGACGACGGTGTCCGCATCGAGGAACCGCTGCTGCGGGGACGGCGCGACCCGTGGTGCCGCGAACTGCACGGTGTCGGCGGTCGCGAGATTCGTGGAGCCACCGGGGCTCACGGGACCCCCTGCGGTGTCGGCGTTCTCGGTCCGGTCGGAGCCGGGTTCGCCGTCACCCCCGCGGGAGCGGTCCCGGAACGCGCCGACGAACATCCACCCCGCGTAGAGGAACAGGCCGCCGACGACAACGGTGATCATCGTCGCCCGCTGCTTGCCGGTGATGACGTTGTTGACGTACCCGAGGTACGGGACGCTGTACCAGACCTTGCCCCGAACCTGCTCCATCACCACGGGGTTCTGGTCACGTGACGGATTCGCATCACCCTGGGTGACGAAGGTGCGCTCGCCCTTCGAGTTCTGCCGCGACTCGATGATCCGGTGCGTGACCACCTCGGGGTTGCCGGACTCCTTCTGGAAGGTGATCGCGTCCCCCACCCCGAGCGTGGTGGGGTCCTGCGGCTTCACGACGATCAGGGTGCCGGGCGGGTAGGTGGGACGCATCGAGCCGGTGAGCACGGTGTAGGGCGTCGACCCGGTCAGCCTCGGGACGACGATGGTCAGGGCCAGGATCGCCAGCAGAAGCAGGAGCACGAACCAGGAGACGATGCTCTTGATCCATCCCCAGACGCCGAGATCCTGCGCTTCGCCCTCGCCCTGCACCGTGTCGCTCATCGAGACCGCACCCACTCGCTCATCGGGACTGGGCCGAGAACGTGAACGTGGCGGTGGTGCTCTGGCTGGGCGCCGCGGACGCCCCGACCGTTCCGCGCAGGCACAGCACCTCGGTGATGCCGGGCTGCACGGTGCGTTCGGCGAACGACGCACCGATCAGCGGGCCGCTGTAGACCTGCGTCGCTCCGGTCGGATTGCCGGCGGCCGGGCAGGCCGCCTCGTTCGCGACGATGGACGCCGTGAGGTCCAGTGGCACAGCAGAATTCGACTGGACACCATTGAGGAGCTTGTACTTCATCAGCACGTTGCCGGAGTTGTAGACCTTCACCGGCGCCTGCGCGTAGCCGCCGGGCATCAGGTTCGCGCCGGCGAGCGCGGTGAAGGGGTACGAGCTGATTCCGCTGCCGCCGACGGACAGGTCGAGGATGCCGGAGTGGATGGTGCCGGCGTCGAGGGTCTGGCTCTGCGTCCACAAGGCACCGGTCTGCTGTGCCGACAGCAACGCCACACCGACGACGGCCGCGCCACCGATGGCCAACCAACGAGTCTTGTTCGACATGGCGACTACACCTGCTTCAGTGTGACGTTGAAGTTGGACAGATTGATCTGGGCGGACTGCGCGACGTTACCGGCGGTGCCCGGCGCAAAACTGAAGATCACCTTCACGTCGACGATCTTGCCGTTCTGGGCCGGCGTGATCAGCACACCGCCGGCATTGGACGGCAACGTGGCACCGCCGGAGGTGGCGGTGACCGAGGTCCCCATCGCCGCCTTGAGTGCCGGGTCGCCGGTGATCGTGGCACTGTCGACGGCCAGGTTCGCCTTCAGGTTGGTGCCCGTCGCGGTGATCGTGAAGCTGGCGGCGTAGGTGACGGTGTCGCCCGGGACGGCCCGGAAGTTCGTGATCGCGACGGCGCCGTTCTGGTCCGTCCAGGTCGGGGTGCCGCTCTGCGCAAGCGCGAGGCTGCCGGCACCGACCCCGCCACCGCCGACCCCACCACCGCCGGTGAACGCGGCCATGGTGCCCGCGCCCCCGGCGAGCAGGACGGTCGCGGCACCCGCCGCGATCGCCCCTTTCGTCCTCATGTGCATCTCGTGCTCAGCTTTCGTCAGTCCTCATCCGGGACAAGTGGATTCAGGATCGGGAACCGCTACTTGACGAGTGCCGCGATGTCCGCGGGGACCTCACCGGACGTCGGGTCGACGTTCTTCTCCGAACCCGTGGCCGCGTCCACGACGGACAGCTTGCCGCCGTCGACGATCCACAGCCGGTCAGCGTCGGACGCCCACTGCACTGTCGCGTTCTTGCCGACCGTGGTGCCGAACACCTGTGTACCCGACTTGTCCGCGACCGTCAGCGCCGTGCCGTTCACCACCGCGTTGTACTTGCCCGACGTCGACAGGTTCGACATCGCCAGGTCGCCGGCCGGCGGTGCCGCCGCGGCGGCAGCCTTCTCCTCGGTCGTCGTGGCCGGCGCCGTGGTGGTGGATTCGGCTGTGGCCGTGGACTTCTCGGTGGCCGTCGGCAAGGCCGTGGTGGTGGACGGCTCGGCCGTCGTGGTGGTGGACGGCACGGTCGACGTCGTCGTGGGCGGCACGGTCGTCGTGGGCGGCACGGTCGCCGTGGTCGTCGTCGACGCGGCCGTGGTGGTCGTGGCCGACGGCGTTGCCGAGTCCGAAGCCGGAGTGGCAGTCGTCGTGCCGCTCAGCGTGGCCGCCTCGGGCGACGGACTTGCACCCATCGCCATACGCAGCGACTGCGTCTCGACACTCTGTCCGGTCACCGAGTTCTCACCGGGCGGGTTCGATTGATTCTGAGGCCCGCCTGAGCAGTACGTGTCTTGAGGAGTGGCAGTCCAGATGCCCTGCCCCATCCAGCCGGTCGAGACAGCATTGACATTCTTCGTGTGAACTTCGGCGATGTAGCCCCGACCGTAATAGTCCCCGTTGAAACTGATCGAAGTCCCAGTCAGGTTGTCGTTCGTTTGAACGACCTCGGACGGGTTGTTGTCCCGACGAACGATGACCTTGTACTTGTAGGGCACGCCCAACGGCGTATTGCCGAGGCTCGGCCACGAAATGTTCACACTGCGGAAGCCCGCAGTACCGGTGTTGTTGCACGAAACAGAGGAGACCAGAGGGGTGGGGTAGAAGTTCGCCGCCGCGGTGAACGAGCTTGCGGCAACCGCGGTGTCGGTGAACGCCGCGCTGGTACCCACGGCCGTCGCGCTGAGCGCGGTCAGGCCGACCGCTCCGATCGCGATCGCCGTGCGTGCGGGCACGCCGCGGCGAAGCGAAAAGTGCGGCGCCCGGAACTGCTCGGTCGGCGCCTCGACTCCGGCGTGCGCGTGCGCAACCGGCGACTCGACCGCCTCGTGAGAAGCGGGAGTTCCGCCGGTGCCGGCATCGGAGTCCGAGTCGTCATCCTTGCGCGTGGCCGCGGGGCCGAACGCGAGCACCATCAACCCGCCGACGAACGCGCCGCCGAGGAAGATCGCGGCCGGCGACGACAGCCAGGACACCGCGTAGCCGAGCCCGGGCACGCTGAAGAACACCCGGTCGACCTCGGTGACCGTGTACGGGGAGATGTCGGCATCCTTGTTCGCGTCACCCTTGAGGACCAGCACCGAGCTGACACCGTCGCTGGACACGATGTCCTTGATGCGGTGCGTGATCCGGGTGCCCTGCTCGTTCTGGACGCTGACCACGTCACCGACCTCGAGATCGGCAGCGGGCGTCGTCTTCGACAGCGCCAGGGCACCGGTCGGGATGTCCGGGGACATGGAGCCGGAGCGGAAGATCAGCGGCTTGATGCCGAACAGGAAGGATGCGGCGGCGGCCAGGACACAGATCAGTCCGGCGATGGCGCCGACGTTGAGCGCGATCTCACGGCCGCGCGAGCGGCCGGAGGCGGAAGAGTTCTCGTGAATTGCCATGGCGCACTCAGGCCGTCGTCGCGTTGAAGTTGAAGGAGGTGTTCACCGTCTGGTTCTGCACCGTCGTCGGTGCGGCCGAATCGAGAGTCACCTGGAAGCACAGGGTTTCGCTGCCACCGTTGGCCAGCGGCCGTGCGGTGGGGATGAGGCTGGCCGAGCCGCCGGACACCAACGCAACGCCGTTGGCGATCACGGTTCCGCCACTGCAGGTCGTTCCGTTGGACGTGCCCGTCGAGACGATCACCTTCAGGTAGGGCGCCAACGTGGACGAGGTCGCGGCCGCCGCCATCGTGTAGTTGAACGGAGTCGAGCCGGTGTTCTGCACGGGCAGTGTTGCCGCGACGCTGCTGCCCGGCAGCATCCCGGTCTTCGTCAACGACGCGAACGCGTACGCCGCGGGGTTGCCCTGGTTTCCGTTGAGCTGCAGGTCGATCGATCCGGTGCTGAACACGCCGGAGGTCGCGGTGGCCGAGTCGCTCCACGCAGCGAGGGTTCCGATCGCGCCGAGGCCGAGCACGATGCCCAACGACGCGACGGCACGCGGCTTGCCACCCGACAGGAACGAACGTGCCCGGGCACCGAACCCTGACGTGGAACTGGGAACCTCATGACGCGACATTCGGTGGGCCTTTCGTGCGTGGGTCGAGCGGTGGGCGCCGAGCGCCAGAGCAAAAGTTGTTGTGCTCGAACGATGTTCGCGGGAACGCCGGCCGTACGATCCGGATCGGGGGCTCGGACCGGACGACCGGCGCGTCCATGGGCTCGCTGCGAGGGCAGCGAGCGGGCATCAGAGGCCTACGACGTCTGCGTCAGCGTGACGGCGAAGTTCGACAGGTTGACGGTGCCGTCCTGCGCCGTGGTGCCCGACACGGAGGACGGGAGGGTGAAGTTGACATGGACGTTGACGTTCTTGCCGTCCTGCGCGCTGGTCACCGTCGCGCCGCCCGGGCCGGTGGGCAGGGTGGTGCCGTCGACATCCGCGGTGACATTGTTGGTGAGGGCGGTGTCGAGACCGTTGGTGCCGGTGATGCTCGCGGCGTCGGCGACGAGCTTTGCAGTCAGGTTCTTGCCCTGTGCGCCGATCTTCACGACCGCGTCGTAGGCGACCTGGTCACCGGGAACCAGTTTGTCGGCGGCCGGGTTGAAGGCCTGGCCCGCCAGCGGACCGTTCACCCACTTCCATCCGGTGCTCCCCGAAACCGTGGTCAGGCTCAAGTTACCGGACTGGACGGTGCCGCCGCCGACGGTCTGCGAGGAGTTCCACGCGGCCATGGTCCCGGCGCCGCCGGCGAGGAGGAGCGCGGCAGCACCGGCAGCGATGGCACCCTTGGTCTGCTTGTTCATATGAGCTCAGCTTTCGTCGGACCCCCGTCGGGGGTCTGCGGTTCAGTCTTCGATCTGGTTGTCGGCGCCCAATTGGGATGGGCTCGGTTTCGTATGTCCGGCACGCGCGTTCGGGTCGCGACAGTCGAGATTCGGCTCCGGGCAACGGGTCCCATGTGGCCGGAGCGGGTTCGCGATGACGAAGTGTTTACCACAGCAGCGAACTGCCCCGGAGCGATTTCAGGTCATCCGTCCAGATGATTCTGGTCGAATGTCCAGTTGTTGCTTCATCCGTTAGACGAACGAACCGCGACAGGTACCTCTACCTGCCGGTATCTGTTACCGGACGACCCTCACCCGTCGGTTGATCGACGGATGCCCGACACGAGAGTGAGCGCGTATCGTCCCGCGGACCGAGCCGCCGGACGGCAATTCCTGCTCATTCATCGAACAGCTGAGCTAATTTGCCGCAATCCGGGCGATGACCTCGCGGCGATGTCGAGGCCGACTGCTACCGTCAACAGCGATTTCCCGGCACGTACCGCAACCGCACGAGTGCACGGCCGACACTCGGTGAGGAGCAATGTGACTGAGACCCATTCGGACAGAGGTGAACTCGCCGACTCCGAGAGCAGGCCTCGCCGAATCGGCGTGGTGGAGGACCACGAGTCCGTCGTGATCGGACTCGAGGCGATGCTGTCCGGGCACCCGAACCTCACGATCGCCGCGTCGGCACCGACGGTCCCCGACCTGCTCGGCTCCGGGCAGCAGCTCGATCTGGTGATCCTCGACCTGCGCCTGGCCGACGGCTCCTCCCCGAAATCGAACGTCGAACAACTGCGCGACGCCGGCCTCGAGGCCCTCGTCTTCACCAGCGCGGAGGATCCGTACCTGGTGCGGTTGGCCGCCAAGGCCGGCGTGCTCGGAGTCCTGCGCAAGTCCGAACCGACCGCGACGGTCATCGCCGCCATCGACGCCGCGGCGAACGGGGAACAGGTCGTGACCACGGAGTGGGCTGCCGCGATCGACGGCGATCCCGGCCTGCACGACGTTGGGCTGAGCCCGCGCCAGCGCGACGTGCTCGCCCTGTACGCGTCCGGGGAGAAGGCCGCCCGGGTCGCCAGCCTCACCGGTCTCGCCCCGCACACCGTCAACGACTACCTCGCCCGCATCCGCGCCAAGTACGCCGAGGCGGGCCGGCCCGCGCGCACCAAGACCGACCTGTACAAGCGCGCCGTCGAGGACGGCTGGCTGCCGGTCCCCAAACGCGACAACCACGGATGACCGCGCCGGGCGCCGAACGCCGGGGCGCCACCGACCGGATCCTGCGCACGTTCGGGGTGTTCACCAGCGCCGGATATCTCTTCTACCTGCTGCTCCTGCTCCCGTCGATCATCTCGCAGGCCGGCCGGTTCGACGTGTGGTGGACGCCGGCGGCCGCGGTCGCGGTGTTCGGGTCTGGGTTCGCGTTCGGGTTGTCGTCGCTGCTCCCCGACACCCGGTGTCTACGGATCGGCGGCGGTGTGGCGGCGATCGTGTTCCTGATCGCCGTGGGGACCGGCATGTGGGCGTGGACCGGACCAGACCTGACCGACCCGCAGGGGGTGTGGCTGTCCACGTTCCCCGGGGTCGCCAGTCTCGCCGCGGTCGCGGCGTGGCGGCCCGTCTTCGCGTTCGCGCACATGATTGTCGCGTGTGTCGGGGTGCAGGTGTTCAACTTCCTCGCCCGCGACCCCGCCACGACCAGCCCGCTGGTCCCCGACATCGCGTTCGCGATCATGTTCTGCACCCTGTTCGTCGGTGCGGCGGTGATGGCGTTGCGCACCGGCAGGGTGCTCGACTCGACCCTCGACGCCACGCACGCGGCCGCGGCCGCGGCGGCGGCCAGTCGTGCCCGCACCGTCGAACGCGCCCGGTTCGACGCGCTGATCCACGACGGGGTGATGTCGACGCTGCTGGTCGCGTCGCGGCAGGGAACCACGCCGAGCCTGAGCGGTCAGGCCGCGCAGACGCTGCAGCAACTCGACGCGCTGCGCGCGGGTCCGGGACCGGACGACCGGTTCGGTGCCGCCGACGTGCTCACGCACCTGCGCACGGCGGCGGGGTCGGTGGACGACGGCGTCGAGGTCCAGGTGCGGCGGGCGCCCGGAGCGGAGGCGTTCACGATGCCCGCGGATGCGGCGCGGGCGATCGGGGCCGCGCTCGCCGAGGCCCTGCGGAACAGTGTCCGGCACGCCGGCCCCGGCGCGCGGCGGTCGGTGACCACGAGCGTCGGGGCGTCGCGCCTGACCGTCGAGGTCGCGGACACCGGACGCGGGTTCGACCCACGGACGGTGCCGGCACACCGCCTCGGCCTCGCCGTCAGCATCAAGGGCCGGATGCGGCAGCACCCCGGGTGTGCGGCCCGAATCGACTCACGGCCCGGTGCCGGCACCCGGGTCCACCTCACGTGGGACGCGTCATGACGCAGGCGGTCCGCACGATCGGCGACGACTACGACGCCCGCACCCTGATCGGCATGCGGAGCCCTGCGGCCAACGCGATCGTGGTGTTCTACTCGGCGACGTTTCTGCTGCTCGCCGTCGTCTCCCGCGACGGAGTGAGCTCGTTCTGGCCGATCGCGGTCGCCGTCGCGGCCGTCAGCGTCGGCGCGGTCGCGATCGTCCGCGCGCCCGGCGACCCGCTGCCGATGAGGCCGACATGGGCGCTGACCGCGCTCGGTCCGGTGGCCGTCGCCCTCGTCCTCGGGGTGCTGCCGATACCGGTCTCCAGCCCGTTGCAGACGTGGCCGCTGGGTGCGGTCACCGCGATCTACGCGTTCCTGTGTGTCCGCGGACGGCCGGGGTTCGCGTGGCTGGGAATGCTCTCGACGATCACCACGTGCGTCGTGTGGGCGACCTTGACCGGCCAGGGCCCGGCACACGGACTCGTGATGTCGGTGATCAACCTGGCGCCCCTGCTGATGGCCACGTTCTTCGCCTACACGATCCGCCCGTCCGCGCGGGCGATCTTCACGCTGCGGGAGCAGACCACCCGGCGGGCCGCGGCCGAGGCCGCCGACTCCGCCATTCTGGAGGAACGCGACCGCCAACTGCGTCGGCTCGACGAACAGGCGCGGCCGCTGCTCGCGCGCATCGCGGCGGGAGATGCCCTGTCCGCCGACGAGCGGCTCGCCTGCCGTCTGCTCGAAGCGCATCTCCGGGACAGTGTCCGGGCGCCCGCGCTGACCGATCCGGCCGTCGTCGCGGCCGCCCGCAGTGCCCGCGGCCGCGGCGTCGAGGTGATCCTGCTCGACGACCACGCGATGGACCACGCGACCGCGGAGGCCCGGCGCCGCTTCCTCGACAGCGTCGCCGAGGAGTTGTTCGCGGCCGAGGCAGGCGCGGTCACCGTCCGCATCCTGCCGCCAGGGCGGGACGCGACGGCGACGATCCTGTGCAGCACCGCCGACAGTGTGCGCCGGGTCGAGTTCGGCTCGGACGGACGCCCGGTCGGCCCTTCGTGCATCTAACCGTGCCCCGAGTTCTACGGGCAGGAAAGTTCTGTCTGTCGGCGCACCGACCGCGGCGCATACCGTCGTCGACGCAGAGGCCTCCGGACGGGAGCCGAGTCCTCTGCGTCCGCACGCACCAACGAGGGGGCCGACATGACCGCTGCGCTCGACCAGCACCATCGGACACACATGGCAGTCCGGTGCACGCCGCGGCAGCAGCTGCGCCGCCCGCAGTTGTCCCCCCGCGAGATCGAGGTGCTGCTGAGCTGGCTGCGCTGCGACTCCAAGAACTCGGTGGCCACCCACCTCTTCCTGTCCATCGGGACCGTGAACACCCATCTGGCACGCATCCGCACCAAGTACAGCGAGGTCGGACGCCCCGCACCGACCAAGGCTGCGCTGGTGGCGCGAGCCGTGCAGGACGGCCTGATCTCGCTCGACGAGCTGTGACACCTCCACTGTTCGGCCGAGAGCGATGATCGGTCCCGCTCCCCCGGTCGAGCACGGTGCCTCGATGTCGCGGCCCACGGGCGTCGGCGCCGCCGAGGAACAGATCATTCGCACGTTCGCCCGGTTCCTCGGTGCGGCCGCGCTGGTGTTCGGAGTGCTCCTCACCCGGAACGCGATCGCCCTGTCCGCGATCGTTCCTCGGTGGTGGACACCGATCGCCGCCGCCCTCGTGTTGCTCCCGCTCCTGGCACTCTGGCCGGCCGCCAAGGCGACCGATCCACGCTGGATCCGGCGATGCGGCACCGCAGCGGCGGCCGGATACCTGATCACACTGGTGTCCTGGCTCGCCGTCGTGGACGGGCACATCCCGTCCAACCTCGACGTGTGGCTGGCCACCTTCCCGGGCCTCGTCACGATGGCTGCCGCACTGACCTGGCGGCCCGCAACGAGCCTGGCCTACCTGGCGGTCAGCGCGGGCACCGCCGAGGTGGTCCGGTACGTCACCCGCGACGGCCAGGAGCACGTCGTGCTGCCGGTGGAAATCCTGGCGGTGATCGTGTTCTGCAGTTTGTTCACCGTCGCGACGATCGCCGCAGTGCAGACCGGTCGCACCCTCGACCGGACCATCGCATCCTCCGTCCACCATTCGGCCACCGCCGCGGCGCTCGCCGCGCGCGACGTCGAACGCGGCCGCTTCCACGCGCTGATCCACGACCGCGTCACCTCGACACTGCTCGGCCTCGCACAGCGCGGCAACACCCCGGAACTGAGCGGACAGGCCGCAATCGCGCTCGCCGAACTCGACTGCCTCCGGACGAGCAACGTCGCCGACGAGGGCCTCGACGTGACCACTGCCGTCGGGCTGATCCGCGCCGCCCTCGTCGAAGTCGACGGCGACATCCCCGTCGACTTCGACATCCGGACCGACTCGCTTCTCGTCCCACGGGCCGCCGCCCGTGCGATCGCGTCCGCCGCCGCCGAGGCACTGCGCAACAGCATGCAGCACGCGGACACCCACGACCGGTACGCGGACCGCCTGATCGCGATCGACGCCGACCCAGGCGAACTGCGTGTGGTGGTCGCCGACAACGGCCGCGGCTTCGACCCGGACCGGGTGCCCGGACTACGGCTGGGGATTCGGACGAGCATCCGGGCGCGGATGGACACCGCGGCCGGATGCACGGCGGTGATCCGCTCGGCGCCCGGTCGGGGCACCCAGGTCACGCTGCTGTGGTCGGTACAGCCGTGAGCCGCACACGACGCCCGGCTCCGCGCACGAAGCGCACAACCGGGAAGGGCACGGGCCCACGGGATATCCGCACCCTCCTGTGGATGGACCGCCCCATCGCGAAGGTCGTCGTCCTGGCGTTCTGCGTCACCTCCGCGTTACGTGCCGTCACGTATCTCGGTGATGCACAGCATGTGTGGCCGATCCTGGCCGCACTCGCCCTCTGCACGGCGGGCGCATTCGCGATCGTCGCGGTGCCCGGAGACCCGATGCCGGCTCCGACCGCGACCGCGCTGACCCTGCTCGGGCCGGTCACCTGCCTGTTGGTGCTCCCCCAGATTCCGACGCGGGATTGGATCATGAGCGACATCTGGCATCTGCGTGCGGTGGCGGTGATCCTGTGTTTCCTGTCGTTGCGCGGCAGGATGGTTCACGCCTGTGTCGGCGCGGCGCTGTCGATGGCGGCGTTCACTGCATGGACCACGGTCACAGACCAGGGGTGGAACAGCGGCCTGCGCCTGTCCACGATCATCTTTGCCCCGGTGCTGATTTCGGTACTCGTCGCCGTCACCGTCCGCCCGATGGCGTTCGTGGTGTTCACGCTGCAGGACCGGGAGAGCGAACGGGCCGCGGACGAGGCGATGACATTGGCCGTCACCGCCGAACGGGAACGGCACCTCGCCGCCCTCGATGCGTCGGCGCGCCCCCTCCTCGAGGCGGCCGCGGGCGGCCGCGTGTTCACCGCCGACGACCGCGAGCACTGCGCGGTGCTCGAGGAACGGCTGCGGGACACACTGCGCGCACCGGTGTTCGCCGACGACGAAGACCTCGCCCGGGCGACCGCGGCCGCGCGCCGGCGCGGCACCCGGGTGATCCTGCTCGACGACGGCGGGCTCACCGACACGGCTCTCGTCGTCCGCGTCAGGGTTGCGCTGGTGGACGAACTCGACGCCACCGCGGGCGGTACCCTCACCGCGCGGGCACTACCCGCCGGGCGTGCGGTCGCGGCGACGATCGTGATCGAGGAGGGCACGCGGGTGCGGCGAGTCGAGTTCGACCGCGTCGGCGGGGTCCGGGTCGAGGTCCGCAACGGCGACGAACCCGATCGCGACTACCAGGCGGTTCGCTCGATCACCGGGGCCTGACGGAACCGCGTGCCCCTATTGTTGTGGGCATCGAACTCGCGT
Organism: Rhodococcus olei; assembly: GCF_039540555.1. NCBI lineage: Bacteria > Bacillati > Actinomycetota > Actinomycetes > Mycobacteriales > Nocardiaceae > Rhodococcus > Rhodococcus olei. The sequence continues at coordinate 127,980 of NZ_BAABFB010000050.1, read as the reverse complement.
CTCGGCACCCGGACACCGAACACTTAGGATTTTCACAGGAACGCGCCCGCCGCGGTGGCGAGGCTGCCTGGACAGTCCGGGGGGACTTGGGTGAACACACTGCTCGACCAGCGCAAACACCGAACGCACCTCGACACCCGACCGGCCGCACCGCGGCAGCTGCGCAAACCCGTCCTGTCCCCCAGGGAGGTCGAGGTCCTGCTGGCGTGGCTGCGCTGCGACTCCAAGAACGCCGTCGCGGCCGAGCTGTTCGTCTCGCTGGGCACCGTCAACACCCACCTGGCCCGGGTGCGCGCGAAGTACACCTCTGTCGGCCGGCCCGCGCCGACCAAGGCCGCGCTCGTCGCCCGTGCGATCCAGGACGGACTCATCTCACTCGACGAGCTCTGACGTCCGGCGCCTCCCCGCCGGCGGTCCTACGGCAGCAACCCCCGCCGCCGCGCCGCGAACACCGCCTCCTGCCGACTGCCGACCTCGAGTTTGGCCATCAGATTGCGCATGTAGGTCTTGACGGTTTCCACACTGAGGGCAAGCCTTTCGGCGATCTCCGCGTTGCGGCACCCGAGGGCGACGTGGGAGAGAACATCGAACTCCCTGGGCGACAACGTGATCGACGTGTCCGCCGCGTCGTCACCGCCGGCCAGTGAGCGCAGCGTCGCCTCCACGTGGCGCAGCTGGGCGGCCACCGACTCGTCGGAGATACGCCCGGCGAGCTCGTGCAGGGCCAGGTAGCTCTCGGTGATCCGCTCCGACTCGGACACCGAGCGCTGCGCCCGCGGCTCGGTGTTGGACAGCAGCGCGACACGCCGGTCCACCTCGTCGCGGATCTCGATCTCCCGGGCCAGCCGGTCCGCCGCCCGCAGCACCGGATCGGTCATCACCTCGCCGATCGGGCGACGCGCCCGCAGCCCGCCGTACAGGGCGCCGCGCGTCACACCGCGCACGACGACCGGGACGGCCAACAGCGACTCGATGCCCTCCCCGGCGACGTGGACGTCGTACTCGTGGGTGATGTGGTCGGAGGCGAAGTAGTCGGGGGCGGCCTCGGGTCGCTGCTCGGCGACCGCCCGGCCGCCGAGTCCGCAGCGGAAGTCGATCGTCAGTCCGCGCAGGATTCGGCTGCGGGTGCCTGCGAAGCCGGACAGCAGCATCACGCCGCCGGCGACCGCCCCGCCGAACAGGACGGGGAATGCGGTCGACGTGCTCAGCGCCCGCAGTTCGGCGCGCAGCGCGTCCTCGTCGCTCGGCCGCAGCAGGTCGTTCGATCTCGGTGTCTCGTTCATCGCGATCTCGTCGTCACGGATATACCCACTTCGTAGGGTAGCGGCCGCCGCGGAGTGGCTCCTACCGTCGAGCGTGACGCCTGTAAGCCCAGTCACAACCCGACGGGGCCCGCCCCACCTGGAGAAATCACCCATGACCGCCCTGGCCGCGAACCACTCCGAGCTCAGCCCCCTGCGTTTCCTGGAGCGCTCTGCGTCGGTCTTCCCCGACCGCACCGCGATCGTCCACGGTGACCGCCGGTACAGCTATCGCGAGTTCGGCGACGCGGTGCAGCGCCTGGCGAAGGTGCTCGCGGCCCGCATCGCACCCGGCGACCGGGTCGCCTACCTGTCCCCCAACACCCCCGAGCTGCTGATGGCGCACTTCGCGGTCCCGCTCGCCGGAGGGGTGCTGATCGCGCTGAACTCGCGCCTCGCGGGTCCCGAGCTCGAGTACATCCTCGACCACTCCGGGACGTCGATCCTGTTCGTGGACTCCGAGTTCCTGGGCTCGGTCACCACCGTTCGCGACACCGTGCCGTCGGTGCGCGAGGTCGTCGAGATCCCCGACTCCACGATCACGATCGACAGCCCGGTCACCGGCGTCGCGACGAGCACGTACGCGGACCTGCTCGCGACCCCGGTCGACGACGCGCCGCTGCCGTGGACGGTCGCCGACGAGCTGACCCCGATCGCGATCAACTACACCTCCGGAACCACCGGAAAACCCAAGGGCGTCATGTACTCCCACCGTGGCGCGTACCTGAACTCGCTCGGCGAGACCTTCCACAACGGGTTCACCGGTGCGACCAAGTACCTGTGGACGCTGCCGATGTTCCACTGCAACGGCTGGTGCACCCCGTGGGCCGTCACCGCCGCCGGCGGCACCCACGTGTGCCTGCGGGCCGTGCGCGCCGAACCGATCTGGGACGCGATCGACACCCTCGGCATCACCCACCTGTGCGGAGCCCCGACCGTGTGCTCCACGATCGCCGACGCCGCGCAGGCACACCCGCTGAGCACGCCGCTGCGCATCACCACCGCAGGCGCCCCGCCCTCGCCGACGATCATCGGCAAGCTCGAGGCCCTCGGCATCACCGTCGTGCACGTGTACGGCCTGACCGAGGTGTACGGCCCGTACACGATCTGCGAGCCGCAGGAGTCGTGGGCGCAGCTCGACCCGGCCGAGCGGGCGGTGCTGATCTCCCGGCAGGGCGTCGGGATGGTGCAGGCCGAGACCGCACGCGTCGTCGACCCGCAGATGAACGACGTCCCCGCGGACGGGGTCAGCCTCGGCGAGATCGTGCTGCGGGGCAACAACGTGATGCTCGGCTACTACAAGGACGAGAAGGCCACCGCCGAGGCGTTCGCGGGCGGCTGGTTCCACACCGGCGACCTGGGCGTCATGCACCCCGACGGGTACATCCAGCTCAAGGACCGAGCCAAGGACATCATCATCTCCGGCGGCGAGAACATCTCCACCGTCGAGGTGGAGCAGGCGATCGTCTCCCATCCGGCCGTCGCGGACGTCGCGGTGATCGGCGTCCCGGACGACAGGTGGGGCGAGCGGCCGAAGGCGTTCGTGCTGCTCAGGGCCGGTGCCGAGATGACCGCCGATGAGCTGATCGCCCACACCCGGGGCCTGCTCGCCGGGTACAAGGTGCCGCGCGACATCGCGTTCGCATCGGACCTGCCGCGCACCCCGACCGGGAAGATCCGGAAGAACGAGCTGCGGGCGGCCGACGGCGTTGTTACCGGCCCGTAGCAGAATGTCCCACGACCAATGTGAAAGATCATTCAGGTTTGGAGAGATGACAGTGGAGCTGATCGGAGTGATCGGTGGCGGCACCATGGGTGCCGGCATCGCCGAGGTGTGCGCGAAGGCCGGGAGCGACGTCCTGGTGCTCGAGACGAAGCAGGAGTTCGCCGACGCCGCGACCGAGCGGATCGCGTCGTCGATCTCCCGCGGCGTCGCGAGGGGCAAGATCTCCCAGGAGGAGGCCGACGCCGCCATCGCGCGGGTCCGCGTGACCCTCGACATCGAGGAGTTCGCCGACCGGGACCTCGTCATCGAGGCCGCCCCGGAGATCGAGGCGCTGAAGTACGAGATCTTCGGCAAGCTCGACAAGATCGTCAAGCCGTCCGGCATCCTCGCGACGAACACCTCCTCCATCCCGGTGATCAAGGTCGCCGGCGCCACCTCCCGCCCCGAGCAGGTCGTCGGCGTGCACTTCTTCAACCCGGTGCCCGTGATGCCGCTGGTGGAGATCATCTCCACCCTCGTCACGTCCCCGGAGACCGCCGCGGCGGTCACCGACTACGCCAAGAACACGCTGCGCAAGACCACCGTGCAGGCCGGGGACCGGTCCGGGTTCATCGTCAACGCGCTGCTGATCCCGTACCTGTGCCAGGCGGTGCGGATGCTCGAGTCGGGTTACGCGACCGCCGAGGACATCGACGCGGCGATGAAGGGTGGCTGTGGCTACCCGATGGGCCCGCTGACGCTGCTCGACACGGTCGGTCTGGACGTCGCGCTCGCGGCGTCGGAGTCGTTGTACGCCGAGTTCGCCGAGCCGCACTACGCGCCGCCGGCGTTGCTGCGCCGGATGGTCGACGCGGGTCGCCTCGGTCGTAAGTCCGGCCGCGGCTTCTACGACTACAGCTAGGCAGCTCCGCTGCCTGTGAGTGGTTTCATCGGGGTGTGCAAACCACTCACAGGCGGCGCGGTCGCCTGGGACGGAGTTCCATGACGCTCGTGATTCCCGCCCGCTTCAACGGCCCCGACGGCTCCGGCAACGGCGGCTATGTCGCCGGCGTGACCGCGGCGACCCTCGGGGAGGGTCCGGCGACCGTGTCGCTGCGGCTGCCGCCGCCGCTGGAGACGGCGCTCGGCGTGGCCACCGCCGACGGCCGGACCGTGGTGTCCGACGGGGACGCGACGGTGGTGGAGGCCACCGCCGCCCCCGATGTGGAGATCCCGGTGGTCGAACGGGTCGATCTCGCGACCGCCCGCGCGGCGTCGGACGCGGCCTCCGGCGCCGTCGACGACAGCCCGTTCCCCCGCTGCTTCGTCTGCGGCAACGCCCGCGAGCCCGGCGACGGCCTGCGACTGTTCGCCGGTCCGGTCGGCTCCGGCACCGTCGCCGGAGCGTGGCGCGTCGGCGACGACCTCGCGGGCCGCGCCGAAATCGTGTGGGCGGCACTCGACTGCCCCGGAGCCTGGACGGCCGCCGACCGGATGCCGATGGTCCTGGGCTCGATCACCGGCCGGGTCACCGCGACCCCGGAGCCCGGCGAGGACTGCGTGGTGACGGCCCGCTTCCTCGGATCCGAGCGACGCAAGGTGTGGACCGCGACCACCGCGTACGGCGCCGACGGCCGGGAACTCGGTCGGGCGCACGCCACCTGGATCGCGCTCTGACTCTGCACAGACACGCCGGTGCCCCACCTCCCGGAGGTGGGGCACCGTCGTGCGTTCCGGCGTCGTGGCCGGGACGGCAGGTCAGCTGAAGGACGCGAGCGCAGCGCCGACGGTGAGTACGGCGCCGACACCGCCGATGATCGTGCCCAGGCCCGTCACGATCGGCTGAACCTGCTTGATGAGCTTGATGTCGTCGTCGGACGAACCCATGGATGACTCCTCGAGATGTGGTGGTGTGCAATCGGGAGTCACTAAACCGCACGCCGCCGCCCGAACAGCCTCCCCGAACCGGATTCGCCGGCGAAAGCGCTGGTGACGAGTTTGAATCCCGCTGGCGCTAATGTCCGCGGCGTAGCCTCGACGCCATGACGGTCCCGCTCCGGTCCCCGACCGGCCGCGCGGTGGTGCTCGCGACGGTCCTGGGTTCGTCGCTGGCGATGCTGGACGCGACGGTGGTGAACATCGCGCTGCCGCGGATCGGCGAGGACCTCGGCGCGACGGTCGCCGGCCTGCAGTGGGTGCTCAGCGGCTACACGCTCACGCTGGCGTCACTGATCCTGCTCGCCGGGGCCCTCGGCGACCGGCTCGGCCGGCGCCGCGTCTTCGTGTGGGGCACGGTGTGGTTCACCGTCGCATCGATCGGGTGCGCGCTCGCGCCGACCATCGGCGTCCTCGTCGCGGCCCGGGTCCTGCAGGGGGTCGGCGCCGCGCTGCTCACCCCCGGCAGTCTGGCGTTGCTGTCCGCGACGATCGACCCCGACGACCACGGCACCGCGATCGGACTGTGGTCCGGGCTCGGCGGGGTCGCGTCGGCGGCCGGCCCGCTGGTCGGCGGCTGGCTGGTCGAGGTGGCGAGCTGGCGGGCGGTGTTCTGGCTGAACCTACCGCTCGCGGTGGCCGTGGTGTGGGTGGCGGTCCGACACGTCCCCGACAGCCGTGACCCGAACGCGCACGGGCGGCTCGACGTGCCCGGCACCGTCCTCGGCATCGTCGCGCTCGCGGCACTCACGTACGGCCTGATCGGCGGGCACCCGGCGCCGGTCGTGGCCGGGATCGCGCTGTTCGGGGTGTTCGTGGTCGTCGAGCGGCGTTCCACCGACCCGCTGGTACCACCGTCGCTGTTCCGGTCCCGGGTGTTCACCGCCGCGAACCTGGTGACGCTGACCGTGTACGCGGCGCTCGGCGGGGTGTTCTTCCTGCTGGTCCTGCAGCTGCAGATCGTCGCCGGCTATTCGCCGATGGCGTCCGGCCTCGCGACGCTGCCGATCACGGTGCTGATGCTCGCGCTCTCGGCCCGGGCGGGTCGCTGGGCGCAGCATCACGGGCCGCGGCTGCCGATGACGGCCGGGCCCGTCGTCGGTGCGGCCGGCCTGCTGCTGATGCTCCGGATCGGTCCGGGGGCCTCGTATCTCACCGACGTGCTGCCTGCGGTGCTGGTGTTCGGCCTCGGCCTGTCCACCCTCGTCGCGCCGCTGACCGGGGCGGTGCTGAACTCGGTCTCCACCGACCGGGCCGGGATCGCGTCGGGAGTCAACAATGCCGTCGCCCGCAGCGCCCAGCTGCTCGCCGTCGCGGCGTTGCCCGGCCTGGCCGGGATCACCGACTACGGTGACGCGTCGGCGTTCTCCGCCGGATTCCGCACCGCGATGCTGATCTGCACCGGACTGATGCTCGCCGGCGCCGCGCTGGCCTTCGTGATGGTTCCGGCGTCGAAACCCGCCGTACCGCACGACGACTCGATCGAATGCCGGCCGCACTGCGACATCGCCGCTCCCTCGATCGACCCGAACCGCGAACGCTCCCGGTGAGCTGGGCTCGAGCGACCACTTCCCGGCAACCTCTTTCCAAACCGGCGACGGGCTGGAAACGTGAACGGTGGGCGTCACCCCGGCGCGGGCGACACCCAGCAGGACCGAATTTCCCGAGCGAAAGGACGTCACCATGCCCACCCGTTCGAGCTATCCGGAAGGCGTCCCCTGCTGGGTCGACCTGTCGGCCGCCGACCCCTCCGCCGCGAAGACCTTCTACACACGGCTGTTGGGCTGGGAGTTCGAGGACATGCCCAACCCCGGCGGCGGGATCTACTCGATGGCACGGCTGCACGGGCACTACGTCGGCGCGGTCGGCGGGCAGCCTCCCGGCACCCCGGAGGACACACCGTCGCACTGGAACACCTACCTCGCCGCCGACGACGTCACCGCGGTGACGGCGAGGGTCGCCGGCGCGGGTGGTCAGGTGCTGATGGGTCCCGACGACGTCGGGGAATCCGGACGGATGGCGTTCGTGGCGGATCCGACCGGTGCCGTGGTCGGATTGTGGGAGGCCGGACAGCACATCGGTGCAACGCTGGAGAAGGAGACCGGCACTCTCGTCTGGTCGGAGCTGATCACACCGGACCCGGCGGCGGCCCTCGCGTTCTATCGCGACGTGATCGGCATGACGCACACGGAGGCGCCGATGCCGGACGGGACCTACACGCTGCTCCACGCCGGTGGCGAGGACATCGGCGGGTGCACGACGCCTCGGATGCCGCAGGTCCCAACCCACTGGCACGTCTACTTCGCCACCGACGATGCGGATGCGTCCGCGGAAATCGCCACCACCGCAGGCGGATCGGTGATGGCCGAACCGTTCGACGTTCCCGGCGCCGGACGGATCGCGGTGATCGCCGACCCGACCGGCGGAGTGTTCAGCGTGATCCGTCCCGATCCGGCGCAGCAGTAGGGCGGCGGCCGTGGCGCTGGAGTGGCTCGCGTTGCTGCGCCGAGCCCACCACGAATTCTCCACCCGCATCGAGGCCGTCACCGACTGGTCCGCCCCCACCCCCGATTCCGAGTGGGACGTCGCGGCACTGGTGCGGCACGTCGTCGCCGAACAGCAGTGGGTGCCGCCGCTGCTGGGCGGCCTGACGGTCGCCGACGCCGAAAGCCGGATCCGTCCGCTCGGCGACGATCTCGTCGCGGAGTGGAACCTCTTCTCCGGGTTGGCGATCGCGGCGTGGGACGTCGCCCCGCCCGCGGCGCCGGTGCACCTGTCGTACGCGACCGTCACGGTGGAGCACTATCTGCGCGAGCAGGTTTCCGACGTGACGATCCACGCGTGGGATCTTTCGCGCGCGGTCGGCGTGGACGAGAACCTCGACCCCGCACTCGTCGCCGGCGTCTGGGAGGTGCTCGACCAGCAGCGCGACATGCTCGTCGCCAGCGGCCTGTTCGCGAATCCCGTTGCGGTGCCGGACGGTGCCCCGCTGCAGGACCGGCTGATCGCCCTGACCGGCCGCGACCCCAGACCGACCGCCCCGGGAGGTGCGAGATGACGAGCGAACCCGACATCAAACCCCGCAGCCGCGACGTCACCGACGGGTTGGAGAAGACCGCGGCCCGCGGCATGCTGCGTGCGGTCGGCATGGGCGACGAGGACTGGGGCAAGTCCCAGATCGGGGTCGCGTCGTCGTGGAACGAGATCACCCCGTGCAACCTGTCACTCGACCGGCTCGCGCAGGCCGTCAAGGACGGGGTGCACGCCGCCGGCGGCTACCCCCTGGAATTCGGCACGATCTCGGTCTCCGACGGCATCTCGATGGGCCACGAAGGCATGCATTTCTCGCTGGTGTCGCGGGAGGTGATCGCCGACAGCGTCGAGACCGTGATGCAGGCCGAACGCCTGGACGGCTCGGTGCTGCTCGCCGGATGCGACAAGTCGCTGCCCGGAATGCTGATGGCCGCGGCCCGGCTCGACCTGGCGTCCGTCTTCCTGTACGCCGGGTCGATCCTGCCCGGCACCGCGAAGCTCTCCGACGGCACCGAGAAGGACGTCACCATCATCGACGCGTTCGAGGCGGTCGGGGCGTGCGCGCGGGGGCTGATGAGCCGCGAGGACGTCGACGCGATCGAACGGGCCATCTGCCCCGGCGAGGGCGCGTGCGGGGGCATGTACACCGCGAACACGATGGCCAGCGCCGCCGAGGCCCTCGGCATGTCACTGCCCGGGTCCGCGGCGCCGCCGGCCACCGACCGCCGCCGCGACGGCTACGCGCGACGCAGCGGGCAGGCCGTCGTCGAACTGCTGCGCCGCGGCATCACCGCGTCCGACATCCTCACGAAGGAGGCCTTCGAGAACGCGATCGCGGTGGTGATGGCGTTCGGCGGCTCCACGAACGCGGTGCTGCACCTGCTCGCGATCGCGCACGAGGCCGGAGTGTCGTTGAGCCTCGACGACTTCCGCCGGGTCGGCGCCCGGGTCCCGCACCTGGCCGACGTGAAACCGTTCGGGGCGTACGTGATGAAGGATGTCGACCACATCGGCGGTGTGCCGGTGATCATGAAGGCGCTGCTGGACGCCGGCCTGCTGCACGGCGACTGCCTGACCGTCACCGGCCGTACCGTCGCCGAGAACCTCGCCTCGATCGCACCGCCCGACCCGGACGGCAAGGTGCTGCGGGCGATGCACTCCCCGATCCACCCGACCGGCGGCATCACGATCCTGTCGGGGTCGCTCGCCCCCGGCGGTGCCGTGGTCAAGTCCGCCGGGTTCGAGTCCAACGTGTTCACCGGCACTGCACGGGTTTTCGACCGTGAACGCGCCGCGTTGGACGCGCTCGAGGACGGCACGATCACCGGCGGTGACGCGGTCGTGATCCGCTACGAGGGCCCCAAGGGCGGTCCGGGGATGCGGGAGATGCTCGCGATCACCGCCGCGATCAAGGGTGCCGGGCTCGGCAAGGAGGTGCTGTTGCTGACCGACGGCCGGTTCTCCGGCGGCACCACCGGACTGTGCGTCGGCCACGTGGCACCGGAGGCCGTCGACGGCGGACCGATCGCGTACGTCCGCGACGGCGACCCGATCCGGCTCGACGTCGCGTCCGGGCGACTCGACGTCCTCGTCGACGAGGGCGAGTTGAGGCGGCGGGCCGAGGGCTGGGAACCGTTGCCGCCCCGCTACACTCGTGGAGTGCTCGCGAAGTACGCGAAACTCGTCGGGTCGGCGTCGAACGGGGCCGTGTGTGGGTGAGCGGGAGAGCGAACGACGGCAGGCCCGCGAGTTCGCGATGATTCAGGCGGAAGTCGAGCGGAACCTGCTCGGCGGCGAGGTGAAGTACACCCGCGAGCAGGTCTCGGAGATCTCGGGCATCCCGCTCGAGCGTGCGCAACGGCTGTGGGTCGCGATGGGTTTCGCGGTGGACACCGATCCCGGTGCACCGATGTTCACCGACGCCGACGTCGACGCACTCCGGTCGATCACCTCGCTGGTCGACCGCGGCATCATCGACCCCGACCTCGAGGTGTCGGTGACCCGCGCACTGGGACAGTCGTTCTCCCGCCTCGCCGAATGGCAACTGGGACTGCTCAACAGTCACATCGTCGACCGGGTACACAGCCACGGCCAGGACACGCCGGTGGACGTGCACGCGGTGGCGGCGGAGGCGACCCTGGTCGCCGAGCAGATGCTGCCGACGCTCGAACGACTCCAGTCGTACGTGTGGCGTCGCCACCTGGCGTCGAACGCGGCCCGGTTCTTCGACAGCCGCGGCGCGGACGTCGACCACCGAAACCTGGTGATCGGGTTCGCGGACATGGTCGGGTACACCAGTCTGACCCGGCGCCTCGACATCACCGAACTGACCGAACTGCTCGAGTTCTTCGAATCGACCGTCACGAACGTGATCAGCCAGAACCACGGCTGGGTGATCAAGAACGTCGGAGACGAGGTGCTGTTCGCCGTCGAGGATCCGGCCGCCGCCGCGCGGATCGCGCTGGCACTGCAGGATGCTGCGCAGGCCACCGAGGAACTGCCGAACCTGAGGGTCGGGCTCGCACGCGGCGAGGTGCTGGTCCGGTTCGGTGACGTCTACGGATCGGTGGTGAACATCGCAGCGCGACTGACCAGTTCGGCCCGCCCCGGCACCGTGCTCGTCGACACGAACCTGGCCGAGGCGTTGGAGACCGTCCCCGATCTCCAGCTCCGTTCGCTCCGCACACTGCGGGTGCGCGGCTTCAGCCGGCTCCGGGCGTACGCCCTGCGCAACGGGTAGGCGCGCCTACTTCGCCAGCTCCGCCTCGAACCGTTCCTGATAGGCCGCCGCCAGCTCGCGCAGCGCACCCGCGCAGTCCCCGGTGAACGCCGGCCCGTGCATCAGCCCGAGCGTCCGCGGTTCGAGGTCGGCGAGGGCCCGGATGGTCGGCGCGAGAGCGGGCGTCAGCGCCGTCGCCCGCCCGAGGTCCTCGGCCGCCAGTGCGGGGCCGAGGATCTCGGTGTCGGTGCTGGCGGGGTGGTGACCGAACGCCGTGAACAGATCGCCGCAGAGCAGCGTCGACGTCGTTTCCTCGAAGACCAGGCCGGCGTCCCAGCCGTGCGGCACGTGCGGGGTGTCGAGGTGCCGGACACGTCTGTCCCCCACCTCGATCAGCTCGCCGTCCTGCAGGGCCCGCGGCGGCCGGTCCGCCAGGTCGTTCACCTGCACGAAGCAACTCATGGCGCCGTGCGCGACCTCCGCGTTGGGTGCGGCCGCCAGCCACGAGTTCATCGACCCGCACTCGTCGGCCTCGACATGACCGAAGGTGATCCACCGCAACCGATCCAGCGGAATCACCCGTGCCACCGCCTGGGACGTCAGAGGAAACAGCGCGCGCTGCCCCATGTGGAACAGCAGCGGCTCCTCGCCGGTGACGAGGTACTGGTTCATGACGAGGTTGGCGTCCTCGACGTAGGTCGAGAATCGGTAGATGTCCGGCGCCACCTCGGTCGTCGTGGTCTCCACAGTCGGCTCCATTCGAGTCCGAAACGCTTGCCCACCTCGACGACCAGAGTGCACCGTCGGCGGCGCCGACACAAGGCGTCGACGGGCTACGCGCCCAACGACTCCAGCGCCGTACGGGCCTCCTCGAGCTGCCGGCTGAGCTCCTCGACCCGCTTGGCGGCCGCATCACGGGCCGCGCTGAGCACCGACGCGACCGCCTCCTGCGCGGCGGGATCCCCGAGCTCCTGGACCGCGCGCTCGACGGCATCCGCCGAGACAGGTGCGGCCTTGCCGGGACGCTTCGCGCCGTGCGTCACCGTGACGGTCCACTCCCCGCCCGCTTCGGCGTGCAGGGTGACACTGATGCCTGCCGGTTCCTTGGTGCGGCGGGGGCGGCGCGGCGCCGGGGTCTCGGCGGCGGTGTCGGCGGGAGCGTCGGGCTTCGGTGTGGTCACGGGATCCTTCGGGGTGGTCGGCGGGGCATCGGCGGATGGCGTGCGCTGCGCAGCAGCGGGTTTCGCGGCGGCAGCGGGTTTCGTGGCGGCAGCGGGTTTCGTGGCGGCAGCGGGTTTCGCGGCGGCAGCGGGTTTCGCGGCGGCAGCGGAACGCTCCAGCGCTGCTCGCGCGGATGCGGACCGGGCTCGCGGCGCGGCGGGGCTCGGCTTGGCTGCCTGTTTCGGTGACCTCACCGCCGGCTGCGCCGGCGTGCGGGTCAACCGCAATTCGTCGGCCTCGAAAGGCAGTTCGTCGTTCACTCCCTTCGGACGGATCAGCACCGTGCTGCCGTCCACCGACACCACCCGCGCCGAGCAGCCGGCGGGCAGCCCCAGACTCGGGGTCGCCTCGATGAGGTACACGGTGGCTCGTTTGCCCGCGGACAGCGTGTCGGTCAGGTCGATCAGGTCCTGCTCGGTGAGATGGTCACCGGTTCGCTTGCGAGGTGGCATCCGCGATCAGATCGGCCGGAATCCGGCGCCGACCCCACCGTGCGCGTTGAGATCCGCCATGATGATGTCGATGTTGGTTCCGAGTTCGGGGCCGATGCATGCGACCCCCACGTAGGCGTTCACCATGCCGACCAATGTAGTACCGCGCACGACCGGGCTTCCCGAGTCACCCTCGATCACGCACATCTGGGTCCAGGTTTCGTTGGACTGCAGGAGATCGCCCCACACGACACCGCACGTGTTGCCGGTCCGCAGACCCTGCTTGCACACCACGTCCGGGAACGCGGCGGGCGCTCCCACCTGGGTGATGGTCACGCGACCGATCTGGTTGACGGGGGTCACCTTCGCGGGATCGAACTGGATCACGGCGTAGTCGAGGTCTCTGCTCTTCCCGACGATCTGGCCGACGACACCCGCGTCCTGTCGATGCTCGGACACGATCGAATAGCCGGGCTCGCCACAGTGCCCGGCGGTGATCCCGACGAGCCGGCCGCCATTGTCGTGCCCGATCGCCGTCAACGTGCACAGCGCCTCGTCGCCGACCACGATCCCCGATCCGCCCCCGAGAATTGCAGGTGAGGAGGCCGCCGACGCTCCCACACCCAGATATCCGAACATCGCTGCCACCATCGCGACCACGAGTGCACACTTCTTGGCCATCGTCCGACCCTCCCGGAGGTTCGCCGGCCCAGGTGTGACACCCGGTCCGTAGGAAGACGAGCTCGTATTTCAGTATCCGCGCCCGCGCAAGTACCTCGCAGTCGAACGCGTGGATTGACGTACACGTGCCGGCCGGCCGTGGGCGAGGCTGTACAGCGACCGGTCGTCCGTCGATACTGTCGGTCTCGTTCGGCACTGTGGAGGCCATGTTTTGACGACCGCACGCACCGGACCCGGCGCCACCGGGATGTCCGCCCGCGAGCTGTGGACGTTGACCGTGGTGTGTTCCGCCGTCGCGCTGGTGATCGCCGCCGCGGCCGCGCTGAACTCGGCGCTGCCGGCGATGGCCCTCGACACCGGTGCCACGCAGAGCGAATTGACCTGGATCGTCGACGGCTACACCCTCACCCTCGCCGCGCTGCTGCTGCCGGCCGGCGCGCTCGGCGACCGGTTCGGCCGGCGTGGGGTGCTGCTGGGCGGGCTCGCGATCGTCGCGGCCGCGTCCGCCGGGGCGATCTGGCTCGACTCCCCGCAGTGGCTGATCTGCACGCGCGCTGTCGCCGGCGTCGGCGCCGCACTGGTCATGCCGGCCACGCTGTCGCTGCTCACCGCCACCTTTCCGCCCGAGCACCGCGCGCGGGGTGTCGCGATCTGGTCGGGGGTCGCGGCGTCCGGCGGCATCGCCGGACTGCTGGTGTCGGGGCTGCTGCTCGAGACGTGGCCGTGGCAGTCGATCTTCGTCGGCTTCGCGGTCGCCGCGATCGCCCTGTTCACCGCGACCTGGACGATCTCACCGTCCCGGGACGAGCATCCACCACGGTTCGACGTGCCGGGCGCGCTGCTCGCGGTGGCCGCGGTCGGGCTGCTGGTGCTCGGGGTCCTCGAGGGCCCGCTCTGCGGGTGGTCCGACCCGGTCCCCCTGATCGCGATCGTCGGTGGCCTGATCTGCGGCGCGGTGTTCGCGATCGTGGAGCTGCGGCGCGCCGAACCGCTGCTCGACGTCCGGCTCTTCGGCAACCGGGCGTTCGGCGCCGGCGCCGCCTCGGTGACGCTGCAGTTCCTCGCCTCGTTCGCACTGTTCTACCTGATCGTGCAGTACATGCAGCTGGTGCTCGGCTACAGCCCGCTGCAGTCCGGGCTCGCCCTCGCACCGATGATCGTTCCGACGATGGCGATCTCGGCCGCGATCCCCTGGCTGCTGCCCCGGCTCGGCCTGCGCTGGCTCAGCGTGCTCGGGCTCGTGTTCGCCGGCGTCGGCATGATCGTCTTCGCCGGCGTGGATGCGGACAGCGGCTACGGCGCCACGGTCGGTGCCCTGCTGATCTACTCGGTCGGCGTCGGGCTGTGCACCGCGCCGGCGACCCACGCGATCGTCGACAACACCCCGGACGGCAAGCAGGGCGTCGCGTCGGCGGTCAACGACACCACCCGCGAGATCGGTGCGGCGGTCGGGATCGCGCTCGCGGGCAGCCTGCTCGCCGCCACGTACAACACCAACATCGCGCCCGCCGTCGAGGCGGTGCCGGAGCCGGCGAAGGAACCGGTGGGCTCGTCACTGGCGGCGGCGCTCGAGGTGGCGAAAATGGCTGGGCCGCAGGGCGATCAACTCGCGGAGTTCGCCCGCACCGCGTTCATGGACGGCGTCTCGACCGCCGCGTACGCGCTGGCCGCGGTGCTGCTGGTGGCCGCGGTCGGGGTCGGCGTCTGCGCACCCGGACGGCGCACGTCGGCGCTGGGCGCCGACGCCGAGACCCCCGCCCTGGTCGACTGACCCGGTCGGCCGCCTGGGTGCTCATCCGGTGACGGTGAGCACCAGCAGCGCGACGTTCAGGGCCACGATCACCGCGGTGGCCGTCCAGGCCGCGACCGTCGTGCCCCACCGGTTGACGTGTTCGCCCATCAGCCCGGGCTCGGATGTCATGCGCACCAACGGGATCAGCGCGAACGGGATGCAGAAGCTGAGCACGACCTGGCTGATCACCAGCGACATCGTCGGGTCGGCACCGCTCGCGAGGATCACCAGCGCGGGGATCAGGACGAGGATCCGGCGCAGCAGCATCGGGATCCGGAGGTGCAGCAGTCCGGCCATGATCTCGGCGCCGGCCGCACACCCGACCGACGTGGAGGCCAGGCCCGAGGCCAACAGACCGATCGCGAACACGACCGCGACCGCCGGACCGAGCGCCGACTCGATCGCGGCGTGCGCCCCCTCGATGCTGTCGGTGCCCTCGACTCCCCGCAGCGCGGCAGCCGCCAGCAGCAGCATCGCGATGTTGACCGTGCCTGCGACGGCCAGTGCGGCCCCGACGTCGAGTTTCGTGGCCCGCAGCAGCCGCGGGAGCAGCGCGGGACGGATGCCGCGGCCGTGCCGGTCACGGGCCAGTGCGGAGTGCACATAGATCGCGTGCGGCATCACCGTCGCACCGAGCATGCTCGCCGCGAGCAGCACCGTCTCGGCGCCCTCGAACCGCGGAACGAGCCCGTGGAGGGCGTCGCGGCCGGACACGTCGGTGAACGCGAGGCCGCTGACGAATCCGAGAGTGATGATCGCCAGCATCCCCATGACGACGAACTCGAAGGTTCGTTGACCACGGGACTGGGTCGAGAGGATCGCCATCGACACCGCGCCGGTGATCACACCGCCGAGCCACAGCGGCAGCCCGAAGAGCAGGTTGAGCGCGATCGCACCGCCGATCACCTCGGCGAGATCGGTCGCGACCGCGGCGAGCTCGGCCTGCAGCCAGAACGCCTTGCGCGGAGTCGGGCGCAGCCGGTCGCCGAGCAACTCGGGCAGCGACCGCCCGGCGACGAGGCCGAGCTTGGCGGACAGGTACTGCACCAGCACCGCCATCGCGTTCGCCATCACCAGCACCCAGACCAGCAGGTAGCCGTACTTGGCACCCGCGGTCAGGTTGGCCGCGACGTTGCCGGGGTCGACGTAGGCGATCGCGGCGACGAACGCCGGTCCGGCGAGGGCGATCAGCCGCCCCAGGCCGCCCCATCGCGAGGCGGGTGGGCGGGTCCGCTCGATCGTGCGGACGCTCTCCACGGCATCCCTCCAGACCAGCTCGAATCCAGTATTTGCTCAACCATATCAAGAAGTTTGGTGACCCAAACTTTGCGGGTGGTCGTGGCGGTTGTCACACGCGGGCGACCGTGGGTACAGTCATGTAACTGTGACTTGATGTCACATACACGACGAGATGCACCCGGAGGCCGGCACATGACCACTGCA
Organism: Rhodococcus olei; assembly: GCF_039540555.1. NCBI lineage: Bacteria > Bacillati > Actinomycetota > Actinomycetes > Mycobacteriales > Nocardiaceae > Rhodococcus > Rhodococcus olei. The sequence goes on along the minus strand of NZ_BAABFB010000050.1, from coordinate 111,719 downwards.
ATTCCGACGCAGCGACCCGAGGCCTCCGACCGCGAGGAGACCGCGGGCCGGCTGCTCGCCTCGTCCGCGCGCATGTCCTACGACCCGATGGTCGAGGTCGACTGGGACGCGCCGATCCCCGACGACAAGTACGGCCTGACCCCCGAGTGGAGCACGCTCTACGGCACGCGGCTGTGGGACGAGCTGACCGAAGAGCAGCGGATCACCCTGACCAAGCACGAGGCGGCCTCCGTCTCCAGCGTCGGCCTCTGGTTCGAGATCCTGCTGATGCAGATGCTGCTGCGCGACGTCTACGACCGTGACAAGTACTCCCGGCACGTCCAGTTCGCGCTGACCGAGGTCGCCGACGAGTGCCGGCACTCGGTGATGTTCGCGCGCGCCGGTGAACGCCTCGGCGTGCCGAACTACGGCCCGCACCCGGTGATCCACCGTCTGGGCCGGGTCTGGGGTCACTTCTTCCGCGGCGCCAACGCCTATGCGTCGGTGATGGCCGCCGAGGAGATCCTCGACATGATGCAGCGCGAGTTCATGCGGGACGAACGCGTCCAGCCGATCACCCGCACGGTCTCCAAGATCCACGTGCTCGAGGAGGCCCGGCACATCCGGTTCGCCCGCGAGGAGGTGGTGCGCCGCCTGCAGGGCGCCGGCCGCGCCCGGCTCGCGATCGAACGCATGAACACCGCGGTCGTCGTGTACTTCGTGATGAAGTCGATGGTCCGCGCCGACGTGTACACGAACGCAGGCCTGGACCCCGCACGGGCGCGCGCCGAGGCCCGCGCCAACACCCACCACCAGGACAAGGTGCGCCGCTCCGGGGCGAAGCTCATGCAGTTCCTCACCGAGGCCGGGCTGGTCTCGCGCCCGACGAGGCTCCTCTACAAGCGAGTGCACCTGATCTGACCGACGCATCAGCGACAACCGAGGAACGCACCCATGGCCTACGTGATCACCCAGGCGTGCTGCAACGACGCGTCGTGCGTCGCGTCCTGCCCCGTCAACTGCATTCATCCGACCCCGGACGAGCCGCAGTTCGCGACCACCGAACAGCTCTACATCGAACCGGACACCTGCATCGACTGCGGTGCCTGCGTCGACGCCTGCCCGGTGGCCGCGATCTTCCCGGACGACCAGCTGTCCGGGCCCGACGCCCGGTACGCGCAGATCAACGCGAACTACTACGACCGGCACCCGATGTGGGAGGGCTGGGCGCCGCTGGCACCGAAAGAGGCCAAGCGGGTGGACCTCGGGACTCTGCGGGTCGCGATCGTCGGCGCCGGACCTGCCGCGTGCTACGCCGCCGACGAGCTGCTCGCCCACTCGGATGTCGAGGTCGAGGTGTTCGAGAAGCTGCCCACCCCGTGGGGTCTGGTGCGGGCGGGTGTCGCGCCGGACCATCCCGGCACCAAGGTCATCACCGACGCGTTCGAGTGGACCGCAGGCAAGGACGGTTTCCGGTTCCACCTGGGCGTCGAGGTCGGCACCGACCTGACCCACCGGGAGTTGCTCGACCACCACCACGCGGTGATCTACGCGGTCGGGGCGCCGCACGACCGCAGCCTCGGCATCGACGGCGAGGACCTGCCCGGCAGCCACGCCGCCACCGAGTTCGTCGGCTGGTACAACGGGCATCCCGACCACGCGCACCACGATTTCGACCTGTCCGGGGAGCGCGCGGTGATCGTCGGGAACGGCAATGTCGCCCTCGACGTCGCCCGCATCCTGACGATGAACCCCGACGAACTGGCCCGCACCGACATCGCGGACCACGCGCTGGACGCGCTGCGCCGCAGCAACATTCGAGAGGTCGTCCTGCTCGGCCGGCGCGGCGCCGCGCAGGCCGCGTACAGCACGCCGGAGTTCCTGGCGCTCGGCGACCTCGACGGCGTCGACGTCGTGATCGATCCGGCCGAACTCGACGCCGACCCGTCCTGCGCGGGCGAGCCGGACCCGCAGGCGGCGTTCAAGGTCCAACTGGCACGCGAATATTCTTCCCGCGCAACCACTCCGGGCAACAAGCGGATCGTGTTCCGCTACCTCGCGTCACCGACCGCGGCACACGGGCCCGGCCGCCTCGAGTCGCTGACCGTGGTGCGCAACGACCTCGTCGCCGGTCCGAACGGCACCCCGGCCGCCCGCCCCACCGGGGACACCGAGACCCTGCCCGCCGGGCTGCTGCTGCGCTCGATCGGCTACCGCGGCCGTCCGGTGCCCGGAGTTCCGTTCGACGAGCGCCGCGGCGTCGTCCCGAACGACCACGGTCGCGTGCTGGACGGGCCGGGCGGTGCGGTGATCGACGGGGTGTACGTGACCGGGTGGATCAAGCGCGGACCGTCCGGGGTGATCGGCACCAACAAGGCGTGCGCGAGGGAGACGGTCACCCGGCTGCTCGACGACTTCCAGAACGAGCGGCTGGTCCGGACGGTCGTCGACCGCGCCGCGCTGGCGGCCCTGCTCGACCGCCGCGTGCCCGGCCACCTCGACGGTCGCGGCTGGCGGGCCATCGACGCCGCCGAACGGGCCCGCGGCGCCGCCGCCGGCCGCCCCCGCGTCAAGTTCACCGCCGTCGACGAGATGCTCGCCGCGGCCAGGGTCCGCCACCGGCTCCCCCTGTTCACCCGCTGACCCCCTTCCCGGGTTCCGGCCGTCGTGCGCAGCGACGCGGGGACCGTATCGGCGCCGCCGGGTACGGTCCTTGCATCGGCGGATCGGCGGTAAGGAGTCACGTGAGCGGGCGCGCGGTGGGGTTGTTCGCCGGCATCGGCGGCCTCGAGCTCGGATTGAGCGACCACGGCTGGGACACCGAGCTGTACTGCGAGATCGACGCGGGCGCCCAGGCGGTGCTCTCGGCCCGTTTCCCGGACGCGGACCTGCACGCCGACGTGACGACGCTGCGGTCCCTGCCCGCCGGCATCGAACTGGTCGCCGCCGGTTTCCCGTGCCAGGACCTGTCCCAGGCCGGCCGGACGGTCGGCATCACCGGCACCCGGTCCGGTCTCGTCGACGAGGTGTTCCGGCTGGTCAAGCGCAAGAAGGGCCCGCGCTGGCTGTTGCTGGAGAACGTGCCGTTCATGCTGCAACTCGGGCGGGGGGCCGCGATGCGGCACGTCACGTCCGCGCTCGACGAGCTCGGCTACACGTGGGCGTACCGGGTCGTCGACGCCCGCGCGTTCGGACTTCCGCAGCGTCGCCAGCGGGTGCTGATGCTGGCCTCCCGCACGGAGGACCCCCGTGAGGTCCTGCTCACCGACGACGCCGGGCCCGCCGAGGAGGGCGACCCGAACGACCACCCGTGCGGCTTCTACTGGACCGAGGGTGTCCGCGGTCTCGGGTGGGCGGTCAACGCGGTGCCCACCCTCAAGGGCGGCTCGACCATCGGCATCGCCAGCCCGCCGGCGGTGCGGCTGCTGACCGGCGAGATCGTCACCCCGGGCATCGTCGGCGCCGAACGCCTGCAGGGTTTCGATCCGGAGTGGACGCGGCCCGCCCTCGACGTCCCGGGCCTGCGTGGCGGGCATCGCTGGAAGCTCGTCGGCAACGCCGTCAGCACCCGCATGTCGTCGTGGGTCGGGCACCGGCTCGCGCAGCCGCTGCCGTACGACGACGCGGCCGACGCGCCGTTGAAGAGGGGCGCCGCGTGGCCGACCGCGGCGTGGGGACGCGGCGGCACCGCCCACCGCGCCGACGTGAGCACCTGGCCGGTCCAGCACGAGTACGAGGATCTCGGCAACTTCCTCGACGACTCGAAACTGCTGTCCGCCCGCGCGACCGCCGGGTTCCTGCGCCGCGCCCGGACCGGCACTCTGCGGTTCGTGCCCGGCTTCCTCGACGACGTCGCCGAGCACCTCGAACGGATGGGCGGCGACCCGGCACGGGTGGCGTGAACGCACGGTACGAGGCGCCGCCGTCCACGTGACGACGCCGACGACCGACCCGCCGGGCCCGAGGCGCGCGCCGGCCCTCGTCCGGTCTCGGGGTGTGGCGCGACAATGACGTCATGACGTCGCGACCCCTGCCGGACTCGGTGTCCACCCGGGACCGGATGAGCGCGCAAAGGCGCCGGGACACCGCCCCGGAGATGGCCCTGCGCCGCGAGTTGCACCGTCGGGGTCGCCGCTACCGGGTCGATCGGGCCCCGCTGCCGGGGGTGCGTCGCCGCGCGGACCTGGTGTTCCCGGCGGCGCGGGTCGCGGTGTTCGTCGACGGGTGTTTCTGGCACCGCTGCCCGGTGCACGCGACCGCACCGAAGAACAACGCCCAGTGGTGGGCGCGGAAGCTGGACGGGAACGTCACCCGCGACCGCGACACCGATGCCCGGCTCGCCGCGGCGGGATGGGCGGTCGTGCGGGTGTGGGAGCACGAGGACCCGGTCGCGGCGGCCGACGCGGTCGAGGCGGTGCTCCGTCGGCGTCAGTAGTGCGCGGGTTCGCGGGAGGGCGAACCGAGTCCGACGCGCCGCACCACCACCGCCGCGATCGGCGTCAGCGCGACCGCGAACGCGAGCGCGATGCAGGAGCCGAACACCAGCCCGGCAGCGACGTCGTGCGGGTAATGCACCCCGCTGACCACACGGGACGCGCCGACGACCAGGGCGACCACGACGGCTGCCACACCGAACCACACGCGACCGGCGGCCAGCGCGGCGAGGACCACCGCGGTGGCCAGGGCGGCCGCGATCCCGGAGTGATTACTGGGGAACGACCAGTCCCCGAGCGGCGGACATTCCGACAGTGCGTGGACGCCGGGCAGCGCGGTGCAGGGGCGCTCCTCGGTGACGACGGACTTGACCGCGAGGGTCGCGACCGCCGAGCCGACTGCTCCCGCGCCCGCCGCCAGTCCGACGGCCAGGGTGCGGGTGTCGCGGCGGCCCCACCACAGCAGCACCGCCAGCATCCCTGCGAGGGCGAGGAGTCCGGCCTCGGCCACGAGGTCGCTGACGGTGCCGGCGCTGGCAGGCCACGACGCCGTCGCCGAGTCGACGCTGCGGTACAGCGAGGTGGACCAGCCGATGACGGGATTGGTCGCCATGTCGGCGGGACCGAACACGGCGAGGATGCCGGCCGCGACGATCAGGGCCGCGAGGCCCAGCGGCCAGTGCCGGGGCAGAAATCGGGTACGCACTCGCCGGAATCTACGCGGCGAAACTGGTAGGAAACTGAGAGAGGCCGGTGGCGCCACCGCGATCCGGTGAACGACCGCAAAACAGTAATGGGCGAGCAAACGACGGCTAGGGTCATCACGAAATCGACGTCCCTACGCACCCGAGGTGGCTTGTGCCTTTTCCGCCCACCAACGTCTCCCGCCGCGCCTTCCTGGCCGGCCTCTCCGCTCTCGGCGGCGCCACCCTGCTGCCCACCGTCGCGCACGCCACCCCGGTCCTGCGCCAGGCGCCGGACGCCGGGGCCGGCCTGATCCGCAACCCGGAGTTCGGCAACGGTGTCATGGCCGGGGTGCCCCGCACCGACGGCGCCACGTTGTGGACGCGGGTCGGTGCGGCGGCAGGCACGGGCAGCGCGGGCAGTGGCAGCATCGGCGCGGGTAGCGCCGGAACCGGCAGCGCCGGGAGCAGCGCCGCCGGCGGGGAACTGGCGTTGATCGTGTCCACCCGCGAGGACCTGTCCGGCCCGGTGCTCGCCGAGCGGGTGCAGGTCCGGGACGACGCGGACGGCACGGTGCACTTCGACGTGAACGGCCTGGCTCCCGGAGAGACGTACTACTACCAGTTCCGGGGCAACGGGGGCGAGTCGCCGGTCGGCCGGTTCCGGACGCTGCGGCCGGCCGACTCCAACGAACCGGTCCGCATCGGCTGGTTCACCTGCCAGGGGTTCGAGGAGGGCTACTACGCGGCACACCGGCATCTCGCCGCGGAGGACCTCGACTTCGTCGTGTGCCTGGGCGACTACGTGTACGAGTTCACCAAGCCGGGTGTGCGCGGCGTGGAGACCAACGCGTTCCCGCAGACGATCGACGCCATGCGCGACAAGTACCGCCAGTACCGCAGCGACGCGGACCTGCGGTCGATGCACAGCCAGCACGCCTTCATTCCGATCTGGGACGACCACGAGTTCCGCAACAACTACAGCAAGGACGGGTGGACGTTCCCGGTGATCTCACCGATCGAGGGAGCGATCGGGTTCCAGCAGAAGAAGCAGTGGGCCTGGCAGTCGTGGTTCGAGCACATGCCGGTGCCCCGGTTCGCCGGCGACCCGACCCGGACGTACCGCTCGCTGCGGGTGGGCCGGACGGTGGAGCTGTTCGCGCCGGACACCCGGCAGTACCGCGATCGACAGGCGTGCGGCGACTCACTGGACCACATCGTCTGCGCGGAGGCCGACGCGACCGGCCGGACGATGCTGGGGGCGACGCAGAAGCGGTGGCTGCTCGACGGACTGACCGGCTCGGACGCGCGCTGGAAGGTGGTCGCGAACGCCAACATGATGATGGGCATGGTGGTGGCGGGTGACGGCACCCGCGCCTACATGGACACCTGGGACGGCTACGGCGCCGAGCGGGCCGAGATCCTCTCGACCGCGGCCCGGTCGGTCGACAACCTGGTGCTGGTGACCGGCGACGACCACGACGGGTGGGCGGGTGAGCTGTGGGACACCGGATTCGCGCCGGGCACCCCGAGCGGCGCGCAGGTGAACGCGCCGGGCACCGCGCGCGCGGGCGTCGAGTTCGTCGTTCCGTCCGTCACGTCCGCCAACACCGCGGACGGCGGCTACACCAGCAGCAGCGACAACACCGGCGCGGCACGGGCCGAGGAAGCCAACCGGCGGGACAAGAATCCGCACGTCAAGCACGCCGACATGGTCAGCCACGGCTACGGCGTCCTCGAGGTCGACGCGACCGAGGCGCGTTTCCAGTTCCGCACGGTCGACAAGCTGAACCCGAACTCGGGCGTGGAGACGTCGAAGGCGCTGCGCACCCCGGCCGGGCAGGCGGTGATCGAGCAGATGTGACCCGATGGTCCGGCCGTCGGCGGCGGTGCGCCGGCGACCGGACCTGGGTGGTTCCCGCCCGGGCGTGACGTCCGACCGGTCCGGTCGATCACGCACGGGCGCAAGGGAACTAACCCCAGCGGGACTGGCCGCCGTCCAGGGGGACGGTGGCGCCGGTGAGGTAGCGCGCGTCCTCGGAGCACAGGAACACGACCGCGCGGCCGATGTCGGCCTCGGGGTCGCCGACGCGGCCGAGGGGGATGCCGGCGACGAAGGCGGCGGCCTCCTCCGGGTTCTTGTCCATCCACCACTGCAACGCGGGGGTCATCGCGTGCGGGGCAACGTTGTTCACGCGGATCCCGTCGCGACCCCATTCGGCGGCGGCGGCCCGGGTGAGTACCCGGATGCCCTCCTTGATGGAGCCGTAGACGCCGTAGTTGCTGGCGTCCCACCGCACCGCCGCGGAGGTCACCAGGTTGATGATCGAGCCGCCGCCGCGGGCGACCATGTGGGGGTGGCAGGCCCGCATGAACCGCAGCGTCGCCAGCGGACCGGTCGCGAACCCCCGCTCGAAGTCGGCGTCGTCGACGTCGAGCAGCGTGCCGGGCTTGGAGTCGTTGGCGTTGTTCACCATGATGTCGACGCCGCCGAGCCGTTCGACGGTGGTTGCCACCGCCGCCTCGATGTCCTCGGCGACCGAGACGTCGCACCGCACGGGGATCGCCCGGCCGCCGATCTCCTCGATCTCGGCGACGGTCTTGTGCAGCTTGGACTCGGTGCGGCCGGCGACCGCGACCGCGACACCCTCCTTCGCCAGGGCCAGCGAGATGCCCCGCCCGATGCCCTGGCCTGCGCCGGTGACCAGCGCGACCTTCCCGTCCAGGGTTCCCATGTTCATGCTCCGATCGTGAAGTGGATCAGCCGATTTCGGGGTGGGTGGCGAGGTAGCGGGCAGGGTACTCGCCGCCGCCGTGGACCGCAATGTCGGCACCGTTGACGTACGAGGACAGCGGGCCGCCGAGGAACAGGCAGGCGCCGGCGATGTCCGACGGCACCGCCATCCGGCCGATCGGCAGCGTGCGGGTGACGGCCGCTCCGCCGTCCTCGCCGTACACCGACGCCGCGGCCTCGGTGCGGATCAGTCCGGTGGTGATGTGGTTGACGCGCACCTTCGGCGCCCACTCGAGGGCGAGCGCCTTGGTGAGCATCAGCAGTCCGGCCTTGGCCGCCGAGTAGGCGGCGGTGCCCGGCTGCGGGTCGTGTGCCGACACCGAACCGATGTTGACGATCGACCCGCCACCGTCCTGCTGCTGCATGACCGCGTTCGCCGCCTGCGCAACGTAGAACGGCGCCAACAGGTTCAGTGCGACGATCCTGTCGACGAACCGGGTGGACACCGTCGCGGCGTCCGCGTCCGGGGAACCGCCGGCGTTGTTGACCAGTACGTCGAGTCGACCCATCTGCGTGTGCGCGGCGTCGACCATCGCCTTGACCGCGTCGGCGTCGCGGACGTCGACCGGCAGGAAGTGGGCGCGCCGGCCGTCACCGTCGATCGGGGTGTCGGGCTCGGTCCGCGCGCAGACGGTGACGTCGGCACCGGCGGCGAGAAACGTTTCGGCGACGACACGGCCGATTCCCTTGGTGCCGCCGGTGATCAGGACCGCCTTGCCGGTGAAGTCGGCGGGATTGGTCAGGGCCATCGTCTACTCCGAGAACCGCGCGTGCGCGCCGACGATCGCGCCGCCGACCGTGAAGTCGACGCCGTCCGCGCCGCGCCAACCGCTGATCGGCAGGCGATCGCCCGGGAATGCCGGGGCCGCAAAGCGTCCCGACAGCTGGGTGAGGTTCGCCGGGTGCACGCCGAGTGCGCGGGCCAGCGGCAGCGAGCTCGCCGCCAGGGTGCACAGCCCGTGCATGATCGGGCGCGGCTGCCCGATCCGCTCGGCGGCCGCGGGGTCGATGTGGATGTGGTGCATGTCGCCGAGCAGGCGGTACAGCGCCGTCTGGTTCGCGGCGGTGACCAGTTCCGCGCTCAGGTCGGGGTCTCCGACCGGGCCCGCGGGCTTGGCGGGGCCACGCTCGCCGCCGAATCCGCCTGCACCGGGCGCGAACAGCGACCAGGTGGCGACGAAGTACTCGCTCTCGACGACGACCTCGAACACCGCCGCGGCGCCCTTGTCCCACACCTCGCCGACGCGGGCCGACAGCGTCACCTCACCGGACGGCGGGAGCGGCGCGAGCACGGTCAGTTCCTGCGAGCCGTGCAGGGCGGTCTTGGTGTCGAACGCACCGCGCGAGCCCAGTTCGTCGGGTGCCCACTGCGCGAGGGTGAGTGCGAACGTCGGCAGCACCCGCAGCCGGTCCTCCATCACGAGGTCCAGATCGGTGGCCTGCGCACCCACGGCGAGCGCGTACAGGATCGCGTCGCGCTCGTCGTAGCTCACCGTACGGGTGCCGAGGTCGACCCCACGCCACGCGCCGGCCGGCTTCTGCTCCACTGCCGTCATTCTTCGGTCCTTCCAGGTAATACGGGTCAGGCGGCGCCGAGAATCAGGCCGCTCGTGGGAACCGCGGTTCCCGCCGTGACGAGCACGTTCTCGACACCCTCGGGCTGGTTGGTGGACGTGCCCCGCAGCAACCGGACCGCCTCGGCGATGCCGTTGACGCCGTGCAGGTACGCCTCACCCACCTGGCCACCGTGCGTGTTGCTCGGCAGCCGTCCACCGATCTCCAGATTGCCCTCGCGGATGAAGTCCTTGGCCTCGCCGGGGCGGCAGAAGCCGAGTTCCTCGAGCTGCGGGAGCACCAGAGGAGTGAAGTGGTCGTAGAGGATCGCGGCGTCGATGTCGTCCGGCGTCAGGCCGGCCTGGCCGTAGAGCTGGCGGCCGACCAGACCCATCTCCGGAATGCCGGTGATGTCGGGGCGGTAGTAGCTCGTCATCATGTGCTGGTCCTTGCCCGAACCCTGCGCGGCGCCCTTGACGATCGCGGGCGTGTGGCGCAGGTCCCTGGCACGCTCGGCCGAGACGACGACGAGGGCCTGGCCGCCGTCGGTCTCCTGGCAGCAGTCGAGCAGGTGCAGCGGCTCGGCGATCCACCGTGAGTTCTGGTGGTCCTCGAGCGTGATGGGCTTGCCGTGGAACCACGCGGCGGGGTTGTTCGCGGCATGCTTGCGTGCCACGACAGCGACCCGGCCGAAATCCTCACTCGTCGCACCGTACTGGTACATGTATCGCCGGGCGAACATCGCGACCCACTGGGCGGGAGTCGCCAATCCCTGCGGCGTCAACCACGCATACGCTGCGCGATCTGCGGTCGAGTCCATCGGCCGGTCGTGCTGCCCCAGACCGAAACGCATACCGGAGCGTTCGTTGAACGCGCGGTAGACCACCACGACGTCGGCGACGCCGGTCGCGACCGCCATCGCCGCCTGCTGCACCGACGCGCACGCCGCGCCGCCGCCATAGCCGATCCGGGAGAAGAACTTCAGCTCCCCCAGGCCGCAGTTGCGCGCGACGAGGATCTCGCCGTTTGTCTCCATCGTGAACGTGGTCAGGCCGTCGACCTCCGACGGGTCGATGCCGGCATCGGCCAGGGCCGCGGTGACGGCCTCACACGCGAGCTGCAGCTCGGAACGACCGGACCTCTTCGAGAACTCGGTGGCGCCGATGCCGACGATCGCGGCGGCACCCGAGAGCGGGCTGACGGCCATCAGGCGTCCTTCCCTTCGGTTGCGGCGGGGTAGGCGACGGTGACGGTGCCGGACAGGTGGTTGCCGAGGCTGTTCGCGCCCACGACCTTCACCTCGACCAGACCGTTCTCCTTGGCGACGACCTCACCGGTCATCGTCATCGTGTCGCCCGGGTAGTTCGGGGCACCGAGGCGGATCTTGACGCGGCGGACCGTCGCGAAGGGTCCGGCCCAGTCCGTCACGAACCGGCCCGCCAGCCCGTTGCTGGTGAGGATGTTCATGAACACGTCCTTCGAGCCGCGCTCACGCGCCAGCTCGGGGTCGTGGTGCACGTCCTGGAAGTCGCGCGTGGCGATCGCGGTGGACACGATCAGGGTGCGGGTCAGCGGGATCGCCAGTTCGGGGAGCGCCTCGCCGACCGCGATGTCGTCGTAGTTGCGGCCCGTCAGCTCGATCGTGGTGGTCATCCGACCACCTCGACACCGGCGGCGAGCTGCGCGCCGAGACGCGCGAGGTCGGAAGCGGAACCGCCGAGGGTGGCACCGATCTGCTTGCCCCACAACAGGTGCCGGTGCACGGGGTAGTCGGTGTCGACGCCCATACCGCCGTGGAGGTGCGTGGTGCGGTGCACGATGCGCTGGCCGCCGTCGGTGGCCCACCACTTCGCGACGAGGACCGACGTGCCGGGATCCGTGCCGTCGACGAGGTTCTGTGTGGCCTGCCAGAGGGTCACGCTCATCGCCTGCAGGTCGATGTAGCAGTCGGCCAGCTGGTGCCCGACCGCCTGGAACGTCGCGAGCGGGCGCCCGAACTGGTGCCGGCCGTTGAGATACGTGACGGCCTGCTGCACGGCGCCCGAGCCGACGCCGAGCGCGAGCGCGGCCTGCGCGAGCTCGACCCGATCGAGCAGCCACTGCGCCGAGGTGCCGTCGGCGGGGCCGAGCAGTTCCGCGGGGGCGGCATCGAGGGTGACGTTGCCGCAGATCACCCAGTTCGTGGACTGGGTCTGCTCCACCGAGACGCCCGCGGCGCGAAGGTCGACGACGAACAGTGCCGCACCGGTCGGCGTGGTGGCCGAGACGATCGCGCGGTCCGCGACGTGGGTGATCGGGACGACGGCCTTCGCGCCGGTCAGGGTCCACTGGCCACCGGTCTCGGTGGCCGTCGTCTGTGGGTCGCCGTCGACGTACGGGCCGAACTCCTCGAGTCCGATCGTGAGGAAGCTGCTGCCCTCGGCGACGCCGGGGACCAGCGCGGTGCGCTGGGCGTCGGTGCCGAACTCGGCGATCACGAGAGCGGCGAGCGTGGACTGCCAGATCGGCACCGGCGCGACGTGGCGGCCCTGCTGCTCGAGCAGCACGTACAGCTCGGCGAGGCCGAGCCCGCCGCCGCCGAGGTCCTCGGGCAGCGCGATACCGAGCAGGCCGGTGTTGGCCAGTTCCCGCCACAGGTCGCGGTCGATGCGCTCGTCGCTCAGTTCGACCTGCTTGACCCGGTCGATGCCGGCCTTGCTGGTGAAGACCTCGTCGGCGAGCGCGCGAATCGCTTCCTGCTCTTCGCTGTAGTTGAAGTCCATTACGAGTCCTCCCGTGCGGCCGGCCGGAACGCGGGCAGCGTCAGGTCCGGGTCGGCGTCGATCCAGTCCAGTTCCACCGGCATGTCGATCTCGACCTCGTCCGGCGCGATGCCGGTCATGTTCGTGATCAGTCGGGTGCCCTCTTCGAGTTCGATCGTCGCGACGATGAGCGGGTACTCGAATCCGGGAATCTGCGGATGGTGGTTGACGACGAAGCTGTAGACGGTGCCGCGGCCCGAGGCGTCGACGGTGTCCCAGTCGAGCGACTGGCACTCGCCGCACATCGGCCCGGTGGGGTGCCGCAGCGTGCCGCAGGCGGTGCACCGCTGGATCACCAGGCGGTGTTCCTTCGCGGCCTCGAACCAGAAGGCGTTGTCGGCGTTGAGCGCCGGGCGTGGACGCAGGCCCGGGATCGGACCCACCGGCTTCTCGGCAGCCTTCTCGCTGCCCTTCGGCTTGAAGCGCAGCGTGCGCCAGCGCTGGGTGGCGACGACCTCGTGGTCTGCGTTGCGGTAGGTCTTGAGCGTGGTCACGAAGTGCCCGACCCCGAGGCCGGTCTTCTTCTCCTCGGAGATGTCCTCGATCACCTCGGTGAGCGAAACCCGATCGCCGGGGCGCAGTTCCACGAAGAACTCGAAGTCCGAGTCGGTCGCGACGACGGACGTGAAGCCCTCGTCGTCGAGCGTGGCGATCAGATCGGTCCACACCTGGGACGGATCGTTGTTCGCCATCTTGTCGTTGAAGGTGCGCATGGTCCACACCTGCGCCATCAGCGCGGGCGCGACGGCGCCGTCCCGGCCGGTCGCCCGGGCCGCGTCGTCGTCGAGGTAGATCGGGCTGGTGTCGCCCATCGTCTCGACCCAGTGGCGGATCATCGGGGTGTTCACCTCGTCCGGACCCCACACGGTGGGGGTCAGGATCTGACCCTCGAATGCCTTGAGCTTGGTGAGGAATTCGCTCACTTGACCCTCTTCTCCCGCACCAGACCGAGCCCCATCGTGGCGACCATGTCGCGCAGGACCTCGTTGACGCCGCCGCCGAACGTGTTGACCATGCCCTGCCGGGAGATCTGCTCGATCTGACCGGCCAGCAGCGCGCCGGGCGACTCGGGGCGGATCCGGCCGGCGGCACCGAGGATCCCGAGCAGCGTCCGGTAGACGTCGATGTGGGTCTCGGTGCCGTACGCCTTCGTCGCGCCGGCGTCGGCGCCGGACAGCGTGTCCGCGGCGACCGCGGCGGTCATCTTCCAGTTCAGCAGCCGCATCGCCTCGAGCTTCGCGTGGGTGCGCGCGAACTCCTGCTGCACCCAGGGGATCTCGATCGCACCGTTCTCCTTGGCCCAGTCCAGGACCTGGTGCCACAGGCCGTAGGTGCGGCCACCGATCGCGGCGAGGCCGATGCGCTCGTGGTTGAGCTGCGCGGCGATCAGCTGCCAGCCGCCGTTGACCTCGCCGATCACGTTCTCCTGCGGCACCCGGATGCCGCTGTAGTACGTCGAGGTGACCATCAGGCCGCCGACCGTGTTGATCGGCGACCACGAGAATCCCTGATCGTCGGTGGGGACCACCAGGATCGAGATTCCCTTGTGCTTCGGCGCCTCCGGATCGGTGCGGCACGCGAGCCACACGTAGTCGGCGGTGTTGGCGCCGGAGGTGAAGATCTTGTTGCCGTCGACCACCCAGTCGTCGCCGTCGCGGACCGCGCGGGTCTTCAGCGAGGCGAGGTCGGTGCCGGCCTCCGGTTCGGTGTAGCCGATCGCGAAGACGATGTCACCGGACAGGATGCCCGGCAGGAACCGGGCCTTCTGCTCCTCGGTGCCGTACTTCATCAGCGTCGGCCCGACGGTGTTGACCGTGACGAACGGGAACGGCAGTCCGGCGCGCTGCACCTCGTCGAAGAACACGAACTGTTCCTCGATGGACCGGCCCTGTCCGCCGTACTCGGTGGGCCAGCCGATCCCGAGCCAGCCGTCCTTCCCGAGCAGGCTGACGACCTCCCGGAAGTACTCGCCGCCGACACCCTGCTCGCCGGCCGCCCGCCGCTTCGCCTCCGGCAGCAGGCTCGCGAAGTACGCGCGCAGTTCCCGCCGCAGCTCGAGCTGCGCACTCGACTCCCTCAACTCCATCGTTGCTCTCCCATTCCTCGCGTCCCCGCGAGATTCGGACGCTACGGCGAGATCCGGATCCGGTCCTCCTCCGTCTCACTGAGCGGTAGGTTCTCGGTCTCGGGATCGCGGGGCACGAAGACGCCGACGACGATCGCGAGCAGGGCGGCGGCCGCGGCGATGGCGAACACCGTGGAGTAGGCGCCTGCGGTCGGGAACTCGACACCGGCGACGTGCATCACCGAGGCGGTGGTGACGGCGGCGACGACAGCGCTGCACGTGGAGGTGCCCAGCGACCGGGCGAGCGCGTTGAGGCTGTTCGCGGCCGCTGTCTCCGACACCGGGACGGCGCGCATGATGAGCGCGGGGATCGAGCCGTAGGCGAGTGCGGCCCCGATCGAGGTCACCATGGTGGCGACGACGATGACGATCAGCAGGTGCGGCGAGACCGTCCGGACGAGGTTGGCGACCATCAGGATCACGGCACCGACCAGGAAGGCGACCCGTGGTCCGCGGCGGCGGGACAGCTGGGCGGTCACCGGGGCGAACGCGATCATCATCAGACCGCCGGGCAGCAGCGCGATGCCGCTGAGGGTCAGCGACATTCCGAATCCGTACCCGGTGGCGTCCGGCGCCTGGAAGATCTGCGCGCTGACCATGAACGAGGTGAACATCGCGAACCCGACGAGAACGGACGCGATGTTCGTCAGCAGGACCTGCCGGCGCGCCGAGACCCGCAGGTCCACCAGCGGTTGCCGGTCCGGGTCCGGGTGCCCCGGTGGGGCGAGCCGCAATTCGTAGCAGCCCCAGGCCAGGAACAGCAGCGCCGCCCCGGCGAACAGCCCGAGCACGGGGGCACTCACCCAGCCCCAGCCGTTGCCCTGGGTGATGGCGAGCAGCAGGCACACCAGGGCCGCGGACAGCCCGAGTGCGCCGACGACGTCGAAGCGGCCGCCGGAACGGACCGGGGATTCGGGGACGACCCACCAGATCGCGATCATCTCGACCAGCCCGAGCGCGGCGGCACCTCCGAAGAGCCAGTGCCAGCTCAGGTTCTCGGCGACGACCCCGGTCAGGGGCAGTCCGATCGCACCCCCGGCCCCGAGGGTCGAGCTCATCAGCGCGATGCCGCCACCGACCCGGTCGTCGGGCAGTTCGTCACGCATGATGCTGATGCCCAGCGGCACCACGCCCATCGCCGCGCCCTGCAGGGCGCGCGCCACGAGGATCACCGTGAACTGGTTCGAGACGGTGCCGAGCACGCTGCCGACCACCATCATCGCCAATGCGACGAGCAGGAGGCGGCGCTTGCCGTACATGTCGCCGAGTCGGCCGAGCACCGGGGCGCAAACGGCCCCCGCGATCAGGTTCGCGGTGACCAGCCACGCGGCGCCGCCTGCGGTGGTGTGCAGCAGGTGCGGGAATTCGGGCAGCAGGGGCACGACGATGGTCTGCATCAACGACACCGCGATACCGCACGACGCCAGCGCGAGAACGACGAGTCGGACGGAGGCGGACGCCCGGCCGGCGCGCACTGGTGTCGGCACTGGCCCTCCCTGCGAACTGTTCAGCTTTGCGGTCGACGCTATGGCACCGGCCGACGGAGAGGAACCCACGTTCCCGGTCAGTGGGTGCAGGGGTGGGACCGCGGCGCCGACGCCGCATACTCGTGCACATGAGTGACGGTCCTTCGGATCTGGCCGGCCGGTACGCGGTCGCGGTGGACGACCGCGACGCAGCGGCCCTGACCGCCCTGTTCACCGGCGACGCCGAGTTCGTGCAGCCGCCCGCGCTGACCCGCGGGGCCGGTGAGGTGGTGACGGTCGGCGCCGACGCGATCATCGAGGTCGTGCTGGGCGGCACGGCACACCTGCACGCGACCCACCACGCGGTGCACCAGCGGGTCGTCGACGTCGACGGCGACACCGCGACCGGGCGGGTGTACTGCCTCGCCCACCACCTGTACCGGGGTCGCGACGGCGGCCTCCGCGACAACGCGATCGCGATCCGGTACCGGGACACCTACCGCCGGGTGGACGGGCGGTGGCTGATCGCCCGCCGGGAACTGGCCGTCGACTTCGCCGAGGACCGGGCCGTCACCGTCCCCTGACTCGTCCCGGGTTCCCCGACGTCACGTCGGGGGACCTCGCGGGGATGGTCAGGGCACCCCGAGCAGGCGCAGGATCGCGGCGGTCGCGGCGGCGGCGAGGATGCACACCACGAACGGCGCCTTCCGCCACGCCAGGATGCCGCCGACGAGCACGCCGGCGGGCCGGGCCACGCCCGCCGCTCCCCCGGCCTCGGTGAGGGCGCCCGTCGCCGCGACCGCGACGAGCAGGACGACGGCGCCGGTGGCCAGCACGGTCTCGAGCCGGTCCGGGACGATGCCGCGCGAGCGCAGCGCCGGTCCGGCGAACCGGAACGCGAAGGTGCCGACGCCGAGCACCAGCACCGCGATCACGAGCGGCAGTGACGCGCTCACGAGGCGACCGCCGGTACCGGTTCGGCGTCCGCCGTGGACTCGGGCTTCGCGTGGGGTGCGACCCAGATCAGCGCGACCAGGGCGACCAGGGACAGCAGCACCGGGATCCCGGTCGGCAGGATCGGGGTGACGGCGACGGCGAGCACGGCGCCGAGGATCGCGACCCAGGCGGTCGCGCGGTCGCGCAGGGCCGGAAACACCAGGGCCAGAAGCACCGTCGGGAACATCGCGTCGAGGCCGAACGCGTCGATGTCGTCGAGGAAGGCGCCCGCGGACGCGCCGATCAACGCGCCGAGGGGCCAGCAGAGCCCGATCCCGATGCCGCACAACCAGAACGCCGCGCGCTTGCGCGCCGGGTCCGACTGCCCCAGCGCGAACACGGCGCTCTCGTCGTTGAGCAGGTGACTGCCGAGAATGCGCCGCCAGCCCCGGCCGGCGACGCCGCCGAGGGCGAGGCCGAACGGGAGGTGCCGGGCGTTGACCAGGAGTCCGCCGATCAGCGCGGCGAGCAGGCTGCCACCGGTGGCGACGATGCCGACGAACAGGAACTCGGACGCGCCGGCGAGCACGACGACGGACATCAGCACCGGCACCCACGGCGCGAACCCGAGACCGACCGCGATCGCGCCGTAGGAGACGCCGACGAGGCCGTCGGCGAGGCACACCAGCGCGATGTCCCTCCGCAGCCCCCGATCGAGGGTTCGCCATGTCGAACGCATGATCGTTATAGTGAACGCCCGGTCGTCGTTCGTCAAGTCGAACGCCAGTACCGATATGATGAACGAATGGCATCGGACGGGAAAGCGCCCTTGGACGTCATCGCGGCCTCGCTGCGCCGCGAGCGGGAGCGGGCGGGCCTGTCGCTGACCGAGGTGGCGCGGCGGGCCGGCATCGCGAAGTCGACGCTGTCGCAGCTCGAGGCCGGCACCGGCAACCCCAGCGTGGAGACGCTGTGGGCGCTCAGCGTTGCGCTCGACATCCAGTTCGCCCAGCTGGTCGACCCCCCGCGACCGCGCGTCCAGGTGATCCGGGCCGACGAGGGGCCGGTCCTGTACTCCGAGCGCACCGACTACCAGGTCACCCTGGTCGCGTCCTGCCCACCGAACGCGCGCCGCGACATCTACCGCCTCGACGTCGAACCCGGCCCGCCACGCGAATCCGAGCCGCACCTGCCCGGCACCGTCGAGCACGTCATCGTCAGCGCCGGACGCGCCCTCGTCGGCCTGCGCGAGGACCCGGTCGAACTCGGGCCGGGCGACTACATCGCCTATCCGGGCGACATCGCGCACGTCTTCCAGGCTCTCGAACCCGGCACCCGCGCCGTGCTCGTCTCCGAGCACACCTGACGGGCGCCCCGGGTCGGGACGCGGCGAAGACGCCTAGCGCCGCAGCGAGCGCCGCGCCGCCTCCTCGCTGACGTTGGGCGTCAGCCGCAACTCACCGAGCGGCACCTCGCGGCCGGACGCGCTGCGCACCTCGACACGGACGGGTTCCCCGGTGAGGTCGTCCCGCATCCCGATCGGTCCGCCGCGACCGCCGTGGAGATACTTGTCTCCCCATTGCATCAGCGCCAGCACCGCAGGCAGCAGGTCGCGCCCCTTCTCCGTGAGCAGGTACTCGTATCGCGTGCGCTGCCCCGGCTCCTTGTACGGCGAGCGCTCGAACAATCCCTCCGCGGTCAGCTCCTTCAGCCGTGCCGACGCCACCGCCTCGGTGATGCCGACCCGTTCCGCGAAGTCGTCGAATCGAGTTGTGCCGTAATAGGCCTCGCGCAGGATCAACATCGCCGACCGGGTGCCGACCACCCCCATCGCGCGGCCGATCGAGCAGTGCGTCGCGCGCCAGGCGTCACGGTCGGCGAGAAATCCTTCGAGACGTGCCGCTTCCATGCCCCCACCTTACCCTGGCTTGCCAATGTCAAAGTCAGCGTCTAGCTTCCTGGCTATGGTGATAACTAGTCAGCTTCGCGGGCAGGACCGATTCGCCCCCCTCCTCGTCGTTCTGTCCGGGTCGGCCTTCATGGCGTCCCTGGACCTGTTCGTTGTCAACGTCGCGTTCGCCGACATCGCCGCCAGCTATCCCGGCCACACACTCGGGGCACTGAGCTGGGTCCTGAACGGGTACGCGATCGTCTACGCCGCCCTCCTCGTCCCGCTCGGACGCTGGGCCGACCGGGTCGGCCGCACCCGTGGCTTCGTCACCGGCCTGACGGTCTTCACCGCGGCGAGCGTCGCCTGCGCGGCGAGCCCGTCACTGGGCTGGCTGGTCGCCTGCCGGTTGCTGCAGGCCGCCGGCGCCGCGGCGCTGACACCGGCGAGTCTGGGCCTGCTGATCGGGACGGCCCCCGAGGCCCGACGCGCCGCGGCGGTACGGATCTGGGCGGCGTCGGGTGCCGCGGCCGCCGCACTCGGTCCCGTCGTCGGTGGACTGCTCGTGCAGGCGTCGTGGCGCTGGGCCTTCCTGATCAACCTCCCGGTCGGCGTCGCACTGCTCGTCGCCGCGATCCGAATCCTCCCGCGCGACGCGCGCGCCACCTCGGAACCGCTTCCCGACCCGCTCGGCGCGGCCCTGCTCTCCATCGCCGGCGGAGCGCTGTCCCTCGCCCTCGTCCAGGCCCCGGACTGGGGCTGGTCGGATCCACGGGTGCTGGTCGCGTTCGCGCTCGCCGCAGCCGCGGTCGCGTGGTTCGTGCAACGAACCCGCACGCATCGGACACCACTGATCGAACCCGATCTCTTCCGCGTCCGCAGCTTCGCGTGGTCCAACGCCGCCGCACTCACCTTCAGCGCGACCTTCGCAGCGGGCCTGCTCGCGGTCGTCCTGTGGCTGCAGCAGGTCTGGGCCTACTCGGCGCTCGCGACCGGGCTGGCCGTCGCGCCGGGTCCGCTGATCGTGCCGCTCTTCGCGGCGGCGGGACAGGTGCTGTCCAGGCGGTTGAGGGCCGGCGTCGTCACCACGATCGGGTGCCTGTTGTGGGTGGTCGGGACCGTGACGATCCTGGTCTCGGTCGACGTGAGCGGCGACTACGCGACGCAACTGCTGCCGGGCTGGGTCGTGTGCGGGATGGGCGTCGGGCTCGCGCTACCGACCATCCTGTCGTCGGCGACCGCGGGCCTGCCGCCCGCCCGCTCCGCCACTGGGAGCGCGGTGGTGAACATGAGCCGGCAGATCGGCACCGTGCTCGGCGTCAGCATCCTGATCGCGGCATTCGGAGGCGACAGCAGCCCGGACGCATTCCAGCGCGGCTGGTGGCTGACCGCGGTCGTCGGCCTCCTCGCAGCGGTCACCGCGGTCGGCATGAACTCCCGGGCGGACGCGTCGTGACATCGTCGCGCCCGGCCGGGATCGGGCGACCTGCTGGACGTCGTCGAGATCAACAGCGGTACTGGATGATTCGGCGAACAGACCGATTCACGCGACTCGCGCCGAGGGCCACCCACCGGCCTCCGCACGCCGCGGCCCCGGACGCGATGTGCGTGTTCACCGCGGACGGCCGACTCACCCGCAGGCCGGCGACGCGGTGGGACCCTCCGGTGACGTCCGGGAGCACAATGGGGCAATGACCGAGCGCAAGCCGTGGAACGTCCCGTTCGAGTCGTGGGTCGAACGGCAGATCCGGCTCGCGCAGGAGCGCGGCGAGTTCGACAACCTCGCGGGCGCAGGCAAACCGCTGCCGCACATCAACGACACCGACGAGCTGTGGTGGGTCAAGCGCAAGCTGCGGGAGGAGGGCCTGTCCACCGAGGCGCTGCTGCCGCCGTCACTACAGCTGCGCCGCGAGGTCGAACGCCTGGCCGACACCGTCGCGGACCTGCCCACCGAACAGTCCGTGCGCGATCTCGTCGCCGACCTGAACCGGCGGATCGCCGAGCACCTCCGGGCCCCGAGCGGTCCGGTGGTGCCGGTGCACAAGGTCGACGCGGAGGCCGCCGTCACCGCCTGGCGCGCCCGCCGCACCGCCCGCTGACCCGCCGGGCCGTCGGACGCGGTGCATGCGCTCCGAGCAGGCGGCCATCTCGTCGAGGACGGCCTCGAGCGTGGCCGCGTGCCGGGACGCGGACAGCGGGATCCGGCCGGAGCCGAGGGAGTGCGCCCACTCGACCCTGGACTCGTCCATTCGCGGCAGGCTTGCACCGAAGACGAGCGCCCCGTCGCACGGGTCGTCGTCGCCGCCGAACCCGAACGGCTGGAAACAGTCGCCGAGCCGCCCGGTCCGCTGTGCAGCGGCCTTGCTGTGTCCGCCGATGTACAGCGGAACATGGTTGTCGCGCAGTGGCTTCGGGAAGGATCCGATCTACGAGCCCCCCGAGGGCCCCACCGATACCGAGCGGCCGAGCAACGCCACCGCAGCGGCGTGCGCAGCCCGACGATCCGTCTTGCCACCGGGACCCACGGCGAGCTGGTCGACGGTGACGAGGTACTCCGGCAGATACTCGGCCGTCACCCCGGACGACCGCAGCCAGTTCGCAAGAGATTCGGTGTCAAGTCGACAATCGTCCGCGAGAACGACCACGGCGCACACACGTTCACCGAAAAGGTCATCGGGAACCCCCACAACGGCCACGTCCGACACCGACTCGTGGCCACGAACGAGGCCCTCGATCTCGACGATCGAGATGTTCTTGCCACCCCGGATGACGAAATCGGCCTTACGCCCGACCACACGCACCCGACCCGCATCGTCGATCTCCACCACGTCCCCGAGCTTCATCCAGCCGTCCTCGGTGTACAGCTCGGCATTCGCGGTCGAATCCTCCCAGTACCCGGCGGACACCAGCGGACCCCGCACGGCCGGCTGCCCACGACGGAGCCGGCCCGTGCAGTCGGCACCGGAGTCGTCGAGCACGCGGACATTCATCGATTCGAGGACGTGACCGCATGTGCGCAGCCGGGTCTCCTCGTCGTCGTCCAGCGTCGTGCGGCTCACCGCACCCGCCTCGTTCGATCCGTAGAACTGCAGGACGCTCGCACCCGTCCGCTCCTCGAATGTGCGGGCATCCCCGTAGGGAACGGGCTCACCGCCGGTGTACAGCACGCGGAGACTCGACAGATCATGCCGGCGTACCGCACGCGATCGCAGCAGCATCTTGAACTGCGTACTGACACAACACAGTACGGTCACCCGCTCGCGCTCGATCATCATGGCCGTCTCCTCGACGTCGAACCTCGAGGTCACCACGACCGGGATACCGAGAAGCGCGGGCAGGAAGTGCGCCGACCACAGCCCGAAGCCGAACGGCGCCGGGACGACGGAGCAGACGACGTCGTCCGGACCGATCCGGCCACCGAGTGCGGCCACGAGCGAGAACTCCGCCCATTTGCGCTCGTTGTGGGCCACGACCTTCGGTAGGCCAGTCGTGCCCGATGTCGAGTTCAGGATCGTCACCTCGGACGTCGTGAACCGCCTACCGGACGGCACCGCCCCGGTGGGTGCCACGCCGAGCCGATGCCGAGTGGCGGTACCGGCTTCCTCGTCGACCACCACGACGTCCGCCGGGGACACCCCCCGCGCACGCAGTTGGTCGACCAGGTCACACCAGGACCGTCCACGAATAGACGGCGCGGTCACCAGTACCGCGGCACCTGCACGGCTCATGATGTGGGCGATCTCCCGCACCCCGGACCGCGCGCCGACGGCCGCGGCGACACGTCCGGCGCGGTGGCACCCGCACAGCGCGGCGTGCACGCCCGCGGTGTCGGGCAGCAGCAGCGCCACCGGCGAAGGCGGTTCACCTCCGGTTGCCCGAAGCTCCCTCGCGATGGCATCGGCAAGTCGGTCGTACTCCCGCCACGTCGTCGCCCTCGTCGTCGTGATGAACGCCGGCCCGCCGGGAATCTGCCGCGCCCACGCGCGTACGACCTCGTCGACCGACAGTTCCTCGTACAGTTCGGGCACGGCCGCGAAGGTCCCGGGGACGATGGACTGTGCCACATCGCTGTTCGTCATCATCATGCTCACCTCATTCGTGTAGCGCCGAGAGTCGAACCCCGGGCCCTCGCGGGCCGCGTCGAACCTACGAATCCAGGCCGAGCATCCCGGTCACCCCAACACCTCGGCAACTGCCGCGATCGCTTCGGGTTCCAGCCGCCACGCTGACGCGGCGACGTTCTGCGCCACCTGCTCGGGGGAGGTGGCACCGGTCAGTACCGAGGAAACCTCGTCCTGCGCGAGCAACCAGCAGATGGCCAGTTCCAGGATCGAGTGGCCGCGGTCCTTCGCGACGGCATCGAGCCGATCGATCGTCGCGAAGTTCTCGGCGGTCGCATCCGCCGCCAGGGACGGCACGGTTTCCAGGCGTGATCCGGCCGGAAATGGCGTACCGGAGGAGTATTTCCCGGTGAGCAGGCCGGATGCGAGCGGAAAGTAGGGGACGACCCCCATCCCGAAGCGTCGGCAGGCGGGGACGATCTCGGTCTCCGCGGCCCGCTTCAGCAGGCTCCATTCGACCTGGGTGCCCACGAATCGCTCGGTCCCGAGGTTGGAGGCCAGATGTTCGGCATCCGCAATCTGCCATCCGGCGACATTCGACGATGCGATGTAGCGCACCTTGCCCTGACGGACGAGATCGTCGAGCGCCGTCAGTGTCTCCTCGATCGGAGTTCGAGAGTCCGGATAGTGCTGGTAGTAGAGGTCGATGTAGTCGGTGTCCAGCCTCCGGAGACTGTCCTCGCACTCGCGAATGACATTTCGACGCGACCCGGTGGCCCGGTCGGGCCCGTCCGCGATCGGTGCGCCGAACTTCGTCGCGACGACCACCTCGTGCCGCCGCTTTCCGAGCGCGGCTCCGAGATACCGCTCCGACGTGCCCTTTCCGTACATCTGCGCGGTGTCGAAGAACGTGATCCCCGAGTCGAGGGCACGTTGCACCACTGCCGAAGACTGCTCCTGATCGATCCGCATACCGAAGTTGTTGCAGCCCAGTCCCAGAGCGGAGACGGTCAGGCCACTGCGACCCAGTTGGCGATACTCCATGTTCGAACGTCCCTTCACCGATTGAAATCGCTACAGGTCACGGTACTTGCGGAGCTCGTGTCGAGCGACGCTGCGGATGTGCACCTCGTCGGGGCCGTCCGCGATCCCGAGGATCCGGGCACTCGCCCACATCCGTGCGATCGGGAAGTCATCCGTGACCCCTCCCCCGCCGTGGCACTGAATCGCCCGGTTGAGCACCGACCTGGCCACTCGCGGGCCGACCACCTTGACGGCCGCGATCTCGATCTGCGCGTCCTTGGCCCCAACCTGGTCGATCATCCATGCGGTCTTGAGGACCAGCAGGCGGGCCTGCTCGATCTCCATTCGGGACTCCGCGATCCAGGTGCGAACAACTCCCTGTTCGGCGATCGCTCCTCCGAAGGCGTTGCGGGACATCGCTCGCCGCACCATCAGCTCGAGCCCACGTTCGGCCATACCGATGCAGCGCATGGCGTGATGGATCCGACCCGGGCCGAGGCGGGCCTGCGCAATCGCAAATCCCTCGCCCTCACCGGCCAGCATGTTCGTGACCGGCACGCGAACGTCGGTGAACGTGATCTCGCAGTGCCCCTGCTGGTCGTAGTAGCCGAAGATCGGCAGCGAGCGGACGATCTCGACGCCGGGCGTCTCGACCGGAACGAGAATCATCGACTGCTGACGGTGCGCTGCCGCAGCCGGATCGGTCTTGCCCATCAAGACGAGGATCTCGCAGCGTGGATCGCCGGCGCCGGTGGTCCACCACTTGCGCCCGTTGATCACGTACTCGTCGCCGTCCCGGACGATCGAGGTGGAGATGTTTCGGGCATCCGACGAGGCCACGTCCGGTTCGGTCATCGAGAAGCCCGAGCGGATGCGGCCATCCAGGAGCGGTTCCAGCCACCGCTTCTTCTGCTCGGGTGTGCCGAACATGTGGAGGATCTCCATGTTGCCGGTGGACGGCGCGGAGCAGTTCAGCGCCTCCGGCGCGATGTAGGGCGAGCGGCCGGTCACCTCGGCGATGTGCGCGTAGTCGAGGTGGCTGAGCCCCGAGAGTGCAGGCAGGAAGAGGTTCCACATGCCCTGGCGGCGCGCCTCGACCTTGAGATCCTCGACCACCGGTGGCAACTCGTGGCTGCGCGCGCCCGCATCCTCGCGCTGCTCCGCGTACACCGCTTCGGCGGGGTAGACGTACTCGTCCATGAACGCCTCGAGGCGCTTGATGATGTCCCGGGCTTCCGGGCTGGGTGACAGATCCACGATCGGTTCCTCTCGTACAGTGCGTGCCGTCGGGTCACTTGCTCGTCAGGACGACCTTGCCGCGGGCGCGGCGGGCCATGACGACGTCGAGCGCCGCGGACGCGTCGGTCAGCGGGTAGGTCTCGCTCACGTGCGGGCGCAACGCCCCGCGGTCGTACCAGTCGAACAGTCGGCGCATGTTCGCCGCGTTGCGTTCCACGTTGCGTTTGGCCCACGCACCCCACAGGACGCCGTGCAGCGAGCCGCCGGCAACCAGCAGACGGTTCATCCCCACCTTGGGGATGTCTCCGGAGGCGTACCCGACCGTGAGGTACCTTCCTCCCCAGGACAATGCACGGACGGCGGTGAGCGCGTGGTCGCCGCCGACCGGGTCGTACACCACGTCGACGCCGCCCGGAGCCACCTCCGCCAGCCGTGCCTTCAGGTCGTCGGCGGCGTAGTCGATCAACTCGTCGGCACCGTGGGCACGACAGAGGGCAAGCTTGTCGCGGTTCGACGCCGCCGCGATCACGCGTGCGCCCAACGCCTTTCCGATCTCGACCGCGGTCAGTCCGACACCGCCGGACGCGCCCAGCACCAGCAGGGTCTCCCCCGCCGCGAGATCCGCCCTGTCCACCAGTCCGTGGTACGAGGTCCCGTAGGTCACCACGAAGCCTGCCGCGTCCACGTAGGACATGGATCCCGGGATCGGAAAGACCATCGTCGCCGGCACCGTCACCAGTTCCGCGTAGCCGCCCATGCCGCAGAACGCGAGGACACGCGACCCCGGCTCGACGCCGGAGACATCGGCACCCACGGCCCGCACGACGCCCGCCGCCTCCGATCCGGGCACGAACGGCAGCGACGGCTTCGTCTGGTAATCACCGGCGACGATGAGCCCGTCGGGGAAGTTCACACCGGACGCGTACACCTCGACCAGGACCTCGTTCGGTCCGGGCTCGGGATCGTCGATCTCTGTGTAACGCAGTACGTCCGGCTCACCGAGCACTTCGCACAGTTGAACTTTCACGCCCCGGCTCCGGTCACGAACGTGGCCCATGCCTTGACCGCGAGGCCGCCGGTCTGGCGCGTGCAGTCGAGCTCGAGGTCGACCTTGTGCTCACCGTCCTCCTCGTACTCGCGCAGGATCTGGGCGGTGCAGGTGAGCACGTCGTCGGGCCACACCTGTTCGAGGAAGCGGATTCTGATCGAGCGGATGTTCTCCGCGCCGAGCCAGTCGCCGGCGTAGGTGGCCAGCAGGCCGGCCTGGAACATGCCCACCGAGAACGGGCCGGGGTAGCCGGCGGCCTCCGCGTAGGTCTGGTCGTGATGGATGGGGTTCATGTCCCCGGACGCGCCCTGGTAGCGGACGAAGTCGGTGCGAGTCACCGGCCCGACGGTCCAGGGGGCTGGGACGGTCAGCGTGCTGGTCATGATGCCTCCGTGGTGGGACGGGCGGTTTCGACTCCGGTCATCGTCGCCCGGGCAACGAGTTGGCCGGTCTCGTCGTGGAAGTCGGTGGTCATGATCGCGAACGTCATCTCACCGCCCCGACGGCCCTGTTTGGTGTGGACATCGGCGATGCGGGAGGTGCACGTCAGTCGGGTACCCGCCTTCGGCGGCGGGCCGAAGAACTCGTACCGCTGCTCGGCGTGCAGCCCACGCTTGCCGTCGAGTTCGACAGCCTTCCACGGGTTTCCCTCGGGCGGCTGCCACAGCAGCGTGGTGGTCAGGAAGGTCGGCGGGGCGACGGCGTCCTTGCGGTCGAGGTAGTCGGGATTGGTCGAGTAGGTCGCGGTCGCGAACTCGCGGATCTTGCCTCGCTCCACGACGAGTTCGAAGGGCGTGCCCTCGGTGCCGACTGCATCCGGGTTGGCCATGTTCTCTCCAGGGTGTGTTCTGTGAATCAGGCGTGTTGACTGCTGACGGAGACGACCTCGCCGGTCATGTACGACGAGTACCCACTGGCGAGGAACACCATGACGTTGGCGATCTCCCACGGCTGTGCCGCACGGCCGAATGCCTCACGCGCACTGAGTTCTCCGAGAAGTTCGTCGCTGGTGACCTTGGCCAGGTGGGCGTGCATCGCAATGCTGGGCGACACCGCGTTTACGCGGATACCGTGCTCGGCGACGTCGAGGGCGGAACACCGGGTCAACGCCATCACGCCGGCCTTTGCGGCGGCGTAGTGCGCCTGCCCGGCCTGCGCGCGCCACCCGATCACCGACGCATTGTTGATGATCACGCCGCTGCGACGTGGAATCATGTGTCGCAACACCGAGCGGGTGGCGCGGAAGGTGCTGGTGAGGGTGACGTCCAGCACCGAACTCCACTGGTCGTCGGTCATGTCCTGGACGCTCGCGGTGCCGCCGAGTCCGGCGTTGTTGACCAGCACGTCGATCGCGCCGTGCTCGGCGACGGCACCGTCCATGAGCGCGTCGATCTGCCCCTGGTCGGTGACGTCGCAGGTGATGGTCAACGGCCGCACGCCGAACTCGGCCTCGAGCCGGTCGGCGGCCTGGGTGAGACGGGCCTCGTGGCGGTCGCTGATCGTCAGCCGAGCGCCCTCGACCGCAAACCGTTGGGCGGCAGCGAATCCGATGCCGGTACCTGCTGCGGCGGTGACCACCACCGAGCGGCCGGTAACGAGTCCGTGGCCCGCACCCGGGGTCGGCAGCATCTGCTCAGACAAGTCCGCTCATCTCCTGCACGAGCTCGTCGACGGTCCACCGGGACCCCTTGTCGATGGTCTTGCCGTACTGCCAGCCGAGGAACTGGCGGATCTCACCGCCCTTGGCGTAGAAGACGGCACCGTTGGCGGGGCACTGCTCGGTGAGCAGGTACGCCACCACGGGGGACACGTTGCCCGGGTGGTAGACGTCGAACTCGTTCGGGTCGGCCGGCTTCGCGACCATTTCCTTGATGCCGGGCACGTTCTCGGTCATCCGGGTCCGGGCGACCGGGGTGATCGCGTTGGCGCGGACGCCGTAGCGGTCGAGTTCCTGCGCCAGGATCACCGTCAGCGACGCGATACCGGCCTTGGCGGCACCGTAGTTGCTCTGCCCCACCGCGCCGAGCAGCCCCGACGTGCTCGACACATTGACGATCGACGCGGCCACCTTGTCGCCGGCCTTCGACCGGTCACGCCAGTGCGCACCGAACACCCGGCACGGCGCGAACGTCGCCCGCAACTGTCCGGTGACGACGTCGTCCCACTCCTCCTCGCTCATGTTGACGAACATGCGGTCGCGCAGGATTCCGGCGTTGTTGACGAGGCCGTGTACCGCGCCGAAGTTCTCGAGGGCCGCGTCGAGGAGCTTCTGCGCGCCGGCGACCGTGGTGACGTCGGCGCTGACGGCGACGGCGGTGCCACCCGCCGCGGTGATCTCGTCGGCCACCAGCGACGCGAAGGTCGGGTCCAGCCCCTTCCCGTCCGGACCCGCGCCGGTGTCGTTGACGATCACCTTCGCGCCCTCGGCCGCGGCGAGCAGGGCGTGCTCACGGCCGATTCCGCGGCCGGAGCCGGTCACCACGATCACGCGATCCTTCAGTTGGTTCATCTCTGACTCCTCGTGTGGAGAGTGAATTGAGTTGGGCATCAGTCGTCGAGGTTCACACCGAGGCGGCCGAGCACCGTTTCCGCATCGCGCACGATGCGGTCGATCAGCTCGGCGCAGCTGGGGATGTCGTCGATGAGCCCGACGACCTGCCCGGTGGCCATCACGCCGACGTCGGCGTTGCCGTCGACGAGCGCGGAGCGGTACAGCATCGGAGCGTTCGCAGCCATCACGACCTGACGCCACCCGAGCTCGTGGCTCTTCTTCATCTCGAGGCCCTCACGGATCATGTCCTGCCACGGGGTGCCCGAGAGCTTCTGGAACGCAACGGCGTTACGCACGGCACGCAGCATCCGCTGCGGCCCCCGCGTGGATTCGAGCTGGTCGATGGTTCCCGCGCGGAGCACCCGCTGCGGCACGCCGTCGATCTCGAGGGTGACGACGGTGTCGTTCACCGACTTGGACAGGTAGACGTCCTTGACCGCCTGCGCCACCGGGGAATCGCTGGTCAGCATGAACCGGGTGCCCATCGCGATTCCATCGGCACCGTACGCGAGAGCCGAGACGAGCCCGCGGCCGTCGAAATACCCGCCGGCCGCGATGACCGGGATGTCGACGGCGTCCACGACCTGCGGCAACAACAGGCTCGTCGGGACGGCCCCGGTGTGGCCGCCGCCCTCACCGCCCTGCACGACAACCGCGTCCACACCCCACTCGGCGACCTTCTCCGCATGCCGCCTCGCCCCGATCGACGGCACCACCACCAGGCCCGCGCCCTTGAGCTTCGCAATCAGGTCCCGCTTCGGCGCCAACGCGAACGATGCCACCTTCACACCGGAACGGATCAGCAGGTCGATCCGTCTGTCGACGTCCTCCTGGTTGGCACGCAGGTTCACACCGAACGGTGCGTCCGTCCGGTCCTTGACGTATCCGATCGCCTGCTCGAGTTCGTCGTAGCCGAGCATGCCGCCTGCGATGATCCCCAGGCCGCCCGCCTTCGCGGTCGCCGCGGTGAGCCTGCCGTCGGAAACGTAGCCCATCCCGGTCTGCACGATCGGGTACTTCACCCCGAACAGGTCGCACAACCGGGTGTGCAGGGCGCGGTGGCTTGCTTCGGCGGTCATCCCTGGACCTCCCTGTCTCGCAGGTTTCGGGGATCGATCACGGTGCGGATCAGTTCGAGCTCGTCGGCGGTCGGTTTGCGGGTCTGCGGAACGGAATCCGGGATCACCAGCTCGAATCCCGTGGCGGCGACGACGTCATCGACCGTCACACCCGGATGGACCGAGACCAGGCGCAGCCGACCGCTGTCCGGGGCGAAGTCGAGGACCGCGAGATCGGTGACCACCCTGCGCAGCTCGTGGTAGCGCGTCGCCGCCGGACCGGCTTTGCGTGCACTGTCGTTGCCGACACCCGAGACCATGTCGACCTTGGGGACGAACACCCGCGTGTTGTGTTTGGGCACCCAGTAGCTCGTCGGGTGGTAGACGGTGTTGCCCGGTGCGCCGCGCACACCCAACAGTTGCACCGTCGGCCGGGCGTGGTCGCCGATCGCGGAGATGTTGCAGTTGCCGTACATGTCGAGCTGCGTCGGGATCATCATGATGTGACGCTTGCCGTTCCAGACCAGCGTGAAGATCTGGTTGAACGGCAGCCACGCCTCGACATCGCCCTCCGCGGGGCCGCCGACCGGCCACGTGCCGCGGACCGCGGTGGCCTCACCGTCCGAGAGGACGAGGTCCGGCGAGAATGTGTGGCGTGCGAGACGGACACCGATCGCCGGGATCGTGCCGAAGGCACTGGCGATGACCTCGCCGTTGTCGCGGTACGCGTCCGCGCACGCGACGGCGCAGACCTCCGCCCTGGTGACCTCGCTCATGCGGACACCGTCCTTCGCTCGGTTTCGACCGCATGCTGGTAATCGGCCTCGGTCCCGGACAGATAGCGCTCGAGGAACTGTTGCCATTGCTCCGGATCCTTCGCGGCCGCAACGTACTTGCGTTGAAATTCCTCGTCCCGGTCGTAGTCCGGCACGCAGGAGGTGAAGTGCGCGCCGTGCGGTGCCTCCACCACGCCGCTGACGAGCAGACGCGGAATGCGCACCGTCGACGCGTGCGCGTGCTCCGTCAGTTCGGCCGTGGGCACGATCCGCTCGCACGACACGTAGGCATGCTCGGCCGCCAGGCAGAACAGATCGTCGAAGTACAGGTCCGGACCCAGGTACTGGGCGTTGCCGTGGGCGTCGGCACGGTTCATGTGCACCAGCGCCGCGTCGAGCGCGATCGCCGGCATCGCCACGAGCGTCTCGTCGCCGTACGGATCGGTGACCGTGCGCAGGCCGGGGTTGACCGTCATGACGTCCGAGCCCAGACCCGCACGCGTGGGCAGGTACGGCAGGTGGATGCCCGCCGCGTACAGCCCCCACTGGAGCATGCCCTCGTCGTACTCCTCGACCTCGATCGCCCCGGACTGCCGCGCCGCGCGGAAATGCGGGTCGAGCGGAATCGAGTCCAGCGAGACGAACCCGAAGACCACCTTCCTGGCCTTGCCCGCCGCGCACAGCAGGCCCACGTCGGCCCCGCCGTACGACACGATCGTCAGGTCCGTCAGGTCCGACTTCAGGATCTCCCGGACCAGCGACATCGGCTTGCGCCGCGATCCCCAACCACCGATGCCGATCGTCATCCCGGATCTGAGCCGGGAGATCACATCACTCTCAGTCATTGTCTTGTCCGACATGCTGTTTCACTCCTCTTCACGTATCCCCGTCGGATCTTTGTGACACCGATCCGCGGCGTATCAAACATTTGCTACGTAGGTGCGGTCACGGCACGTGCGCACACATCCATGCCCAGCCCCGCCCGAGGGCCCGCTCCGGGCCCTCCTCGTCGATCGCGGGACCGAGCAGTTCGAGGTCGATCAGGCCGGTGTACCCGAGTTCACGAACCTCGCGGACCAGCCGTTCGAGCGGGATCTGCCCGTCACCCGGCACCCAGCGATTCGGAACCGACGTCGCCGAGGTGCGGTGGTCCCCGATCTGCACGATGAGGATCGCATCCAGGTTGTCGGCGATGGTCTGCATGAGCCCCCGTTCCTGCCACGCCGAGTAGAGGTCGATCATCAGCCCGACCCCGAGCCTGCGGGCGAGTTCCGCGGTGTCCGCGACGCTGTGCGTGAAGCTCAGTCCAGATCGGATGGACATCGTGTTCTCCAACGCGAGGGCGACGCCCGTGGTCCGGGCATGCTCGACCAGCGGCGCGAACCGCGCGGCCGCCCGGTCCGCAGCCTCCTCCCAGGACAGCGCACCCGAACCACCGCAGGTGAAGGACACCGTCGTGGCACCGATTTCTGCGGCGCCGTCGACCGCGCGCACGAGAGTCGCGAGCGCCTCGCCCCATCCGGCGTCATCGTCCTGCATGGCGCGGACGCCGCCGGCGATGAATTCGGCTGACTGTTCACTCGCGGCGATCGCAGCGAGCGGCACATCCCAGCCCTGCCCCTCCAGCGTGGTGGCCAACACCCCGAATCGCCGCGCACCGATGCGTCGCGTCATGGCGAGCGAGTCGGCGATCGGCCACGCGGCAGTCGCGGACAGGCACACACTCCGTGCAGAGTGGGGGACGCCGTCGACACTTCCCTGGTTCACGAATCCTCCTGTCGTGGAAGAAATACCGATGACACCACCGGCCCGTGAGTCGACCGTAGCAAACGTTTGATCGATTGCCCAGCGCGTAGCAAACGTTTGATTCATCGGGTAGGCTCGGGAAGGTCCGCACAGCCGCGGACGCCATCACGCAGTTCCTTCCGGGAGGAATACATGGAGTGGTCCGACCGCCACACCCTGATCGTCGAACAGGCGGCCGAGTTGTTCGCCACCAAGGGCATCGCGGGCACCAAGGTTCGCGACATCGCCGATGCCGTCGGGGTGCTGTCGGGCAGCCTTTACCACTACTTCCCGTCCAAGGATGCCATCGCCGAGGTCATCGTCACCCGCTACCTCGACGACCTCACCGGCGAGTACGAGACGATCCTCGGCACCCCGACCGATCCACGCAAGCAGCTCACGGGCCTGGTCGAGGCGTCGTTCCGAGTGAGCCAGGCCCACCCCCACGCGTCCGAGATCTACCAGAACAACGCCACCTACCTCCGCAAGCTCCCGGCGTACCGGAAGATCCGGACGGCCGCCCGCACCACCAAGAACGCCTGGATCTCCGTGATCGAGGGCGGGATCGCCGCCGGCGAGTTCCGCTCGGACCTGCCGGCGGAGGTCCTCTACGGACTGATCCGCGACGCCGTGTGGCTCTCGCTCCGGTGGTTCACTCCCACACCCGAATTCGACATCGACCAACTCGCCGACGCCGTCGTCTCGGTCTTCCTCGAGGGCATCGAGGCCCGGCGCTGACACCCTGAGGAGATCTGTTGAGCGCACCGATCAGCAACGACGACGGCATCCGCGAACCCGCGGTCACGGCATGGTTCCGTGAGCACGTGCCCGCCACGCACGGGTCGCTGCGGTTCGAGCGGATACCCGGTGGCCGGTCGAATCTCACCTACTCGGTGACCGACGAGAACGGGACCCGCTGGGTGCTGCGCCGGCCTCCACTCGGGATGGCGCATTCCGCCTCGCACAATGTCCTGCGGGAAGCGGCGGTTCTCGGCCGACTCCGAGACACCCCCGTCCCGGTTCCGGTGGTCGTCGGTACCTGCGGCGACGAATCCGTAACCGGTGCACCGTTCTTCGTCATGGACCACATCGACGGTCACGTGCTGCGCGACCCGGAGGCCGTACGCGCGGCACTCCGGGTCGAGCAACGGGGCGAGGTGGCGCGATCGCTGGTCCGCGCCCTTGCCGATCTTCACACGGTCGACCCGCGCGAGGTGGGATGGGGAGCCCTCGCGGAGCGGGACGACTATCTCGCCCGCCAGCTGCGACGCTGGAACACCCAGTGGGAGAAGGACCGGATCCGCGACCTCGACGACCTTCGTCGCGCCCACGACCGACTACTCGACAGGATTCCGCCCCAGACGGTCAGTCGCGTCGTCCACGGGGACTTCCGCCTCGACAACTGCATAGTCACCGGCGATGCTCGGCTCGGCGGAATCCTGGACTGGGAGCTGGCCACCGTGGGCGATCCGCTCGCCGATCTCGGGCAGCTCCTCGTGTACTGGGCGCAGCCCGACGACGAGGTGTGCGCCCTGGAAAACCCGCCGACGCGCGTGGACAGCTTCCCCACCAGAGACGAGTTGGTCGCGCTGTACCTCGAGTTCACGCGGCCCGAGGACGTTCCCGACATCGACTACTACCTGGCCTTCAACTGGTGGAAGATCGCGTGCATCGTCGAAGGCGTCTACACCCGCACGCTCAGCGGCGCGATGGGCGACACCGACCGGACCGCCGAATCCTTTGGTGAACAGGCGAAACGACTCGCAGCTCAGGCCTGGCACATCGCGCAGCGACTGTGACGTGAACAGGACGCGAGTCGGCGCGCCGTGCCGAGGGCCGCACCACTGTGCCGGCTGTCCGGGCAGGGCTGAGTCACCGGTCCGCCCGGCGCTTCCACTGATGTCTCCGCTGGACGACAAGAACCGGAGCGTGCACGCCGGGCGGACGTACGAATGCCTGGGCCACTACGACGATTCGTGGATCTGTCCCGGTGCGCGCTGGGGGCTGGTCGGCCGGCGACCAACGTCCGCGCGGAGTCCGGTGACCGAGCGGTGATCGCGCTCCACTGACGGCGCCCGTCGCGAATTGCCACCTGCTGTTCGGCGCTGAAGCGACCGCCCGGGTCACGGCCTCGGAGGTCCCGGTCAGGCTTGCCGCGCGCCGCGTGGAATGGGCACGGGGACGGCGTCGAGCAGAGCCCGGGTGTAGTCCTGCGAGGGTGCGGCGTAGATCTGGGAGGTGGTGCCGGATTCGACCACCTCGCCGGCCTTCATCACCAAGACGCGGTCGGCAATGACCTCGATCAGCGCGAGGTCATGGCAGACGAACAGGTAGGCCAGGCCGAGTTCCTCCTGCAGGTCGCGGAGCAGGTTCAGCACCTGGGCACGCACCGAGACATCCAGGGCGGCAACGGGTTCGTCGCACACGATCATCTTCGGCTCGAGGGTCAGGGCACGAGCGATCGCGACGCGTTGGAGCTGACCGCCGGACAGCTCGGCCGGATACCGGCCGAGGTAGCGGGCGCCGATGCCGACCTTGTCGAGCAGTTCCACCGCGCGTCGGCGGCGAGCGGCGCGGTCGAGGTCGGTGTGCACGACGAGCGGTTCGGCGACCGCGTCGGCCACGGTCATCCGCGGATCGAGGGAGCTGTGCGGGTCCTGGAAGATCATCTGCATCCCGCGGCGCATCTGCCGCAGCCGGGCCGGTTTCGCGGCGCGCACATCCTCCCCGGCGAAGGTGACGGTGCCGGCGTCGGGTTCGATCAGCCGCAGCACCATCCGCCCCACCGTCGACTTGCCGGCACCGGATTCGCCGACGACGGCGAGGCATTCACCGGCGCCGAGGGTGAACGATACGTCCCGTACGGCGTGGGTCCACCCGGTGCGGCGGCCGAGCAGATCGCGGCGGGTGGAGAAGGACTTCGACAGGTTCGAGACCTCGAGCAGGCTCATGACGCCGTCACTCCTTGCAGTTCCATGTCGGTCGCGCACAGGCAGCGTGCGGCACGGCCCACGGTGATCTCGGTCAGCGCCGGGTGCGTGGTGTCGCACAGCCCGGCGCGGGCGTGCGCGCAGCGGTCGTGGAAGTGGCAGCCGACCGGCCATTCCCCGGCTGCGGGAATGCGGCCCGGGACGGCGGCCAGCCGCCGGTCGGTGGTCAGCCCCGGGCGCGGGATCGACGCGAGCAACCCGGAGGTGTAGGGGTGTTGCGGCGTGAAGAAGACGTCGTCGGCGGGACCGTCCTCGATCACCTCGCCCGCATACATGACCACCACCCGGCGGCACAGTTCGGCGACGACCCCGAGGTCGTGGGTGACGAACAACAGTGCCACCCCCGTCTGCTCCTGCAGGTCCCGCAGCAGCTGCAGGATCGTCTCCTGCACGGTGACGTCGAGCGCGGTGGTCGGCTCGTCCGCGATCAGCAGCCGCGGGTTGCACGCCATGACCATCGCGATCATCACCCGCTGGCACATGCCGCCGCTGAAGGCGTGCGGGTACTCGCGGACCCGCTCCGCGGCCCGGGGGATCTGCACCAGCTCGAGCATCTCGACCGCCCGCTTCATCGCGGCCCTGCGGTCGAGTCCGAGGTGCCTGCGCACGGACTCGGCGATCTGGTCCCCCACGGTGTACGCGGGGTTCAGGCTGCGGATGGGCTGCTGAAAGATCATGCCCATTCCGGTGCCGCGCAGGTTCCGCCACTGCCTGGCCGGCAGTGTCGTGAGGTCGCGGCCGTCGAATTCCACACTGCCGCCTGCGATGCGACCGCCGGTGTCGCCGGTCAGGCCCATCACCGCGAGCGAGGAGACCGTCTTGCCCGAGCCAGACTCGCCGACCAGTGCGACGGACTCGCCGGCGGCGACGTCGAAGCAGACCCCGTCGACGGCGGTCACCCAGTCCCGGCGGCCGGTGCGGAACTGCACCGTCAGGTCCCGCACCCGCAGCAGCGGCGCAGCGGGGTCGGCGGGCGCGTCGTCGGGACGGACAAGAGTGTCAGTTGCTGCCATTGCGACTCCTCGTCAGGGCTCGGCGCACACCGTCGCCGAGATACGTGAACGCCAGTACGGTCAGGAAGATCATCACGCCCGGAGGCCACACCAGGTACGGCGCGAGCTGCATGTTCGATGCGGCGGTGCTGAGCATCGACCCCCAGCTCGCGGCCGGCGCCTTCGCGCCGAGACCCAGGAAGCTCAGGCTCGCCTCGGCGGCCACGGCGGTGCCGAGCGACACCGAGACGACGAGCACGATCGGCGGCATCACGTTCGGCAGGATGTGCCTGCCGATCGTCCGGGATGTGGTACACCCCAACGCGACCGATGCCTCGATGTAGGTGTCGCCGCGCACGTCCATCGTCGACGCGCGCGCCACCCGGTAGAAGCGGGGTGCCATCACCAGACCGACCGCGAGCATCGCGTTCGTGACACCCGATCCGAGCACGGCGACAATCGTGATCGCCAGCACCAGCGCCGGGGCGCTCATCAACGCATCCATCACCCGGGTCGACACGGTGTCCACCCAACCGCCGCGGTAGCCGGCGATCACCCCCAGCGGCAGCCCGATCACCAGGGCAGTCGCCACCGCCTGCAGCGACGCCGCCAGCGAGATCCGCACACCGAAGATCAACCGGCTCAACACGTCCCGGCCGTAGTCGTCGGTCCCCAGCCAGTGCTCGCCGCTCGGCGGCTGCAACCGGTCGAGCAGATCCTGGGTGTACGGGTCGTACGGTGCGAGCTGCGACGCGAAGACCGCCGCCACAACCAGCAGCAACACGAACACCCCGGCCGCCACGGCCGCCGGCCGCCCGCGCACGAACCCGATCACCCGACCGGTGGGACCCAACTCCACATCCGGCCGGTTCGGAACAATCGATGTCATGCGCGCACCTTCGGGTTGAAGTAGCCGTACGAGATGTCGACCAGCAGATTGACGATCACCACCACACACGTGGTGAACAGCACGAATCCGAGCAGCACCGGCACGTCGTGGTTCTGGACGCTGTTCACCGCCAGCGACCCCATCCCCGGCATGCCGTAGATGATCTCGATCGTCACCGCACCGCCGAGCACCTCGGCGACCCGGAACCCGAGCACCGTCACCACCGGGATGCACGCGTTCTTCAACCCGTGTTTGAGGACGACACTCGCCTGCCCGAGCCCGCGCGCCTTCGCGTTGAGGATGTAGTCGCTGCCCATCACCTGGCCGAGCGCCGAACGCAACTGCAACGTCACCTCGGCCGCCGGCAGCAAGGCCAATGCCACACCGGGCAGCACCAGGTGCTGGAACCACGGCACCACCCCGTCCGTGAGCGGTACGTACCCGAACGCCGGGAAGATCTGATTGGACACCGCGAACACCGACACCAGCACCAACCCGAACCAGAACGCCGGGATTGCGATCGCGACCGACGCGATCACGTTGATGCCACGATCGAGCACGCCACCGGGTCGCAGCGACCCCAGCACCCCGAGCACCAGCCCGATCAGCACCGCCAACACCATCGCGAACCCGACCAGTGACAGCGTCGTCGCCATCCGCCGTAGCAACAGCTCCGCCACCGACTGGTCCGACAGCAGCGAGACCCCGAGATCACCGTGCACCGCCGAACCCACCCAGTCGAGGTACCGCACGAAGACGTTCTGATCCAGGTGCAGACTCGCCCGCAACTGTTCGAGGCGTTCCGGGGTCGGGTTCTCACCCGCCAGCACCACCGCCGGATCCCCCGGCGCCAGATCGATCAACAGGAATATCAACAACGGGACGATCAGCAGCAGCGGAATCGCCGCCAGCAACCGCCGCCCGGCATAACGCACCATTGTCAGCCCCTTCGCAGGTGTCGGTGGATCGGGAGGCCCGGGCAGGGCCCAACTTGGTCATCTCCACGTGCCGAAGATCGAACATGCCGAACATCGAACAGCCCAGATTCACCCACGGAATCAGCTCCACCCCAACGACCTTTGTTGTGGAGATGTCGCGTTCGTCCGGTTGCAGATCGGCACCAACATCGCCTCCTCCAGTGTCAAGTCCCAGATCCGCCGGTCGACCGCCCTGGGAGAGAGTCGGATCTGCGACCATCGCGACCGGACTCTTGATCTGCGGATCGCCGTTGGCCAGGTCACGTAGGTCCGCACCGTTTCGGCCGGGTCGACCTTCGGGCCGAGGCTGCCGGCAACCATCGCCTCGAAGTCGCCCGTGATGTAGCGCGGCTCGTTCCGGGTGTTGGGCACCGGGTTCAACTCGGCGTCGATCCCGGCCTGCGACAGACTCGACCGGATGACGTTCGCGGCGGATTAGCCCCAACCTAATGTGCCGCGCGGGCGAAGCGCGCCAACGCCTCCTGCTCCTGCGGCGGCCGCACCGAATCGACGTCGATCCGGACGTGTTCGAGCCGGCCGTCGAAGGCGAAACCGTCGGCGGCGATCTCGTCGGTCACCGCGGTACCCCGGCTCACGCCCACGTCGAGCTGCTCGTTGAGGCTGAACTGACTCGGTGTGGTGGCCGAGACCCTCGTCTTCTCGACCGGCAGACCGTCGACCAGCAGGGTGAACAGCCCGCCCTTGCCGAGTCCGCCCCCGTCGTAGGCGAAGTCGATCGTCACCTCCCGCTCGCCCTGCTCGAGCCCGCGCGGCGACCGGAGATACGTGTGCACCGTACCGCGGTCGTTGTAGCAGAACATCGGAACCGAGTCGACGACGTAGAGCGCGAATCCGCCGAACCGGCCACCGATGCTCATCAGGACTCCGTCGACCGGCTCGTCGCCCTTCTCGATCTTCGCGGTGATCGTGTAGGAGCTGCTGAACACCCGCGGAGCGGCCTTCTCGATCAGCCCGTTCATCGACGGATACAGCGTCAGTCCGGTTCGACCGCGCAGCACGTGCGGCGCCCGCGTGCTCGGCTCGAGCTGGCGGGTGTACGTCCGGTCGTCCAGCGGGAACACCTGGTATCGGCTCGCCTCCAACAGGAACTTCTCCTGGAGCTCCGTCAGCTTCTCCGGGTACTCGGCCGACAGATTGCGAGCCTGTGACCAGTCCACCGACGTGTCGTACAGCTCCCACTCGTCGTCCGTGTAGTCCGGCGGCGGCGCCATCAGTTCCCAGGGTTTGCGGTGCATGGCCACCGCGGTCCACCCGTGGTCGTAAATACCGCGATTGCCGAAGATCTCGAAGTACTGGGTGACGTGCCGGTCCGCGGCGTCGGCGTCGGCGAACGAGTAGTTCATCGCGGTGCCCTCGATCGGCTGCTGGGCCACCCCGTCGACCATCGTCGGCGTGGGGATGCCGGCGGCTTCGAGAATGGTCGGGGTGATGTCGACACAGTGGTGCCACTGGTGCCGAACCTCACCCTTCGCCTCGATTCCGTTCGGCCAATGCACCACGAGACCGTTGCGCGTGCCTCCGTAGTGCGACGCGACCTGCTTCGCCCACTGGTAGGGAGTGTCCATCGCGACGGCCCACCCCGTCGGGTAGTGCGCGTAGCTGTTCGCGGTTCCGATGTCGTCGAGTCGCTCGAAGATCTCCTCGGGGGTCTGCGCGCGGCCGTCGAGAGTGGCCAGGTAGTTGAAGGAGCCGTCCAGACCGCCCTCGGTGGAGGCCCCGTTGTCGCCGATCATGTAGATGATCAGCGTGTCGTCGAGCAGTTCGCGCTTCTCCAGGAAGTCGACCATTCGGCCCACCTGGTCGTCGGTGTGCTCGAGGAACGCCGCGTACGTCTCCATCAACCGGGCGGCCACCGCCCGCTGGACGTCGGACAGGGAGTCCCAGTGCGGGACACCGGGATTCCACGGGGCAAGTTCGGTGTCGTCCCCGACCACGCCCAGGTCCTTCTGGCGGGCGAGGGTGATCTCGCGCTGCCGGTCCCACCCGTGGTCGAATTCTCCCCGGTACTTGCCCTGATACGCATCCGGAATCTGCAACGGCGCGTGCACCGCACCGAACGGCAGGTAGCAGAACCACGGCCGGTCGGGGTCCATTGCGTCGACACCCTTGATCCAGTCGATGGCCCGATCGACCAGATCCTCCGAGAGGTGGTAGCCCTCCGCCGGCGTCCTCGGCGGCTTGGCCACCGCGAAGCCGTCGTAGAGCACCGGCGCGAACTGGTCCGCCTCCGCTCCGAGAAAGCCGTAGAAC
This sequence comes from Rhodococcus olei, assembly GCF_039540555.1. Taxonomy (NCBI): domain Bacteria; kingdom Bacillati; phylum Actinomycetota; class Actinomycetes; order Mycobacteriales; family Nocardiaceae; genus Rhodococcus; species Rhodococcus olei. The sequence continues at coordinate 71,400 of NZ_BAABFB010000050.1, read as the reverse complement.
GTGTCGAAGCCCTCGCGCAGCGGCCAGTGGTCGAACGGCCCGGCCGCGGTGGTCTCCCACGGCGGGGTCTGGTGCATCTTTCCGAAAGCGCCGGTGGCGTAGCCGTTGCCCTGCAGCACTCGGGACACCGTGGCCGCGCTCGCGGGACGTATTCCGTTGTATCCCGGTGACGAGGTCGAGATTTCGGCGATGTTGCCCATTCCGACACTGTGATGGTTGCGCCCGGTCAGTGTCGCCGCCCGCGTCGGTGAACACAGCGCGGTGGTGTGGAACCTGCTGTATTTCAAACCGTGTGCGGCGAGCCGGTCCGCGGTCGGGGTGCGGCAGGGGCCGCCGAATGCCGACGAGGCACCGAATCCGACATCGTCGAGCATCACCAGGAGAACGTTGGGCGCTCCCTGCGGCGGCCGCACGGGTTCGACCTGCCGGAACTTCTCCGACTGGTTCTCGATGAACACCGCTGGCCTCGGTTGTGGCACTTCGGTGACGACGGGGATGGAGAAGCGATTGACGGTCACGCTTGCGAGCCTCCTGGATTCGGGGACGGCTGGTTTCGGGGACGGCTGGTACCGGACACCCCGCGCCGGGTCATCGGAAGTTGTCCGGCACCGGCGACATGTAGGTGTCCGCGCCGTGCGTCGAGATACGCAACTCCCTGGACGTGATGAACTCGAGGAGCACGGGATTGCCTGCCTCCGTCTGGGCGATCCCACGGCGGAGAGCCGCGGCCACCTCCGAGGGGTCGGTGACACGCTCGGCGTAGGCGCCGAGCGAACGGGCCATCGCGGTGTAGTCGCCGGAGATGTTCATCGTGCCGAATGTGCGTTGCGAGAGCCCCATGGCGTTCGTCTCCATAGCCATGTACGAGTTGTTGAAGAGGATCGAAAGCACCGGAATCCGCTCCCGCACACACGTTTCCAGCTCGAGACCGGTGAACCCGATCGCCGCGTCCCCCCACAGGTTGATGCACAGCTTGTCGGGATGGGCGAGCTTGGCGCCCATCACGAGCCCGAGCCCGTAGCCGAGCTGCGTCGTCTTGCCCCAGCCGAGGTATGTCAGCGGCTCGGTGCACTTCCAGAACGGCGAGAGCTGGTCCCGTGGGGAACCCGCGTCGTGGGTGACGATCGCCTCGGCCGGATCGACGGCGCGGATCAGCTCCCCGATGACGCGGTACGCCGAGATCGGCGTCTCTTCCGAGGTGAGCAACGGCATCCACTCGGCCAGCCAGTCCTCGTGCACGGACCGGATCTCGGCGGTCACAGTCTCGGGATCTCGTGTGCCGTCGAGTAGTTCGTCGATCTCCGCCTGCAGTGCCTCGAGGGTGAGGGCCGCATCCCCCACCAGCCCGATGTCGGCGGCCACCCCGTTGTCGAGGTGGGCCGGGTCGAGGGTTGCGTGGATCACCTGCTTGCCTTTCGGCATTGCCACGCCGAAGTCGGTGGGGGTGAAACTGCAGCCCACTCCGAAGATCACGTCGGACTCCTCCAGGAAGTGGTGAACGGTGCGGGGCATCGCCCGTCCACCGGACCCGAGGGACAGCGGGTGGTCCTCGGGGAACGCGCTCTTGCCCTCGAGGCTGGTGGTGACCGGGATCGCGAGCGTCTCGGCGAGGCGTTTCAGTTGAGGCCATGCCTTGGCGTAGTGCACGCCCTGCCCCGCGTAGATCACCGGCCGCGCCGCCGCGATCAGCAGTTCGGCGGCGCGGCGGACGTGGAGCGGGTCGGGTCCGGACCGGGTCACCACCACTGGCCGGTAGTCCAGCGGCTCCCGGACGTCCTCGAACCACATGTCCCGCGGAATCTCCACCACGACGGGCCCGCCACGACCGTTCCGCAGCCGGCTGAACGCGCGGCGGAACACCGCCACGACCTCGTTCGGGTCGTTGAGCGGCTCCACCGACTTGGCGATGGTGCGCAGGCTGATCGTGGAGTTGAAGTTCGGCGGCACGTGCGCCTCGTCGCGGCGGTAGCCCATCGGAAGCACGAGAATCGGCACGGACTCCCCGAACGCCTGTGCCACGGCTCCCATCCCGTTCTCGATTCCCGGCCCGTGCTGCGTCGCGTAGACGCCGATCCGCTGCCCGCTGGACACTCGCGAGATGGCGTCTGCGATGTGCCCCGCGGTCCGCTCTGCCCGGGTGATCACCGGTCGGATCCCGACATCGGCCGCGTACTCGAAGACGTAGTTGAGCGGGTAGCCGGAGACGATCTCGACTCCCTCGGCCTGGAGTATCTCGGCGATGGCCGCACCCAGTTTCATGTCGCACTTTCTTTCGGTTGATTTGTCGTCGCGCCGCGCATGGTGGCGTCGCCGTCGACTGTCAGGTGGTGACCGCGACCTTCACCTGGCCACGCTTCGGGGCGGCCGCCGTGGCGAACGCCTGCTGGACGTGGTCCATCGGGAACACATCGGTGACATACGTGCTCTCGAGGTCACGGTGCGCGGCCAGGTACGAGCCTGCTCCGATCAGCGCGCGCCGGCGGTCGCGGGTGACACCGGAGACGAGCGTCAGGTTCTTCCGAAGGAAGGTCATCATCGGGAAGGGATAGGTGGCGTCGTCGGGCAGCCCGAAGTAGTGCACGCGGCCGCCGGGTGCCGCGGCGGTCACGACGTCGGTCATCGTCGAGACCTGGTGACCGACGGCCTCGACGACGATGTCCGGCCGATCCGCGTCGCCGAGCCCGCCGGCCCAGGTGTCGCTGCTCAGGTGGGCGTACTCGTCGACGCCGAAGGCGTCCGCCACGTCCGACCGGTCGGCCCGGTCGACTCCGATGACACGCGCGGCACCCCGGGACTTCAGTACATGTGTGAACAGCAGCCCGATCGGGCCGAGGCCGATCACCGCCGCCGTCGAGCCATCCACCCGACCGAGTTGGTCGACCGCGTACAGAACGCAGGCCAGAGGCTGAAGGAGGATCGCGACCTCGGGCCGCAGATGAGCGCCGAACGGTGCCAGCTCGTCCCCGGAGCAGACCACGAACTCGGCGAGGGCATCGCAGCCCGATGCCCAGCCGACGACCCGGTCGCCGGCCGCGAGGTCCGGGTGCAGCGATGCCACCACCTCGCCGACCACCTCGTGCATGGGAAACCCCGGCACGCTCCGGGCTCCGCCCGCATCGTCCTGCCACAACCACGACCGCCGCCCCCGGAAGATCGGCAGGTCGCTGCCACAGATGCCGCCCGCCAGTGTCCGCAGTAGCACCTGTCCGTCGTCGAGGTTGGCCGGCCGCGGAGTCGGCACCAGCACGCGTTCAAATGTCTCCGGTGCGGTCAACGCATGTGCCCACATGTCTTCCGGTCCTTTCGATCTCGCTATCCGGCGTGCGCGGGGACACCGCGCTTGGCGAGGTTGTCGGCGACCTCCTTCTCCCAGCTGGTCACCGCCCGTGCGGTGTCGATCTCGAACTCGAACCGGCTGGTCATGTCCTCGGTGACGTCCTCGACGTCGACGTAGAACTGCTTGTACCAACGGCGCAGCTGGTACACCGGGCCGTCCTCCTCGCACAGCAGCGGGTTGTCGATGGGTGCCTTGTTCTTCCAGATCTCGTAGTCCTGCAGAAAGCCGGTCTCCACGCCCTCGACGAACTTCGCGGCCATTGCTGCTGATTCGGCATCGCTCATGCCCGGCAGCTTCTTGACCGCGGCCCCGTACTGGAGGACGAAGGAATTGTTGTCGATGGGGTAGTGGCAGTTGATCAGGACCGTCTCGGTCGTGGCACCGTTGGCCTCGATCCACAACCTGTCGATCATGTACGACGGCCCGAAATAGGCTGCTTCCGAACGCAGCTGGGAGTTCGGGTCACCCTGGGACGAGGGAGACATGACGTCGAGTCGGGGTGTGGAATCCATGTACTGGGTGGCGATGTGGCCCTCGAAGACGTTCTTGAAGAAGCGCGGGAACGACTGATGGATGTAGAAGAAGTGGGCCATGTCGACCACGTTGTCGATGATCTCGCGGCAATGCGATCCGGTGACGGTGAGCGTGTTCCAGGTCCAGTCCGTCCACTCGCCGGTGCCGATGCCCTCGATCTCGGGAATGGTGACCTCCGGCGGCGGGGTGCTGCCCTGCGGGTCGTTCCAGACGAACAGCTGACCGTTCTTCTCCAGCGTCAACCAGCCACGGGTCCGGGCCAGCGGCGGGACGCGGCGCGCGTACGGGATGCCGGTGCACTTGCCATTGCCGCCCCACCGCCAGTCGTGAAACGGACACGCCACCGAGTCACCCTTGACCGTGCCCTGGCTCAGATCTCCGCCCATGTGCCGGCAGTACGCGTCGAGCACCTTCAGATCGCCCTGGCTGTCGGCGAACACCACCAGCTTGGTGCCGAAGGCGTGAATCGAGTGCGGTTTGCCGTTGCGGAACGACTCGGCGAGCCCGAGGCAGTGCCAGCCGCGCGCGTATCGGGTGGGAGCCGCCGCGGCCTCGATGATCCGGATCTCGTCGTCGAGCTCGGTTCCGGTGGTGGTGACGGTGCCGAGTGACATGTGGGCCTCCTTGTGGTGGAAACGATGTGGGTGATTCACGTGGTGTGACGGTGGTCGGTGTACTGGGCGCCGGCGGTGTCGGTCACGGGGTGCAGGTGGGTGCGATCGAGTTCGGCGACATCGGCGACGCCCATCAGGGTGAGCGTGCGTGCGATCTCCTCCCGGAAGATCTCGAGCACGTGGGCCGCGCCGTCCTCGCCCCGGGCGGCCAGCCCGTAGACGTACGGTCGGCCGATTCCCACCGCGGTGGCGCCGAGCGCCAGCGCCTTGACCACGTCGCTCCCTCGTCGCACCCCGCCGTCGAGATACACGGGTATCCGGCCACCGATCCGGTCCACCACGCCGGGCAGGGCCTCGAGGCCGGCCAGTGCGCTGTCCAGTTGGCGCCCACCGTGATTGGACACCATGATGCCGTCGGCGCCGAGATTCAGGGCGGTCTCGGCGTCGTCCGGGTCGAGAATTCCCTTGATGTAGAGCGGGCCCTGCCACCAGTCGCGAATCCGCGCGAGATCGTCCCAGCTCAGGTCGGGCCGCATCAGCCTCTGCTGGGTTCTCGCCGAGCGGACCGCTGCGGCGGCGCCACGCTCGTTCACCAGCATGCGCGACGAGATGCGTTGCTTCGTGAGGAAGTGGTAGGCCCACCGGGGCCTGAGTGCGGCGTCGAGAGCGCGCTTCGGCGTCAACGTGGGCGGGATGCCCATGCCGTGCTTGCGTTCCCGCTCCCGGTTTCCGGGCACCGGAACGTCGACGGTGACGAACAGTGCACGGTAGCCGGCGCTGTGGGCGCGATCGACGAACCTCTTCGACAGCGGTTCCCCGGTCGCCAGGCTGGTCCACGGGTAGAGCTGGAAGAAGTGGTTGTCCGAGGTCGCGTCCGCGATCTCCTCGACGGTGTAACTGGAGGCGGTGGAGATCACGGCCCGTGTTCCGGCACGTTCGGCCGCGCGGGCGGCGCTGCGCTCCCCCGTCCAGTGCACGAGGCCCGTCATGCCGGTGGGTGACAGGAACACCGGCAACGAGAGTTCGACACCGCCAACCTTCGTCGACAGGCTGGTGCCGGCGTTTCCGGTGAGCACTTTGCTGCGCAGCTGCCACCGGTCGAACGCAGTCCTGTTGGCGCGCAGCGTGACCTCGTCCTCGGCACCGCCGTCGACGAACGCCCACACCATTGTGGGCAGCGCACGGCGCGCCTTCCTGCGGTAGTCCTCGACCGTGATCGGTCGACTGCGCATCGAGACGTCGAACGAGATTGCGGACACCACGCCACCCTTTCCCGTGGAACCGGCCTCGGCAACGGGCCGTCTCGGCTCGTGAGAGCCTCCCACATCCTGCACATCGGTAACCTTCCGTTCTGTTCGTTGTCCGCCAATGGCTTTCGCGGACAACGAACAGGCGTGGCGCAGTTGTCAGTGCACCGCGACCGCTGCGGAACTCGGCTGTTCGTCGCCCTGACCGGAGACGACGCCACCGCTGGCCGGCGTTCGTCCGTGACGCATGATCAGCAAAACGAGGAAGGCGATCACGGCGGCGCCGGCGCAGATCAGATAGGCGTAGTGGAAACCCTGCGCGGACGGGATCGGCATCCCGGTCTTCGGGTTGATCATCAGGACATAGTTGCCCACGAGAACCCCGAGGTAAGCACTCGCGAGTGCACCGACGACCTGTTCCGAGGTGAACTTCATCGAACTGCTGACGGCCTGGGTGTTGGCCGGGACGGCCTCGATGAGCAGGTTGGTCGAACTGACGTAGTACAAGCCGCTGGCGATGCCGAAGACGACGCCGTAGACGATGACCATGCCGAAGGATCCGACCAGGCCGAGGCCGATCAGCAGGCAAGCGAGGACGGTTGCCACCATGCCGATCAGGCCTACTGTGCGAGGCGCGAACTTCCGGGCGGCCCAGCCTCCGAACATCCCGCACGCTGCGGACACCAGGCCCGCGGGGAGCCCGTAGTAGAGGGAGTATTCGGTCGCGGACATACCCAGCCCGGAGTTGTCGTTGCCGGGGATCACCGGAAGCCGGAGCAGCTGCGGCAGCAGTGCCGCGTTGGCGCCGTTCACCACGCCGTAGGCCGCTGCGGCGAGCAGGGTCATCCACACACCTGGACGAGCGAGGAGCTGCATCGAGATCAGCGGCTGGGCGATACGGCGCTCGACGAGGACGAACGCAATCAGCAGAACGATGCCCAGGGTGAAGCCGAGCGCACGCAGATCCGGCCGGATCGCCCCGAGGATCAACGCGGTGGCACCGACACCGAGGAGCGCGGCGCCCAGGTAGTCGATCCGGTGGGCGATGCGGACGGTCGTCTCCGGGACACAGATCGCGATCGCGGCGACAATGACCGCCGAGTACACGAACAGAACCCAGAAGTTGCTCCGGAATCCGTGGTTGTCGATGAGCCACCCGCCGACCAGGGGGCCGATGAGCGACGAGGCGCCGATCCCCACCCCGATACCGCCGATGCCGAGAGGCACCCACTTGGACGGGATCAGGTCGCGCACCAGTCCGTAGCAGATGACCGGGGAGACGAGTCCGAGACCTTGGAGACCGCGGCCGACGAGAAACAGCGGGAACGTGGGTCCGACCGCACACAGAACGGTGCCCGTGAGGAAGGTGGCACCGGTGCAGAGCAGCACCTTCTTCTTGCCGTAGACGTCGGCCAGCTTGCCGATGATCGGGACGAAGACGCCGGCGACCAGAAGCGGAGTGGTCATCACGAGTGCGATCTGCTGCGTCTTGAATGCGGCAGCCATCTCGGGCAGCCCGGGTGCGACGAGGGTGAACTCGAAGGCAACGATCTCCGTCATCAACGCGACCAGCGTGATGATCAGGATCGAGTGTCCCTTCGACCGCGACTCGGAGTCCGCGGATTTGTGTGAGGCGGGAGAGAGCGTGGGACCGGCCATGGCGAATGGCTCCAATCTGTGGGTGGGGCGCTCCAGGTGACGATCGGGTGAGGCGGGTGACTCGAGGGACGTGTTCGGTGGATCATGTCGCGGGGACAGCGAGTTTCGCGTGTGTGGCGCCGTCGACGGGGACGAGGGCGCCGTTGATGTAGGTGGCCTGGTCGCTGACGAGGAAGGCGACGACGTCGGCGATGTCCTCGGGAGTGCCGAGCCGGCCGGACGGGATCTGCGCGGTGTAGGCATCGACCCCACCCGGGAGGGTGTTCACCCAGCGACGCAGGCCGGTGGTGTCCATGGATCCGGGCGAGATCACGTTGGCGCGGATTCCGTACGGGCCGTATTCCACCGCGATGCTGCGAGTCAGGCTGATCATCCCGGCCTTCGCGGCCCCGTACGCGGCGAGCCCGGGGACCGCCCCCAGGCCGGCTCCGGAGGTGGTCGAGAGGATCACCCCGGCGCGCTGCTCCATCATCACCGGCAGCGCGGCCGAGACGCCGTAGAACATCGAGTGAAGGTTGAGTTCCACGATCGCGGCGAAGTCGGCGGGCGTGACGTGGTCGGTGGGCTTCGGCTGCTGGCCCCCCGCGTTGTTGAAGAGGATGTCGAGCCGTCCGAAACGATCGACCGCCGCGGTGACCAGTCCCGCCACGGATTCCGGTGATGTCACGTCGCCGGCGATCGCGATCGCTCGGCCGCCGGCGGTCTCGATCATCGCCGCCGTCTGTAGTGCATTGTCGCCGTGGATGTCGTTGACCACCACGGTGATGCCGTCGCGCGCGAGGCGCAGCGCGCTCGCTCGGCCGATTCCACTGCCGGAACCCGTCACGACCGCAACCCGTCCGTCCGCATTCTCACTCATCGCGTGCTCCTGTTCTCGTCGCATCCCGGCTACGCGGATTCCATGAGTTTGCTTGCCTTCTCGACACCGCCGAGCAGAAGTTGGCCTCGGGGAAATCCGCTGTGCGCCTGCGCGGTCTCGAAGTGGCCGGTGGTGATCCAGAGCGGGCCATGGGGCAGGCGCTCGAGCCCCTCGCGCGCCACGTCCGCGGGTTCGGCGAGCTCGCCGAGCTGGTCGAGGTCGAGCCCGAGTCGACCGAGCGCCGGCGTCCTGATCGCACCGGGAACCAGTTCGAGCACGTGGACGCCGTGGGGCGCGAGCTCGAGCCAGAGACCCTCGGCGAACACCCGGCTGAACGCTTTGGCCGCGGCGTAGAAGCTGATGTTGGTGGTGCCGCGGTACCCGGAGATGGAGCCGAGGAGGAGGACGCCGCCGCGGCCACGGTCCTTCATCTTCGCTCCGAAGTGGTGGGTGAGCGCCAGCTGGCACCTGACGTTGAGGTCGATCGTCTGCTGGACCTTCGCCAGGTCCGCGGCGACGAACTCGCTCGCGTACGCGCCCGCACCCGCATTGAAGATCAGGAGTCCGATGTCGAGGTCGTCCGTGATCGAGCGGACGCGGTCGAGGGCGTCGGGAGCGAGGAGGTCGACCGCCAGGGTGCGCACCTCGACGCCGTTGCGGCGGGCCGCATCGGCGGTGACTTCGAGGGGCTCGGGTTTTCGGGCGATGAGGACCAGGTTGAGGCCGGCTTCGGACAGCTGCTCGGCGAAGGCGGCGCCGACGCCTTCGGACCCGCCGGCGATGACCGCCCACGGCCCGTAGTGCTGGATGTCGATCATGGAGAACTCTTTTCGAAAGATGCGGTGGGGCGATGAATTGGGAAACCGGGTCCGTGCGACACCGGAATCGAGAGAGTCGCCCGCGCGAGCAATGTCTCGTTGCGGAGCATTTCGGAATATCTTGGGGTGTATACGGTTTGAAGTCAATAGAAGTTCTCGACCAACCAAACGAACGGCGGCCGAGGCCGACCTGCCGTGCAGCAGGTCGGGCTCGCGCGGCAGGCCCGGGAGTGCCGCCGCTCGTCTACCGGTGCGGGTCGGGCAGCGCGACCACCGAACCGAAGTCCGAGTTCGGCGACGAAGGCCTCGCATGCGCCGGGTTGGGGCGCGCCTGGGTGCGCGGCGACGACAGCGCGGCACCGAAGTGCCAGAAAGGATCTCTGCCCCGACGTTGGGGTGCACCGTGAAGAGAATTCCAGATGGCAGAGGCTGCCATACGCACCGGAGCCGCATTGCGGTGGTCGCACTTCAGTTCCGTCGCCGGCCCGCAGATCGACACCGCAGCCACGGCGCCCCCCGCGGGCCCGATCGGTGCCGCAATGCAGCTGAATCCTGGTGTGTTGTCGCCATTTTCGTACGCCACACCGGTATCGACGACTCGCTGCAGCTCGGGATCCGGGGCCGCTCGCGCGGTCGATTCGGGATGCGAGAAGGCCAGCAACACCTTCCCCAGGGCTGCGGTACGGGCGTCCCGACGGCCTCCGACGCGGGACGGGACCGCCCCGGCCAGCCGGCCCCCGATCTTGTCGAGATAGACGACGTCGGGACCGTCCAGCACCCCGAGGTGAACGACGAAGCCGGTGACCCGATGGAGCTCGTGGAGTGTGGCCTCCGCGGATGCGTGGAGGCGGTCCTGTTGCACGGCAAGCGATCCGAGCTCGAAGAGCCGAAGCCCCAATTGGTAGTAACCGTTGGTGCGCCGCAGCCATCCCATCCGCACCAGGTTCTCCAGGAAGCGGTGCACGGACGCGCGCGGAATTCCGGTGCGGATGACGACTTGGGCGAGCGTGAGCCGGCCCGGTCCGTCGAAGGCGTCGAGGATCACCGACACGCGGTCGAGGACCGAGGTCGGAGCAGGGGCACACTCGTTGATCGGCTGAACTGTCATGTTGTGCCTCGACTCCTTCAGTCGTTTCCGCGCCTCGCGGCCACTCGAATCGGCGCCTCGGCGAAGATCGACTTGGCCATCAGCGCCGACTCGCCCCCTCCCCGCCGCGTGAAGATGTCGATGTTTCCGAATGCCGCCCGCTGCGTCGCCTGGACGCGTTCCGGAACCGCCTGTGTCGTCATGGGTATCTCGCCTTCATCTGCGTCTTGTTCAGCATTCGCCGATCGAAATGATTTGTGTCAACCAAACTTTCACTTGTATATCGGCCGAGAAGCAGAACCGACCGGGTGCACGGGAGTTTCGGGAGGTTCCACGCGAACACGATCTCGATCTCGCGCGGCGGTGGCCCGAAGAGCCAGGATCGCCGATGCGATCGAGTGAACCGGCACCCGATTGCGGCCTTCGATCGGCAGCGCCGCGCTCGAGTTCTGCACGTCGTCCCACAGGGAGACCTCCTTCGTGAACCTCCGGCCCAGCCCCCTATGTGATGCACGCCACTATGGCAGCCGGCGAGGGGTCGGTCTCCCCACATCTCACGAGTCGAGACAGTGGGCCGAGAGGACACAGGATGCCGTCGGCCCTCGAAGATTCAATCCGCAGGTGTCTCGCGCTACGAGACACCTGCTCGGTCACGGGGGTTGCCGGACGCCGCCGCGCGTCAGATCCAGTCGTCGCCGTCGAGGGTGCTCAGCAGTCGGATCATCATCGTGTCGGCACCGGACCGCGCGGGGTCGTCGACCGCCCACCCCGATTCGGGAGATTCCTCGTTCGACAGTCGGTCACTGATGCGTCGAGCCGCCTCGCGGACGAGGGGGCCGACACGTTCGAGATGATGCAGTGCCGAGCGTCCCGACACCGCGATTGCCGCGTAACTGCCATCCGGGCACCCGAACGACGCCGCCGCGCAGTACACCCCTGCGGTGGCCTCCTCGTTACCGAATGCGAGTCCGTCGCGTCGGCGAATCGCGTGCAGTTCCCGGTGCAGACCCAACCGGGTGGAGATGGTGTTCGCGGTGCGCTTGTCCAGGTTGACCGGGAGCAGGTGGTCGATGTCCTCGGCGAAATATCGCGCGAGGATCGCCTTACCCAGCGCGGTGACATGGATCGGAAACCGGCCACCGACCCGCGTGGGCACCGTGTTCGCGACCCGTCCCCCGATCTTGTCGACGATGACGACATCGGATCCGTCGGGGACGGCGAGATGCGCGACGATCCCGGTTTCCTCGTGGAGGACCTGAAGCAGAGGTGCCGCCGCGGCCCGGAGGCGGAGCTGATCTCCCGTCCCGCTCGACGCCGGCATCCTCGGTCCGAGTCCGTACCCTCGAGCGGTTCGCACCAGCCAGCCGAGGTGGATCAGCTCGTCGATGATGCGATGCGTCGTCGACCTGGGCAGCCCGGTGGCCACTGCGATCACCCCAACCGGCAGGCGGGTGTCGGGACCGTCGAAGAGCCCGATGATCTCCGTCATCCGTTCGAGCAGCGACGCTCGACGAGCGGCGGATTCAAGTGCCGGTTCTCCGGGTGAGCTGGTCGTCAATATCGATCCCAGGGGCGGTCGTCTGCATCGTGGCGTGTCGGCGTGCGGCGTCTCGATCCAGGGGAACGCACACCTCGTGCGGTCATCATAGTCAGCCCTAGATGAACATGGGGCCCTCGTCGGTGCCGAGGCCGAGGGCCGCACGCCCAACCATCGCGAGCGCGTACTCGACCTCGTTGACGCGATGTGACGCGCCCGCATGGATGTCACGCCAGGCACGTTGAACGGGATTGTCGGGTACCAGGCACGGTCGTCCGCCGGCACGCAGCAGTCGATCGACGGCCGCGGTCGCCAGCTCCGTGCCGAGCACCTGATCGCGCCGCACGCGCGCGCGCAACTCGGCAGGGAAGGTCCTCGCCTCGGCGACGAGGGCATCCATCTCCGAGAAGTCCCGCTCGATCTGGAGGATGGCGCCGTCGATCTCGTATGCGGCACGGGCGATCGCGGTGTGCACCGACTCGTCCTCGAGCATGCGCCGGCCGACCCGGCTCGCCATGCCCGGGCCCGTGAGGTGGTCGAGAGCGCCCTCGGCCGCACCGATCAACGGGACGGTCATGGCGGTGGTGTACATGGCCGTGACCATGTACCGGTAGAGCGGCCGCAACGCGAGCAGGCCCTTCGCGCTCTCACGCAGAGCCCGCCGTTTCGCCCCGTACACGCGGTGTGCAGGCACGACGACGTCCTCGATCGTGATGTCGGTGTTCGCCGCCGCGCGAAGGCCGACGCAGTCCGCTCCCGGCCGCATCGTCACATCCGCGCGGGGCACGAGTGCCAGCGCGTGCTCGACCGGATCGCCCGCCGCGTTCAGAACCAGTGCCCCCGCGAAAAGCCAGGAGCAATGGTCGCACCCGGACACGTACCGCCACGATCCGGAGAGCCGAAAGTGGTCACCGTCGGGCCGGAGCTGTCCCACCGGCTGATACGCGGACGCGATGAGGGCGTCGGGGTGTCGCCCCCACACCTCCTCCTGCGCCGCCGCGTCGAAGAGCGCGACCTGCCACGTGTTCAGGCACAGCGTCGAGGCGACCCATCCCGTCGACGCACACGCGGACGAGACCGCACGGATCACCGCGAACAGGTCCAGCGGCGTGGACTCCAGGCCGGCGAAACGGGACGGCAGCATCATCCGGAACAGTCCGGAACCGATCAGCGAGTCCATCGCCGAATCGTCGAGGCGACGACACTGCTCGGTCGCCAAGGCGGCCGCCGAGAGACCCGGCAGCAGCCCCCGAACATTGCCGAGCACATCATCGGTGACCACAGGTGGACCCTCCGCCCCACGACTCGATCGGTGCACCGGGCAGGGCCTGCACGATCGGCGGGCACTCCCCATCTGCGGGAGGACCGATCTTATCGGTGGCCGAAGGCGGAAACCGACGGGATTCCCGGAGAGCGAGTGGTGCAGGCACTGGCCGGCGCTCGGTCACGGTTCGACGCCTCCCCGCGACGAAGCCCCCGGTCCCCGCTCATGCCACTCGGGTGCTTCGCGAGGCCGTCGCCGCCGGCGGCGGGCTGTCCGTCCGAAGCACGCAGCGGGTGTTGAAGAAGTTCGTCGGCATGCACTTGTTGCAGTGGATACACAGCGCCCGCGTGTTCTGGTCGCGGCGCAGCTTGTCGACCAGATCCGGCTCCCGCAGCAGCGCCCGCGCCATCGCCACGAACTCGAAGCCGGAATCGAGGGCGGTGTTCATCCCGTCCAGGTCGGTGACCCCACCCAGCAGGATCAGCGGCATTCTCACCGCGGCGCGGATCTGGCGGGCCTGCTCCAACATGAAGAGCGGTTCGTACGGGTAGTCGTGGAGCAGGTACTTGCCCGCCACCTTCAGTCCGAGCCTGCGTACCGGTGGCATCATCTCGGCCATCTCGCGGATCGGGGCTTCACCGCGGAACAGGTACATCGAGTTCAGCGGCGAGCTGCCGACCGTCATCTGCAACGCGTCCACGAGCCCCTCGGCCTCGAGCCACTGCGCGAGCTGCACGGCCTCCCCGACCCAGAACCCGCCGGCAACCCCGTCGTCCATGTTCATCTTCGCGGTGACCGCGATGCGGTCACCGACGGTGTCACGAACCGCGCGCAGGGACTCGAGCGCAACCCGGGCGCGGTTCTCCAGGCTGCCCCCGTAGGAGTCCTTGCGCCGGTTCAGCTTCGGGCTCAGGAACGAACTCGCGAAGTAGTTGTGGCCGAGGTGAACCTCTACGGAGTCGAACCCGGATTCGACGGCGAGACCCGCCGCGGTGCCGTGTGCGCGTGCGATCCGGACGATGTCGTCCGTCGTCGCGGCGTGCGCGAACTTCATCTTCGCCGGGTCCCACCGCCTCGACGGGCCCAGAGCCGGCAGCCCCGTGGAACGCGAGTTCGCGACGATGCCGGCATGGCCGATCTGTGCCTGGGCGGCCGCGCCGTGGGCGTGCACCGTGTCGGTCAGCCGCCGCAAGCCCGGGACCGCCTCGGGACGCATCCAGATCTGTCCGGCCTGCGTGCGGCCCTCCGGTTGTACCGCACAGTAGGCGACGGTCGTCATGCCGACTCCGCCCGCCGCGACCTCCGCGTGGAACGCGATCAACTCGTCGGTCACCAGCGCGTCGGGTGTACGACCTTCGAACGTGGCGGCCTTGATCACCCGATTGCGCAACTCGAGCGGTCCGATCCTGCCCGGTGCAAACACTCGCGACAGCGTGTCAGTCATGACGCCCTCGATTCTGGAAGATGGCGGACAGCACGTGCCGGTCCGATGTTTCGGCAAGGTACATCCGCGGAGAACCGAGCTCGAAGGCCTGATCTCATTGAGTGAGCCGCGACGGCGCGCGCTCGCCCGGCGAAATGATTGATTGTCCGGACAATCCCTGAAGGTGTCGATTGCCTTGGGGCCGAAAAAGATCCGGCAGGTCTGGCGAACGACCGACGGTGCAAGCCTGCCTCGACCCTGGGAGGGCGCATCATGAATGCATCATCGTCGGACTGCACGAGGGCCTACACCCGCGAGCCCGCCGACGCCGACGCACCCGCGTGGCCGACGGCGCCGACGCCGCCCGCGGACGCGCCGAACATCGTGGTCATCATGACCGACGACGTGGGCTACGGAGCGAGCAGCACCTTCGGTGGCCCGATACCCACCCCCACCCTCGATGCACTCGCCGACCGTGGGCTGCGCTACACGCGGTTCCACACCACGGCCATGTGCTCGCCCACTCGCGCCGCACTGATGACCGGTCGCAACCACCACCGCGTCGGTGCCGGGCGGGTGACCGAGATGGCGCTCGCGTACGACGGGTACACCAGCGTGATACCCGACAGAGCCGCCACGATTGCCGAGATCCTCCGCTCGAACGGCTACGGCACCGCTCACTTCGGCAAGTACCACAATGTCCCCGTGTTCGAGACCGGCCCGTCGGGGCCGTTCGACCACTGGCCCACGAACATGGGCTTCGAGCACTTCTACGGGTTTCTCGGGGGCAGCACCAACAATTGGGCGCCTGCCCTCCACCTGGGCACGACGGCGGTGGAACCGCCGACGGACGATCCGTCCTACCACCTCGAACAGGACCTCGCGGACAAGGCGATCGCCTGGATCCGTCAGCAGAAATCGGTGTCCCCCGACAAGCCGCTGTTCGTCCAGTACGCCGCCGCTGCCTGCCACGCACCACATCACGCACCGGCCGAATGGATCGCCCGGTTCTCCGGTCGATTCGACCGCGGGTGGGACGTCCTACGGGAGGAAACCCTCGCACGCCAGAAGGATCTCGGCGTGGTGCCCGCCGGCACGGAACTGACCGAGCGTCCCGACCAGATCACGGCCTGGGAGTCGCTGTCCGCCGACCACAGGACCGTGGCGGCGCGCATGATGGAGGTGTACGCGGCCTCGCTCGCCCACGCCGACGCCCAGATCGGCCGGGTCCTGGACGAACTGGAACGGATCGGCGAACTCGACAACACACTCGTGATCTACATCCAGGGCGACAACGGGGCGAGTCCCGAGGGCGGCGCCAACGGCCTGCTCAACGAGATGACCTACGTCAACCGGATGGAAGACAGCATCGACAGTCTGCTCGAGCACCTCGATGAGCTCGGTGGCCCGTTGCACTACAACCACTTTCCTGCAGGATGGGCGCACGCCACCGACTCGCCGTTCCAGTGGTTCAAGATGGTGGCGTCCCACTTCGGCGGCACGCGCAACGGCTTGGTGCTCTCCCTGCCCGCCCGGATCGCCGACACCGGCGGGATCCGGACCCAGTTCCACCACGTGATCGACATCGTCCCGACCATTCTCGACGTCGTCGGCATCGAGGCACCCGCCGTCGTCCGCGGCGTGCCGCAGCTACCGATGTGCGGTGTGCCGATGACGTACACGTTCGACGATCCCGACCGTCCCTCGACCCGGACCACCCAGTACTTCGAACTCATGGGCAATCTCGCGATCTACCACGAGGGTTGGGTTGCGGCCACCACACCGGTCGAGATGCCGTGGGAGTACTCGGCCGACATTCCTCCGGTCGCCGGTCGGCAGTGGGAGCTGTATCACGTCGCCGAGGACTACAGTCAGGCCCACAACCTGGCGGCCGCGCATCCGGACAGGCTGCGTTCGCTCGTCGACCTGTTCTGGACCGAGGCCACAGACAACCAGGTACTCCCGATCATCGCAGGCAAGGCGTATCGCCCGGGGCCGCCCAAGCCCAATCCCACGGACGGAAAGTCGACGTTCACCTACTACGCGGGCACCACCAGGGTGCCGCCCGGCGCCGCGCCCGACATCGTCAACAGGTCGTTCACGATCACCGCGGATGTCGTACTCGACACCGACCGTGCGACGGGAATGCTGCTGTCGCAGGGCGGGCGATTCGGCGGGCACGCCCTGTACTTCCTGGGCGGCCGGCTGATCTATCACTACAACCTGTTGGCGCGGGAACGCTACTGGGTCACCTCGGATGCCCCGATCGATCCGGGCAAGCACATCGTCTCGGCCCGGCTGCAACGACGGAGCTCCGATCGCGGTGGCGCCGCCGACGTCACCCTGCTGTGTGACGGAACACCGGTGGGCCACGGGAGTGTCGACCGCACGGCTCCGTGGCGCGTCAACTACATCGAGGGCCTGAACGTCGGGCAGGACACCGGCTCACCGGTCTCCGAGGACTACCGAGTCCCGTTCGCCTTCGACGAGACGTTGCACGACGTGACTCTCACATTCCATTGAGCTCCTTCGAATCACCAGGAAAGCACGCCATTTCGGGCGTGATCGACGAGAGAGGCTGGCGAATGTCGAACAGATGGACATCAAGGGGGAGGCTCTCCGCCGTGGTCGCGGTCGCCGCGCTGACGGTCGCTGCCTGTGGCGGTGGGGCCGGCAACGGTCCCACCGTGGCGGGCCGAGGCGAGATCGACCCCGCCGCGGTGCTGCGGGTCGCGTCGGCGGGAACGGCGAAGAACCTCGACCCGTATCTGCAAGACACCATCGGGGGCTGGAGCTACCTGACCCCGTTGTTCGATCGGCTGGTCATGGTCGACGAGCACGACAAGCTGATTCCCGGATTGGCCACCTCCTGGAACTTTGCCCCGGACGGCTCCCACCTCGACCTGACGCTGCGTGACGACGTCACGTTCAACGACGGCACTCCGTTCACCGCCGAGGCGGTGGCAGCGAACATCCACCGCGGGAAGACCCTCGAGGGAAGTGTCGCGGCGGCGCCGTTCAAGAGCATCGTCGATGTCACGTCGGTGGACGAGCACACCGCCAGGATCGCACTGGCACCGGGTTCCGGTGTCGAACTGCCCGGTTTGTTCAGCACCAATGTCGGCATGATGATCAGCCCGAAGGCCATCGCCGCCGGCGCCGACATCCGGAACGACCCTGGACTGGCCGGATCCGGGCCGTACGTCGTTACGAAGTTCGTCCCCTCCGAGTCCCTGACCATGAAACGCGGCGACCGGACCTACTGGGATCCGGAGGTCGGCCGCGTGGGAGGAATCGAGATCCGCACGATCCCGGATGCCTCCACCCGGCTGAACGGTATGCAGACCGGCGCGCTGGACGTCACGTGGGTGAGTTCCGCCAGCGAGGTGGTGCAGGCGCAGACCCTGGCCCAGCAGGGTTCGTTCAACATCGACAAGGTCCCGTTCCGCAGCACCCTCGGCGTGTACCTGCAGCCCCAGGGCGCCCTCGCCAATCCCGAGTTGCGCCAGGCAGTTGCGCACGCCGTCGACCCCGAGTCGATCCGAGCGCTGTACTCGGGCAACTGCACGCCGTACCGCCAGATCTTCCCGGAATCGAGCTGGGCATCGGATCCGGGCTACCAGTATCCGTACTCCTTCGACCCGGAGAAGGCCAAGGAACTGGTCCAGAAGAACGGCGGTGCCAGGGTCTCGCTGACATTCGGGGCCGGCAGCAACACCGAAAAGCCGTCCAACGTCATTCAGGCGGCCCTGACCGCGGCCGGCTTCGACGCCGACCTGAACCCCGTTCCACTGAGCCAGCTCGAACCACGGTACATCGCGGGCGATTTCGGCCAGATGGTGTCCAACGCCTTCACACCGAAGATGGATCCTGCGGAAACCGTGAACAACTACCTGCTCCGGAACTACGCCATCGCCAAGGGCGATCCCGAGGTCGCGGGCCTCGCCGCCAAGGCAGCCGATCCGACCCTGTCGGACGATGCGCGGGCCGCTCTGTACAAGGAGATCTCCGCGAGGACCCTGAGTGAAGCCACCTGGATTCCGATCTGCCACCAGACCAATGCCACGTTGTACAGCAACAGGATCGTGAATGCGACCAGCATCCCGTGGGTCAACACCGGGATCTTCGATCTCCGTCACGTCGCGATGACAAGGTGATCTGACGACACCGTTCCGGTGCACGGTCGGCAACGAGAAGCGGCGGGGAAGCACATTCGCTTCCCCGCCGCTTCTCGGTACACCCGTCAGCTCGCCGGCAGCGCCACTGCCGTCAGGGTGACGCCCTCGGCGGTGACGCCGTAGGGGGCCGGCAGGTCCGCGGGAACGCCGACGACGCGCCGAAACCCATGCGTCCCCGAACACGGCCAACACGTTCGGCGCGCCGGTCGCTGCCGTCGCCGAGGACGGTCATCGCCGCGTTCAGTTCCTTCCGTCGAACACCGCATCGGGGGTGAGCCGTTCGCTGAGGACCCTCGCGCGTTTGGCAGCCAGTCGTTCGAAATCCTCGGGGTGGCTGAGAATCCAGAACTCGCCACGGGACAGTCCGTCGAACAACGCTTTCGCCGCCGACCCGGGAGACATGCCGCCACGGATCTCCTCACGCCAGTACCCGGCATCGGCCGCGGTCTCGTCGTGCACGTCGATGTCCTCGAAGATGCGTGTCGCGACACGGGCGGGGTTGAACACCGACACCCGGATCTGTGGGAAAGTGGCGGCGCACTCGAGGTAGAGGCACTCGGTCAGCGCCTGGACGCCGTGCTTGGACGCCGCGTAGGCGGTCATGCGGGGGGTGATGGCGATGCCGCCGACCGAGCAGGTGTTCACCACGTGAGAGGGTTGCGGGTCGGCACCCATGCGGGGAAGGAACGACCTGACACCGTGAAAAACGCCGTTCAGGTTGACGTCGATGACGCGGCGCCACTCGTCCGCCGGGACCTCCCAGGTGTTGCCGAGCGACTCCAGCCCGGCGTTGTTGTGCAGCAGGGTGACCGAGCCGAATGCGGCGTACACCGCGTCCGCGAGGGCGTCGACCTGAGCGGCGTCGGTGACGTCGGTGGGCACCGCCAGCACCGTGTGACCGTCCGCGCGCAGTCCCGCCGCCACGGTGTCGAGCCTCGCGGGCGACACGTCGGCCAGAGCCACGTTCATGCCGAGTGCTGCGGCCTGGCGGGCCACGCTCTCGCCGATGCCGCTTCCTGCGCCGGTGATCACGGCCGTCCGACCAGTAAGGTCCTCGAGATTCATTGGTGCACCTCCATACTGGATCGTTTCGCTGAACCGGCCGCTACTTCACGCAGTGACCGGCGTCGACGGGCAAGGTCACGCCCGTGATGAAGCGAGCCTCGTCCGAGGCGAGGAACAGGCTGGCGTTGGCGATGTCGCGCGGCTCGAGCATTGCCACCGGCAGCAGGTGCATCGACGCGAGCGCCTCCTCGAACTCCTCCTGCGTGGGGTTCTCCCGATCCGGACGCACGGTCTTCATCGCCGCCGGGTTCTGGATCATCGTGGTCCGGGTGTTCGCGGGGTGAATCGTGTTGACCCTGATGCTGTGCGGCGCAAGCTCGCCGGCGAGGGCCTTCATCAGACCGACCACCCCGTGCTTGGCAGCCGTGTAGTGCCCGACGCTCACGAGCCCGCGCAGCCCCGCGATGGAACTGATCAACACTATCGACCCGCCCGCACCGCCGGCGACGACATGGGGAATGCCGGCCTTGCAGGTGCGCCACACGCCGGTGAGATTGACGTCGAGCATGGTCTGCCAGCGCTCCTCCGGCATCTCCACCGATCTGCCCGACGAGCTGACACCCGCTGTGGCACAGATAATGTCGAGTCGTCCGAGCGCGGTCACGCCACGGTCGACGGCCGAACTCAACGCCTGCTGGTCCCGAACGTCGGCCTCGAACGCCACGATCTTGCGGCCGAGCCCCTCGACCGCCGCGACGGTCTCGGCGAGGTCGGCGCTGCTCGCGCCGGGCGTCGTCGAATGTGTCACCGGTCCGCACACGTCCACGGCGACGATGTCCGCGCCCTCCTCGGCGAACCGTACCGCCTGCGCGCGTCCCATTCCGCGGGCCGCGCCGGTGATCAGGGCCACCTTGCCCGCCAGCCGCCCGCTCATCAGGCCACCTTCTGGGTCTGGCCGGCGTCGATCACCATCTGCAGGCCGGTCACGTAACGCGACTCGTCCGAGGCGAGGAACAGCACGGCGTTGCTGACGTCGATCGATTCGACCCACGGCACCGGCAGCAGCGTCGTGGCGGCCAGAACCTCGGCGGCATCCTCGGCGGAGGGATCGTCGAGATCGGGCCGAAGCCGGGCGAACGTCGTGGGATTCAGCGTCATCGCCGTCGCCACCGCGCCCGGGTGGACGGTGTTGACGCGGATCGATCGCTCGCCGAGTTCGTTCGCGAGGGTCCGCGCGAGCCCGACGACGGCGTGCTTGGCCGCAGAGTAGTGCGAGGCCCCCGGCACGGCCTTGATCCCGGCCGTCGAGCTGACCAGGATGATCGACCCCCCGGCCGGGTTCAACGCCGCCACGCCGGCCTTGACCGTGTGCCACGTACCGGTCAGGTTGACGTCGATGGACCGGTTCCAGACATCGTCGTCGATGGTCCACGACGGGCCGGGATTGTCGCAGACGCCGGCGTTCGCCACGATCACGTCGAGGGCGCCGAGACCACGGGCCCCGGCGTCCACGACGGCCCGGACGGCGTCGAGGTCGCGGACGTCCGCGCACCCCGTGACCGCCCGCCGACCGAGGTTCTCGACCAACTGTCGCGTCTCGGCCAGGTGCGCCTCCGATTCCGCGCCGGGCGCATCCAACGCCACGATGTCCGCCCCTTCCTCGGCGAGGCGGACCGCATGACTGCGGCCCATCCCCCGCCCGGCGCCCGTCACGAGCACCACCTTGCCGATCATCCGAGACATGAAGATTCCTCTCTCCAGGGTGCGGCGAGGCTAACGAGCCGGCGGGCCGCTACATCACGGACTTTCCCGCGTGCCGAGACGCAGTTCCAATGCGCGGGCGGCGTCACGCGCGAACCGAAACGATCTCGGCCAGTGGGCAACCAGCTTCCGACAGTCCGGGGCCGACCCCACGATGATGCCGAACCCCCGAGAAAGGCGTGCCGTCATGAACTCCGGAGAACACCCGCAACCTGTCACCGGCGGCGACGCCGTTGCGCTCGCGCTGGAAGCACTCGGCGTGGACACCGTGTTCACGATCCCCAGTGCACACAACCTGACGATCCTGCGTGCCATCGACCAGCGGGGCGCGATCAGGGTGGTCGGCGGTCGTCACGAGCAGGGAGTCGTACACGCCGCCGACGCGTACGCACGGGTGAGCGGCCGGATCGGCGTCGCCGTCGTCAGCGGTGGACCGGGCACGGCCAACGCCATGGGCGGACTGTACGAAGCCCATCACGCGTCGTCGCCGGTCCTGCTGATCACGAGCCAGGTCGAGACCTCCCACCTCGGCCGCGGGCGCGGGTACGTCCACGAGGCGGAGCACCAGGCGGAGATGCTGCGGACCGCCTCGAAGGAGACGGTCTCGATCACGTCGGTCGACGAGATCGCCGCCACCGTGGTTCGATTGGGACGCTCGGCGCTCACCGGACGCCCGCGACCGGTGGCGGTGGAGATTCCGCTCGACCTGCAGGACGAGACCGTCCGAGACCTCCACGCGCTCGACGCCGTCGCGGCGCCGGCGTGGGACATCGTCCGGAAGGCACCGGATCCGCTGTCGATCGACCGGGCCGCCGCGGTACTGGCCACCGCGAAGGCACCCGTGATCTGGGCCGGGGGCGGTGTCGTCCGATCCCGGGCGGGCGCCGACCTGCAACTGCTCGCCGAACGGTGGGACGCGCCCGTCCTGACCAGCCGCGAGGGTCGCGGCGCGATACCCGAGTCGGATCCCCGGAGTCTCGGCGGATACGCCACGCTTCCGCCGATGCGTGAGTTCCTGGCCGGGTGTGACGTGATGCTCGCGGTGGGGACCCGCTTCCAGATGTATCCGACGGCCGAGTGGCGGCTGGAACTGCCCGCCACCATGGTGCATCTCGACGTCGATCCGACGATGATCGGCCTGAGTTACCCGGCCACCGCCTCCGTCGTCGCCGACGCGCAACTCGGTCTGACGGCGCTGACCAAGGCACTGCCCGAGGTCCAGGACACGGCCGGGCGGGCCGCGCACCTCGACGCGGGCCGTCGGGCCGCCGCCGCGGCCCGCGACCTGGTCGCGCTGCAGGCCGGCACCGATCACCTCGAGATCAGCCGAGTCATCGCCGAGACCAGGCCGGGTGCCGGTGCGCTCGTCTGCGACGCGACCGTCCCCGCCTACGTGTGGGGGGATCGACTCGTGCCCATCACCGAGATCGGCACTTCGGTCCGATCGACCGCAGCGGGAATCGGACCGGGCATGGCGATGGCGGTCGGCGCCGCGCTGGCCGCCGACACCCACTCGGTCCTGCTGCAGGGCGATGGCGGTTTCATGCTCGGGGTCGGCGAGCTCGCGACCGCGGTGCAGTGCCGAGCGAAGGTGATCGTGTGCCTGTTCGACGACAGCGGCTACGGAATGCTGCGCACGATCCAGAGCAACATCGGCGACGGATCACCCCTCCACGTGGACCTCGCCACACCCGACTTCACCACGCTCGCCTCGTCTTTCGGGGCCGAGGCACACCGGGTCGGCAGCGCAGCCGCCTTCGACACCGCGTTCCGGGCGGCACTGACGCACGATGGTCCGACACTGATCCACGTCGACATGGCGTCACTGGCACCGCTGCGACGCAACCTCGGTGCCTGATCGAACGAACGAACGCCCGCGGCGTCGCCATGAGTCCCAATGGCCGAGCCGCGCAGCGCTTTCGAGCGACCAATGCAGTCGCACTGACCGGGAAGATCCCTGGAATGCCGATGTCGAGTGCGCAGATCATCGACCCACGCGCCGACCCACCGCGGCACGCGGTGAGGCGGGCGACACCACGATCACTTGGAGGCTGAAGACATGAGCGCAGAGACACGTCCTTACAAGGACGTTCTGGTTGTCGGAGCGGGATTCGGAGGGCTGTACGCAGTTCACGCGGCTCGCCAGGCTGGCTTGGATGTGCTCTGCCTGGAGGCCGGTGCGGGAGTCGGCGGCACCTGGTATTTCAATCGCTACCCGGGCGCGCGCTGTGACGTCGAGAGCATCGACTACTCCTACTCCTTCGACGACGACCTCCAGAACGAGTGGGTGTGGAGCGAGCGCTACGCCACCCAACCCGAGATCCTGCGCTACATCAACCACGTCGCCGAGCGCTTCGACCTGCTTCGAAGCATCCGGCTCGACACCCGCATCGTGAGCGCATGTTTCGACGAGCAGACCTCGACCTGGCGAGTGACGTCCGAACGAGGTGAGGAGTTCGAGGCACGGTATCTGCTGTGTGCCACCGGATCTCTCTCGGCTCCCAACAGGCCCGCGATTCCGGGCATCGACGACTTCGCCGGCGAGGTCTACTTCACCGCCCAGTGGCCACGAACGGAGCCGGACCTGGCGGGCAGGCGGGTCGGGGTGATCGGCACCGGATCGTCCGGAATCCAGTCGGTTCCCCTCCTCGCGCGGCAGGCCGATCAGCTCACGGTGTTCCAGCGGACCGCGAACTTCAGCGTGCCCGCCCTGAACCGGGCGTTGACGCACGAGGACCAGATTCGGGTTCGCGAGGAGTATTCGGAGCGGCGCCGCAAGTCGAGGCTCAGCGGCGGCGGCTCACCCCACCTCGCCTACCCGAAGAACGGCACCGAGTGCACTCCCGAGGAACGGCTCGCGGCATTCGAGAAGGGGTGGGCGACGGGCGGCGTGCTGTTCGGCAAGACCTTCCCGGATCAGTACGTCAGCGAGGAAACAAACCGCTGTGCACAGGAATTCGCCGAAGCCAAGATCAGGGAGATCGTGCACGACCCGGAGACCGCCGCGGACCTGATCCCGAACGACCACCCGATCGGCACGAAGCGGATCTGCACCGACACCGGCTACTACGAGACCTTCAACCGCGACAATGTCGCGCTCGTGAACCTGCGCAAGGACCCGATCGTCCGGATCACGGAGTGGGGAATCAAGACCGAGGGCTCCGCCTACGAACTGGACGTCCTCGTCTTCGCCACGGGCTTCGACGCGATGACGGGGGCGTTGAACCGCATCGACATTCGCGGGACCGGCGGGGCGTCGCTCCGTGAGGCCTGGCGCGAAGGACCCGTGAGCTACCTGGGCTACCAGGTTCCAAGCTTCCCCAACCTGTTCATCGTGAGCGGTCCGGGGTCGCCCGCTGTCCTCGCGAACATGGTGCTCGCGTCCGAGATGCAGGTCGACTGGCTCCTGGAACTGATTCGTCATGCGGATGCGCAGGGCGCCAACCAGATCGAGGCACGCGCGGACGCAACGGAGAAGTGGACTGCACACGTGCAGGAGGCGGCGGAGGAGACGCTCTTCCTGCGTGCGAACTCGTGGTATCTCGGAGCAAACATCGAAGGCAAGCCCCGCAGGTTCATGCTCTACGTGCGCGGTCTCGGCACGTACGCCGACATCTGCACCCGGGTTGCCGAGAACGACTACGCGGGGTTCGAGATCTCCTCGTGAACTCGCGGCGGGAGGCCGGGCCGCACGGCTGCCTGGCCTCCCGCGGTGCTCGAACTGGCGACCCGCAGGCGTTGCCGCCCCGGTCACTCCGGCGCATCACCGTCGATGACCACGCGATGCATCCGGCGCCGCCCGGCGTAGTCGGCCACCGCGTAGTGCTGCGTGCATCGGTTGTCCCACAACGCGATCGAGCCAGGCTGCCAGCGGAAGCGCACCTGGAAGTCCGGGGAACGGACGTGATCGGTCAGCATCGGCAGCAGTGCGTCGTTCTCGCGCTCGGTGAGGCCTTCGAGTCGCGTGGTGAAGGTCTTGTTGACGAAGATCGCCTTGCGGCCGGTCACCGGATGCGTCCGGACCACCGGGTGGGTGACGGGTTCGAAGTCGGCATTGACCGCCTTGCTCGCATGCGAGACCGAGTTCGACGAGTCGTGGACCGCCGTCATCCCGTCGATCAGTCGCTGGACCCGTGACGAGAGCGCCTCGTATGCGGCGTACATCGACGCCCACAGTGTGTCCCCGCCGACTTCGGGGAGTTGGACGGCCCTCAGCAGGGAGCCGAGGGGCGGACGCGCGAGAAAGGTGGCGTCGGAGTGCCAGATGTCGGAGTTCGCGGTCTTGGGCTTGGACGGATCGATGTCGATCGCGTGCAACTCGGGCAGATCGTCCGACACCGGAGGCAGGAAGGCGAAGTGCTGCAGCGGTCCGAAGTGCGCGGCGAAGTCTCGCTGGGCCACGTCGTCGATGTGCTGGTCACGGAAGAAGAGCACCTGGTGCTCGTGGAACAGGTCCTGCACCTCCTTCACCAGCCCCGGCGCCAGCGGGCGGGACAGGTCGATGCCGCTCACCTCGGCCCCGAGCGCGCGGGTCAGCCTTGTCACCGTCAAAACCGTTTGTGTCATTGCGATCTCCCCGATAAGACGAAGTGTCTTAACCAGCGTATGAGGCGCGTGGGGAACCGTCAATGCTCGCGCCGGCGGGTGGAAGCGTCGGGCTGCTGTTCCGCACACCCACCACCGCCGTGCCCTGACCACGTCGCGGCAACCTCGAGGGCGCCGCCAAGCCGCTGCCGCACATCGCCGATTCCGACGAACTGTGGTGGGTCAAGCGCGCTCGCCGCCGAGGGGCTGTCCACCGAAGCGCTGCTGCCCCCTCGCTGCAGCTGCGGCGTGCGATCGAACGGCTGGCCGACGCCGCCACCGACCTGCCGACCGAGCAGGCCGTGCGCGACCTCGTCACCGACCTGAACCGACGCGTCGCCGACCACCTCGGCGCCCCGCGCGTCCCGGTAGACAAGGTGGACGTGGAGACCACCGTCGCCGCGCGCCCCGCCGACCCCTCCCCCCAGGTTCCTGAATGGCGCATTCATTCAGCCTGGACCGAATGAATGCGCCATTCAGGAAGGTGTTCGGGAGCGCACCGACGGGAGGACCCGGGCGCGCGGGGCGGATCAGGCCAACTGCATGCGCTCGGCGCAGGCGGCCATCTCGTCGAGGGCGGCCGGGAGGGTGGTGGCGTGCCGGGACGCGGACAGCAGGATCCGGTCGGAGCCGAGGGACTGCGCCCACTCGACCTTCGACTCGTCCATTCGCGGCAGCGTCGCACCGAGGACGAGGGCCACGTCGGACGGGTCGCGACCGGCGTCCGTCGCCGCGGTGCGCATGGTCGCGACCGCGCCGGCGAGGTCGTCGCCGCCGAGCCCGAGCGGCTGGAAACCGTCACCGAGTCGCCCGGCCCGCCGTGCGGCGGCCTTGCTGTGTCCGCCGATGTACAGCGGAACACGGTTGTCGCGCACCGGCTTCGGGAAGGAGTAGGCGCCCGTGAAGGTGTGGAACTCGCCGGTGAAGTCGACGCCCTCCGGCCCCCCGGCCCACAGGGCGCGCATGACGGCGATCGCCTCGTCGGTGGCCTTGCCCCGGCGGGTGAAGTCGCCACCGCACGCCTCGATCTCCTCGCGCATCCACCCGACTCCGAGGCAGATCCGGGTCCGCCCGCCGGACAGTCGGTCCAGGGTCGCGAGCCGCTTCGCCAGAACCACCGGATTGTGGTTGGGCGCCACCAGAACCCCGGTCGCCAGTCCCAGTCGGGTGGTGGCGCCGGCCACGAAAGAGAGCAGTTCGAGCGGGTCGGGCAGCGGGCAGTCGTCCGGGAGGTGGGACTTGCCGGTCGGCGAGTAGGGGTACTCGCTCGCGGTGTCCGCGATCACCACCGCGTGCTCGACCGCGGAGATCTCGTCGAACCCGAGCGACTCGGCGGCCCGGGCGAACTCGAGGACCTGCTCCGGGTCCCCCGCGATGCCCAGTTCGACCGGCATCACCACGCCATACTTCACTCGAGCGTCCATCCCTTCTCGTTGTCCGACACCGCGACTCAGGCCGTGAGCGAATCCACCAGCTTCGGAGCCCAGACCACCTTACCGAGGAACCGGTCGGCGTCCGGGTCGGTCGCCAGCCACACCGCGGCCGCGGCAGGCACGGTCGCAGGCACCGAGTCGAACCCCTGGTCCTCGATCGTGTCGGTGCCGCCGCGGGCCAGGCCCGACTCGGTGACCACGAAGCCGGGGCTGAGGTTGAACGCCCGCACGCCGCGGTGCCGGTATTCGGCGTTGACGGCGCCGGCGAGTCGACTGAACGCCGCCTTGGACGCGGCGTACGACAGCCCCCAGCCGCCCTCGCCGGGCGCCGCCGGCGGATCCATCGTCGCCGAGCCCGACACCAGGTTGACGAGCACCCCGGAGCCCCGTTCGACCATGGCCGGCAGCACCCGCTGGATCAGCGCGAGCTGGTGCAGGTAGTTGCCGCGCATCATCAGCGTGGCATCGTCGAGTTCGACGTCGAGGATCCGGTCCATGTTGCCGGCGGTCTGGGCGTAGGCGTTGTTGACGAGAACGTCGACACGGCCCCAGGTTTCGAGCACCCGGTCGGCCGCGGCGAGCACCGAGGCACCGTCGAGGAGGTCCATCGGGACGCCGAGCGCGTCGACGCCGAGCGCGCGCACCTCCGCGGCGGTGGTCTCCAGGCTGCCCGGGACCGCGATGTCCGCTCCGCGGGTCCGCGGCGGCACCCGGCCGTCACCCTCGCGCACGGTGCGTGCGGTGAGGGCGACGTCGAAACCGTTGCGAGCGAACGCGAGTGCAACCTCACGTCCGATCCCGCGACTCGCTCCGGTCACCAGTGCGACGGGGCGCCCACTCGGCGCGACGACGTCAGGCACCGAGGAACCGCTGTCGCCCGGACGCTGCGAATTGCGCTTCCAGATCACGCTTCTCATCGTCGCTCATCGGAGCGTAGACGGGCTCGCCTCGTCCCTCCCAGCGGTACACCGGTTCGTCGCAGCGCCACAGCTGAGCCTGCAACTCCCGCTTGAGCACCTTGTTCGACCCGGTCACCGGGAGGTCTGTTGACACCCGCACGAATCGGGGTGCCGACTTGGTGCCCAGGTCGTCCTGTGCGCCGAGGAACGCGGCGAACTCGTCTGGGTCGAAGTCGGTGAGGTCGGCGACCTCGATCGCCGCCATCACCTGGTCGCCCGAACGCGGGTCCGGGACCGCGTAGACACCGGTCGCGATGACCTTCGGGTGCCGCCGCAGGATCCGCTCGATCATCAGCGCGGAAGTGTTCTCGCCGTCGACGCGGATCCAGTCGCCCTTGCGACCGGCGAAGTAGATGAAACCGTCCTCGTCGACGTAGCCGAGGTCGCCGGTCCAGTACCAGCCGTGCTTGATCCGGTCGGCGATCGCCTGCTCGTTCTTGTAGTAGCCCTCGAACCGCTTGGCACCGCCCCGGTCGATCATCTCGCCGATCGCCTCGTCCGGGTTGAGGACCCGGCCGTGCTCGTCGAGCTTCGCGCGGTCGCACTCGACGAGGGTGTCGGGGTTGACGACGGCGATCTCGTCGTGCGCGGGCCGACCGAGCGCCCCCTCGGGGGCCGCCGGGTCCAGCTTCACCGAACCGGCGCCCTCGGAGGAGCCGTACCCCTCGAACAGCTCGGCACCGAAGCGACGCACGAACTCGACCTTGTCCTCCGGGGAGGCCTCGGTGCCGAACCCGCGGACGAGGGTGTTGTCGATGTCGTCGGCCTGCTCGGGCGTTGCCATCAGGTACGACAGCGCCTTGCCGACGTAGGTGAAGAACGTCGCATCGAAGAACCGCACGTCGGCCAGGAACCCGGACGCGGAGAACTTGCGGCCGGCAGGCAGGCACACCGTCGCACCGTTGGCCAACGCAGGCGCCCACAGCGCCATCAGCGCGTTGCCGTGGAACAGCGGCATGCAGCAGTAGTCGACGTCCTCACGCACGTGCCCGTACTTCACGCTGTTCGCGTAGGCCAGCCGAGCGAGCCGGCCCTGGCTGCATCGCACGGCCTTCGACATACCGGTGGTGCCCGACGTGAACAGCAGCAGGAACAGCGTCGACTCGTCGATCGACGGGTCGAGGACGGGCCGCTCGACCCGGTACGCGGCGATCGTGTCCGCGTACGACGGGTCGTCGACGAGGACGAAGCGATCGTCGGCGAGACCGAGGTCGAGGCCCTTCAGCTTCGCCATGCCGTCCGCGTCGGTGACGATCAGCTGGCAGTCGACGTACCGGATCTCCGCCTCGAGCTCGGCGCCGCGGCGGGTCGGGTTGATGCCGACGATCGTCGCTCCGGTCAGCGCGGCGCCACCGAGCCAGAACAGGAACTCGGGGACGTTCTCGAGGAGCACGCCGATGTGGAAGGGACCCTCCCGGCGCAGGCTCTTCGCGTACTCGCCGCGGGCCGCGCTCTCACGGACCGTCTCGTCCCAGGTCCAGTCCCGGTCCCGGGTCCGGGTGCCCAGGTGCTCGTCCCCGAGACGATCGAGCAGCATCTCGGCAATCGTTGCGCGTTCCAACTCCACTCCTGTGTTCGTGTTCTGCATTGTGGGGGTCACGACGCACGCACCGGCGGGGTCGCGGGGTTCTGCTTCGGCACGCGGTGGGTGCCACCGTAGACGGCGAGGGCGGTCCCGGGGGCGGAGCCGGCCCGGTTCCTCGACGGTCGATCGCACCCGTCCCTACCCTGGTTCACGTGCGGGATCAGGAACGAGCCGACGGGATCGCGGTGACCGGGACGGACCTCGACGCCGCGACCGGCGCACGGCCACTCCGCGGTGCGGCGCGGGCCGCCCGCGGCGGCCGCCGCGACGGCCGCCGCCTGTGGGTCGAGTTCGGTCATGTCAGCTCCTCGGACAGCGCGTGTACGGCCGACGCTAACCAGGCCCGCGGACCCCGAAGCGGACCAGTCCCGTTCAGTGGAAATGGGACCCACGCCCCCCATCGGGCGTGTGATCCTTCCGTGCAATTCGAGTACAGGGAGGTCCCGATCGCATGACCACTTCCACCGATCCGCAGGCGTACCTGGCCGCCGTCGTGTCCCGGTTGACGGGACCGGACGCCCCGTTCGAACTGGTCGAGGAGGACGTGCGCGGCGCGCGGATGCCGGTGATGCGCGACCGGAAGCACGCCGTGCACGAGCTCCTGACGGCGTCGCTGGCGTACGGGGACCGCGACTACCTGGTCACCGAGGACCGTCGGATGTCGTTCCGGGAACACGCCGAGGCCGTCGCCTCCCTGGCCGAGGCGCTCGCCGACGAGTACGGCGTCGGTGTCGGCGACCGGGTCGGGATCGTGGCCGCGAACACGATCGAGTGGGTGATCGCGTTCTGGGCGACGCAGTCGCTCGGCGCGATCGCGGTCGGGCTGAACGCCTGGTGGGTGCCCCGCGAGGTCGAGTACGGGATCGCCCTGACCACACCGAAGGTGCTGATCACCGATGCGAAGCGGGCCGCACTGCTGGCCGACGCCGACATCGACGTCCCGGCCCTCTCGATGGAAACCGATGTTCCCCGCCTGATCACGGAGCACGCCGGCGCGACCGTGCACACCGCGGACGTCGCCGAGGACGACCCTTCGGTCATCCTCTTCACCAGCGGCACCAGCGGAAAGCCGAAGGGCGCCCTGCACTCCCAGCGCAACCTGCTGGCCGTCGTGGACTACCACCGGTACAGCGACGCCCTGCTCGACGCGTTCGCCGGTCGCGAGTACGATCCGAACCGGCCCAGCGACCTGCGCTACCTGCTCACCTCGCCGCTGTTCCACATCGCGAGCCTGCACAACCTCGTCGTGCCCCGCCTGGCCACCGGCAGCGCCGTGATCCTGTACCAGGACAAGTTCGACGTGGACCGGGTGCTGTCGCTGATCGAGCGGGAGAAGGTCACCAACTGGGGTGCGGTGCCGACGATGGCCGCGCGACTGATCGAGCACGGCAACGTCCGCAAGTACGACACCGCCTCGCTGACCGCGTTCTCGCTGGCGTCCGCGCCGTCCTCGATCGCGTTCAAGCAGCGCCTCCAGGAGGAGGTGCCGTTCGCGAAGGACTCCCTCGTCGACAGCTACGGCCTCACCGAGTGCAGCACCGGCATCGCGGTCGCCACCCCGATCGACGTCCAGCAGTTCCCGGGCACCCTGGGCCGGCCCATCTTCGGTGTCGCGCTCGAGATCCGCGACCCGCTCGGCGAGCAGGTGCCGGACGGCGAGGAGGGCGAGGTCTGCGTGCGCAGCCCGTACGTCATGCTCGGCTACTGGGACAACCCGGAGGCCACCGCCGCCGCGATCCGGCCCGGCGGCTGGCTGCACACCGGCGACTTCGGGCGGGTCGAGGACGGCCGACTGCGGCTGACCGGACGCCGATCGGACCTGATCCTGCGCGGCGGCGAGAACATCTACCCGACCGAGATCGAGCAGTGCCTCGACGAACACCCGGACGTGGTCGAGTGCGCGGTGGTCGGCGAAGCGCACGAGGATCTCGGCCAGGAGGTCGCGGCGATCGTCGTCGTCCGCGCCGGCGCCACTGTCGCCGAGGAGGAGCTGCGCGCGTTCGCGGCCGAGCGGCTGTCCTACTTCAAGGTGCCGACCCGGTGGCGTCTGACCACCGAACCGTTGCCGCGCAACGCGACCGGCAAGGTCTCACGCGGGCAGATCGCGCTGTAGGGGGCGGTTGTGGTGGACATCCGGCACACGATCGACCGGCTCGCGGCAACGGAGGCGGTCCGGGACCTGATCTTCTCGTACTCACACCTGATCGACCGCGGCGAGCTGGCCGCGGTGGCCGCGTTGTTCGCGCACGCCACGTACGGCCGGTGCGACGGCGACGGCAACCCGCTCGGTGGGCTCATCGAGCGGGACCAGGCGGCCGTCCTGCTCGCGAACGAGACGTTCGTCAAGATGCACGGCGACCCACCGTCGCCGCGTACGAAGCACGTCACCACCAACGTCCGGGTCACCGTCGCGGACGACAACGCCGCCGCGAGCGCGGTGTCGTACGTGACCGTGCTGCAGGGCACCGCGGACCTGGCGTTGCAGCCGATCCTGGTGGGCCGCTACTTCGACCGGTTCGAGGCTGTCGACGGCCGGTGGCGGTTCACCCAGCGACTGTGCTGCATCGACCACACCGGTGACCTCTCCGAACACGCACTGCGGGTGCTGCAGCGGTGATCGGGCCGACTCGATCGAGCCCGCCCGGAATCGCCTTTGCCTGAAGAGAGGACACCGTGGTGTTCAAGGCCATCGCCCTGTTGACACGCAAGCCCGGACTGTCGCGGGCCGAGTTCATCGACTACTACGAGCGCAACCACGCGCCGCTGATCACGAGCCTGTTTCCCCAGATCGTCGAATACCGCCGCAATTTCGTCGACCTCACGGACAGCCTTCGGGCACCGGGTGTGCCGGACCCGGACTTCGACGTGGTGACCGAGATGTGGTTCCGCGATCGCGCCGGCTACGAAGAGATGCTCGCCACGCATGCCCGCCCCGAGGTCGGGGAGGCCGTACGTCGGGACGAGCTGAACTTCCTCGATCGCACGAAGACCATCCAGTTCGTTGTCGACGAGCGTGCGCTGCCGTAGTCGCGAGACAGGAGCTCCATGCATCCCCTGCAGGTAGGCCTGAACCTCCTCGGCGCCGAGGCGATGTACGGCGGCCGGATCCAGCCGGTGCTGGACCTGGCCGCACGGGCAGACCGGGCGGGCGTCGACCTGATCTCCACCGGTGACCACCTCGGCTTCAACGCCACCGCGCACGCCGAGCGGGTCGAGCGACACGGGTTCGCTTTCACGCTGGATCATCCCTGGTACGAACCGATCTCGTTGCTCTCCGCGGTCGCGGCGGTGACCCGCCGGGCCCGGCTCGGGGTGTCGGTGCTGATCGCGACGGTCCGCCCGCCCCTGCTGTTGGCCAAGCAGATCGCCACCCTCGACGCGCTCTCCGGCGGGCGGGTCGCGATCGGGCTGGGTGTCGGCTGGCAGGAGGCCGAGTACACCGCCACCGGGATGCCGTTCGACGCCCGGTTCCGCCGGCTGGAGGAGACGGTCACCGCGTGCCGGGAGCTGTGGGAGGCGGCTCCGGCGACGTTCGCAGGCCGGGGGTATGCGTTCGAGGACTTCCACTCGTACCCGCAGCCGGTGCAGGCCCGGGTCCCGGTGCTCTTCGGGTTCGGTCCCAGCCGGCGGAACTTCGACCGGATCGCCCGGGTCGCGGACGGCTGGACCGTCAACCCGGCCGACATGGACTCGTTCGTCGAATCGGTCGCGTTGCTGCGGCGGTGCTTCACCGACCGGGGCCGCGACCCCGACTCTGCGCGCATCCAGGTGTCGATCACACCGACGCGGGACACGTCCGGTGCGGTGGACCTGGACGCCACCGCGGATCGGGTCCGGCACTGGCACCGGGCCGGCGCTACCGTCGTGGTGTTCCGACCGGCAGCGTTCGACTGCCGGGCCGAGGATGTCGAGACACTGCTCGACTGGATGGCCGGGCTGAAGGAGGAGACACGATGACCGTCGAGTCACGGGAACTGGCGGAACTGCTCGACAAGCAGGCGATCTACGAGGTGGTCCTGCGGTACTGCCGCGGCATCGACCGACTCGACTTCGACCTGGTGCGCGGCTGCTACCACCCGGACGGGATCGACCACCACACCGGCTTCGACGGTACGGTCGACGAGTACCTCGCCTGGGTGCAGCCGAAGCTCGAATCGCTGGCCGGCACGATGCATCACCTCGGCAATCACCTCGTCGAACTGTACGGCGACGTCGCGATCAGCGAGACCTACAGCACCAACGTGCACTGGGGGCACCCCGACCGGGGCGACTTCACCAGCGGGGCCCGCTTCGTCGACCTGATGGAAAAGCGCGACGGCCGGTGGGCGATCGCCGAACGCTGGGCGGTGCGGGAGTGGACCCGTTCGGACGAGGGCCGGATGATCGCTCCGGAAGCGGCCGGACCTCGGGGCACCCGAGCCGGGGGCGACGTGCTCGACGCGCTGCGCACCAGGGTGGGCACGCGGCCCTGAGTCCGGGCACCTCGCCGGTACGGGGCCGCCGTCGTTCACTCGACGACGGCCCCGACCCGTCAGCTGCCGACGACGGCGCCCGGGGCTGCACGTGTCCGGAGTGCGGCTTCCGAAACCGGCTCCGAGAGCCACCGGCACCCCGCCCCGACCGAGTCGCCGTCGCGACTCACCGCGCGACCGCGGCGCCCGCCGAATCGATCAGCTGCCGAGCAGGAATCCCAAGGTCTGCAAACCAATGTCGGCCGAACCGGCAGAACCCAACTGTGGGGTGTCCGGGCTGGGAGGGAGGACCGTCTCACCGTCCGCGTCGATGCAGGTCGCGCTGACCCGATACCCCCAGTCCGTGTTGAGCGGCGGCGTGGTGTACGTGCCGGCGCCGGGACTTCCGGTCAGCACCACCTCGCCACGGTGCACGTCCCTTCCGAAGGTCTCGGCCACGACGACCTGGCATCCGACCAGCGTCGGAGAACTGATTCCGGTGAGCTCCACCTTGATGGTGCCGCCCGGCATCTTGAACGCCTGCATGTAACCGTCGACCGTTGCGGAACTGAGCGCGGGATTGGCGAGCAGGGCCAGAGCTGCGACTCCGGCCACGACACCCCCACGGGCACAGCTCTTACGGGAAATCTCCACAATGTCTCCATTTCTTCCCAAGCGGCCTGCTCCGACCGAACACGACAGGCGCGACAGCTGACATCATGCACACCGGACGGGACCGGAGACCCCCGATCGGAAGAATTGACCGATTTACGAATTGTACTGTCTAACAAGACAAATCAGTGCACATCATTCGCCTGTGCGACCCCGGAGCCATTCACTCGACCCAGGCACACGAGCAGCGTTGGACGCCCCCTGCGCCCGAACAGGACTTCTGCATTCTCGAGTCGGCAAGCGCAGTGTCGACAGCGGAGCGCGGCGCTGGCACGACGTCGTGCGAGGGCCGTAGTATCGGCAGGGTGTCGCAGATCAGGGGTACCGACGACCTGACCTCGGCGATCTCCGCGCTCCGCGCGCGGATCGCGGGCGACGTGGACGACAGCACCCGGCGCCGGGCCGAATACAGCACCGATGCCTCCAACTACCGTGTCGTGCCCGATGCAGTGGTGTTTCCCCGCTCCGACGAAGACGTCGCGGCAGTCCTCGAGGTCGGCCGCGGCCACGGCCTTCCGGTCACCGCACGAGGGGCCGGAACCTCGGTGGCGGGCAACGCCATCGGGCCCGGACTCGTCCTCGACTTCAGCCGCCACATGAACCGGATCCTCGACCTCGACCCCGACGCCCGGACCGCGGTCGTCCAGCCGGGCGTCGTGCTCTCCTCGCTGCAGCGGGCCGCCGCGCCGCACGGTCTGCGGTTCGGCCCGGATCCGTCGACACAGGACCGGTGCACTCTCGGGGGCATGCTCGGCAACAACGCCTGCGGCCCACGCGCCGTCGCCTGGGGTCGGACCGCCGAGAACGCCCGCCGGCTGAGCGTCCTGGACGGCACGGGTACGCAGCGCGTCCTCGCCGACGGCCTGTCCGCGGTGCCCGGGCTGGACGCCTTCGTGACCGCGAACCTCGCGACCCTACGCACCGAGCTCGGCCGCTTCGACCGGCAGGCGTCGGGTTTCTCGCTCGAGCACCTCCTGCCCGAACGGGGGCACGCGCTCGCGAAGGCGTTCGTCGGCACCGAGGGCAGCTGCGGCCTGATCCTCGACGCCACCGTCGACCTGGTTCCGATCCCCGCCGCGACGGCGCTCGCGGTCCTCGGCTACCCCGACATGCCCGCCGCCGCCGACGACGTCCCGGCGCTGATGGCCGCACGCCCCCTGGCCGTCGAGGGAATCGACGCCCGGCTCGTCGACGTGGTCCGGCGCCACAAGGGCGCCGCCGCGGTACCCGAACTGCCCCGCGGCGACGGCTGGCTCTTCGTCGAGATGGCCGGGGACACCGCCGAACAGGCACTCGCGGCCGCCACCGCGCTGTGCACGGCCGCGAACGCGATGGACACCAGGGTGGTCCCGACCGGGCCCGAATCCACGGCCCTGTGGCGGATCCGGGCGGACGGCGTCGGGCTGTCGGGACGCACCCGGCGCGGACGCCCGGCGTGGCCCGGCTGGGAGGACGCGGCCGTGCCCCAGCATCGCCTCGGGGCGTACCTGCGCGACTTCGAGAACCTGATGGGCGAGCACGACGTGGACGGTCTGCTGTACGGCCACTTCGGGGACGGCTGCGTGCACGTCCGACTCGACTTCCCGCTCGACAGTGCCCCCACCCGGTTCCGGTCGTTCCTGGTCGATGCAGCGGAACTCGTTGCCGGACACGGTGGCTCGATGTCCGGCGAGCATGGCGACGGCCGGGCCCGGTCGGAGTTGCTGCCGCTGATGTACTCGCCCGCAGCGCTGTCCGCCTTCGCCGGGTTCAAGGCGCTCTTCGATCCGGACGCCGTCCTCAACCCGGGTGTGGTGGTGGCGCCCGCCGCGGTCGATGCGGATCTGCGGGTGCCCGCCGCGGGCCCGGTGGCGGGTGTCGGCGGGTTCGCGTTGCACGACGACGCCGGTGACCTGTCGGTGGCCGCGCATCGCTGTGTCGGAATCGGCAAGTGCCGCGCGGACTCCGGCGGCGTCATGTGTCCGTCGTATCTGGCGACACGGGACGAGAAGGACAGCACCCGTGGCCGCGCCCGAGTGCTGCAGGAGGCGATCAACGGCACCCTCGTCACCCGCGGGTACCGCGCGCCCGAACTCGCGGAATCCCTCGACCTGTGCCTGTCCTGCAAGGCCTGCTCCTCGGACTGCCCGGCCGGCGTCGACATGGCGACCTACAAGTCGGAGGTGCTGTACCGCCGCTACCGCCGTCGCCTGCGACCGCCGAGCCATTACACGCTGGGGCAGCTGTCCCGGTGGACCGCGCCCGCGTCGGCCGTACCGGATCTCGTCAACTTCCTGTCCGGACGTCCTGCGTTGCGCCGCACCGGCCTGCGGCTGGCCGGACTCGATCCGCGACGAGCGGTCCCCGCGCTGGCCGCCCAGAGTTTCCGGCGCTGGTGGCGGCGCCGGCCCCCGTCCACGCCCGCCGACCGTGAGGTGCTGCTGTGGGTGGACACCTTCACCGATGCGTTCTCGCCCGAGATCGCCCGTGCCGCGGTCACCGTCCTCGAAGCCGCGGGCTACGGGGTCGCGGTCACCGAGCGGCGCGCCTGCTGCGGGCTGACCTGGATCACGACCGGCCAACTCGACGGCGCCCGCCGTCGGCTCGCCGCAACGCTGAACCAACTCCAGCCGCACCTCGACGCCGGGCGTCCGATCGTCGGGCTCGAGCCGTCGTGCATTGCCGCGCTGCGCGCGGACCTGCCCGAACTGCTGCCGGACGACCCGCGCTCGCGGCGCGTCTCGGACGCGACCCGCACGCTCGCCGAGTTCCTCGCCGAAGCAAGCGCTTCCGACGGGGCGCCATGGCAGCCTCCACGCCTGGACGGCGTCGAGATCGTCGTCCAGCCGCACTGCCACCAGCACGCTGTGCTGGGCTCCGAGGCGGACCGCCGACTGCTCGCGTCGGCCGGTGCCGAGTTCCGCGAGGTCGCGGGATGTTGTGGGCTGGCCGGCAATTTCGGGATGGAGCGGGGGCACTACGAGGTGTCCGTCGCGGTCGCGGAGAACGGCCTGCTCCCGGCGTTGCGCGCCGCCGGGCCGGGTGCGCTCCTGCTCGCGGACGGGTTCTCCTGCCGCACCCAGGCAGCGCAGCTTGCCGGGGTCGAGGGCCGACACCTGGCCGAGCTGCTCGCGCACCCGCCCGTCCCGGCGCCCGAGTAACCGGCGCCCGCGACGAGGTCCCGGCCCCCACCGGGCCTTGTCCCGCCCGCGTTCCCACGGCGCG
This sequence comes from Rhodococcus olei, assembly GCF_039540555.1. NCBI lineage: Bacteria > Bacillati > Actinomycetota > Actinomycetes > Mycobacteriales > Nocardiaceae > Rhodococcus > Rhodococcus olei. The sequence continues at coordinate 33,189 of NZ_BAABFB010000050.1, read as the reverse complement.
GGAATCCGCCGAGGGGGCCCCGGCGGGCAAACCGGCACGCCACGACCGACGAGCAGCTCACCCGCATCCCATTCGCAACCAAGCGCTTGCTTGGCACGGGTGATTGGGCTATCAATGAACTCACGGCGTTGCCGGGCCCCCGCACTCGCGGTGGAACCCTCGGCCACGGACCGACATCCACCGCTGGAGGAACTGTGGGAGATTTCAGTCATCGATCCGGGGCAGCCCTGGTACTGGGCGCCAGCGGAGGATTGGGGCGGGCGACGGCCCGGATGCTCGTCGAGCGCGGGTCCGATGTCGCGCTGACGTACTTCCGGTCCGAACGCGCGCTCGATCCGTTGCTCGACACCGCCCGGACCCATGGGCGCACGGCGAGCACCTGGCAGCTCGACCTGTCCGACGCGGCGCGGACCGCCGACATCGTGAACCAGGTCGCGGAGAAATTCGGTGGAATCCACACGCTCGTGTACGCCGCCGGGCCCCACGTGCCGATGGTGCATCTGAGCAAGGTTCCGCCGGCCGACTTCGAACGCCAGGTGGTCACCGACGTGGCGGGCTTCTTCAACGCGGCCCATGCGACCCTGCCGCACCTGCGCGAGAGCCGCGGCAACATCGTCGCGGTGACCAGCGCGGGGACCTCGCGCTTCCCGGTCCGGGACGGGCTGTCGATCGGCCCGAAGGGTGCGGTCGAGGCACTGGTCCGCGGCATCGCGGCCGAGGAGGGCAGGTTCGGGGTCCGGGCCAACTGTGTCGGCCCGGGGATGACCACCGACGGCATGGCCGAGCGGCTCATCGCGTCCGGAGACCTCGACGACACCGCGCTCGACGTCGCCCGGGGGAACATCCCGCTCCGCGCGTTCGGGGATGCCGACGACATCGCCGAGGCCGTGTGTTTCCTCGCCTCCGATCGCGCCGACTTCATCAGCGGTCAGAAGCTCGACGTCGACGGGGGTTTCGGGGTATGACCGGCGAACCGGCGATCGCCGAGACCTCGGCGGAGGCGATTCGGTCCCTGATCGCCCGAGTCGCGCATGCGGCCGACGAAGCCGCGCTCGAGGCCTACACGCAGCTGTACACCGAGGACGCCGTGTGGGAGATGACGGGCGCGACCCGGGCAGGCGCACGACCTCAGGTCTGCACGGGCAGAACGGAAATCGTGGCCGCCGCCCGGGAACGCCGGGACGCGGGAATCGCCGGTCCCGGCACGGCGACCCGGCATGTGACCACGTGCGTCGCGGTCACCGTCGACACGGCGGACTCCGCGCGGGCCGAGTCCGTGTGGCAGTTCTTCGTCGACACCACCACGGCGCCGAGCCTGTCGGGCATGGGTCGGTACCACGACGTGTTCCGTCGGGTCGACGGACGTTGGCTGCTCGCCAGGCGATCGATCACCGTCGGCTGACCCGCGGGCTCGGCGGCGAATTCCGGCAAACGACACGTGGATTCGCCGCCGAAACCCTAGACTCCGTGCCCGACTGAGCGGTATCGGCGTTCGGGGAGACCCGGGAACAGAGGATGACGATGGGCAGCACCAACTCGAGCGGGACACGGGCCCGGCTGACACGGACCGTCGCGGGGGGAGCCGTCGCCACCGCCGTTGCCGTGGCGACCGCGGTGGGTGCACCCGCCACCGCGTCCGCCGCACCGGCCGTGCAACCCCCGACGATGACCACCGCCCTCGACGGCAACAACCTGACCATCGACATGCAGGACCCCAACACCGGCCTCGACAATCTGCTCACGGTGTGCACGGCAGCACTGTTGAACGCGGAGAAGGCGATTCCGCTGCTGCCGGGTGTCGTGAACGGGCAGCTGCCGCCGCTGAACCAGATCGACCCGGCGCTGTTCCAGTGGGGGCCGTCGCTCGACGTGACCAATGCGCTGGACCGGTCGAAGACCTACCAGGTCCGCGACATCCCGGCCGGCGTGTACGTCGCACTCGGCGTGTGCGCCAAGGGCACCGACGTCACCCACCCGGCGTTCGACTACGAGCCGGTCCTGGTCGGATCGCCGATCGCGCTCGGCTCGTCCGCACTCGGGTTGGGCAGCACGGTCCTCGGCACCCCCGGCGCCCTCGACGCGGTGCTGACCCTGCTCGGGGTCGACTCCGGGAGCCTTGGCGGTTCCAGTGAGGGCTCCTCGGGCAGCTGAGACAGTGGTGCGTCCCGGCACCGTCCGGGACGCACCACCCTCCCCGACGTCAGTCCACCCGAGGCGCCCACTGCACGCCGTTGATGTGGCTGCCGCCGTCGACGAACAGCGTGTTGCCGGTCAGGTAACGGGAATCGTCGGACGCGAGAAACGCGGCGACGGTCCCGATGTCGTCGAGGGGATCACCGATGCGTCCCATCGGGTTGGCCGCCTCCTGGCCGGCCGCCATCTGCGGGTTCGCGTCGGCGACACGCTGGTAGGCGGCGCTCTTCGCACCCGGGCAGATGACGTTGCAGCACACCTGCTTCGGCGCCCACTCGCGGGCGACGGTGCGGGTCATGCTGCGCAGCGCCTCCTTCGCGGCGTTGTAGTACACCGAGTACATGTGGGCGTTGACGCCGTTGAGACTGCACATGTTGATCACACGTCCGGTGCCGTGCTCGGCGAGCGCCGGGAAGGCGCGCTGCATGGCCCAGAACGCCGACATGACGCCCATGTCGAAGCCGATCCGCATGTTCTCCTCGGCGGTCTTCTCGAACCGCGCGTAACCCAGGGGACGCCAGGCGTTGTTGACCAGGATGTCGAGCCGTCCGAACTCCTCGGTGCCCGCGTCGACCATCGCGTGCACCTGCTCACGATCGGTGACGTCGGCGCGGATGAACTTCGCACCCACGCCCCACTCCTCCGTGAGCCACCGAACGGTGTCGGCACCCGCCTGCTCGTCGATGTCCGAGACGACGATGTTCGCACCCTCACGTGCCATCGCGCCGGCCACGCCGCGGCCGATGCCCATGCCCGCTCCGGTGATGACTGCAACCCGTCCGTCCAGCTTGCCCATGTCCACTTCCCTTTCCCGAGACGGACGAAGGGCACCGTCGCACGGTCCACCCGAACGACGGCGCCCTTCTCTCCGTGGTTGTCGTCCCTGCTAGCGGGGACGCGGCACGCCCGCTTCGATGAACAGTCCTTCCACCGAGACGCACACCTCGCCGGCCGCGTTCCTGATGTCGCCGACGGTGCGGATCTTCCGGCCGTCCACCGCGATCTGCTTGCCGGTGATGGTCAACGGCTCGAACAGCGGCGTCGGCTTGTGGTAGCGCGTGTTCAGCTGCGCGGTCATGCCGGCCTTGCCGCCCCATGCGTTCGCCACCCCGAGGACGTGGTCGAGGAGCAGCGCCGAGACACCGCCGTGGACGCAGCCGGGTGGGCCCTGGTACGGCAGCGTCAACGTCACCACCCCCTGGACCGAACCGTCGTCGAGCCCTTCGAGGACGAGTGGCGGCGCGATCGCGTTCTCGGGCCCGGTGATCGGGTCGTGCCGGGTGACCCCCTCACCGCTCCACATGTCGATCATCCGCTCGGCGACCTCCGGAGCGTGCTCCTCGAGGTGGTCGGCGATGCTGTTGAGTTCCTCGGCGACCCGGTCGAGGTTGGCGTTGCCGCGATCGGTGCGCAGCATCGCGTCGATCACGCGGCGGGCCGCGGCGGTGGCACGGTCCACCGGCGCGTCCTGCGGAGCCGAGGTCAGCACCGTGCGGTGCGGGTGGGTCTGGGCGGTCGGATGGTCACCGACGTTCACGAGCGAACCTCCATCGTCGCGTGGGTCAGAACCGGTTGGCCGTCCCGCTCGGGACACGTCGCGAGCAGCGTGAGCGTGTCCGCGTCCCGCCAGACCGAGGTCTCGATCGTCTCACCCGGGTACAGCGATCCGGCGAACCGCACCGAGAACGACTGCACCCGAGTCGGATCCCCGTCCAACAGACCGTCGACGACGGCCTTGCACACGACGCCGTACGACGCGAGCCCGTGCAGGATCGGCCGGTCGAAGCCGGCCATCTTCGCGAACCCCGGATCGGCGTGCAGAGGGTTCAGGTCGCCGCTGAGCCGGTACACGAGCGCCTGCTGCGTCCCGGTCGGCGAGACCAGGACCCGGTCGGCGTCTCGCTCCGGCGCGGCGTTCGACACCTCAGGCCCGGCATCTCCGCCGAAGCCACCCTCGCCGCGCGCCCAGATCTGCATTCCGGTGGTCCACAACGGATTTCCGTCGGTGTCGACCGCGGACTGCTCGAGCACGATCACCGCGGCCTTGCCCTTGTCCCAGACGTCGGCGACCCGCGACGAGATCGTCGCGGTGCCCGACGCCGGGATCGGGGCGTGCACCGTCAGCGACTGCCCCCCGTGCAGGATCTTGCGCAGGTCGATGTCGATGCCGGGCAGGTTCATCCCGGCCGGCGCCAGGTCACCGGCCGAGATGCCCTGCCCGGCGACCATCGCGAACGTCGGCAGCACCCTCATGTCCTGCTCGTACACCCAGCCGAGTTCGGCCGGGTCGAGGGACTTGACACCCGCTCCCAGACCCAGGTGGTACAGGATCACGTCACGCTCGGTCCACCTGGCTTCGCGGACGGTGGGGGCGGCCGCCAGCGCGGCGCTCACGTCGATCGACATGTCGGTTACGACTCCTTGGAGATGGTTCCGGACCGGTACAGGGTGACGACACACGCCCCACCGAGTCCCAGGTTGTGTTGCAGGGCAACGGAGGCACCCTCGACCTGACGGGCGTCCGCCTGCCCGCGCAGCTGCCAGTTGAGCTCCGCGCACTGTGCGAGGCCGGTGGCCCCGAGCGGGTGGCCCTTCGAGATCAGGCCGCCGGACGGGTTGACGACCCACCGCCCGCCGTAGGTGGTGGCACCGGACTCGACGAGCTTGCCGCCCTCGCCCGCCGCGCAGAGGCCGAGGCCCTCGTAGGTGATGATCTCGTTGATCGCGAAGCAGTCGTGCAGCTCGATGACGTCGACGTCGTCGATCGTCAGTCCGGACTCGGCGAACACCTGCTCCGCGGCCGCGCGGGTCATCGGTGCGCCGACGACGTCGATCATCGACTTGTCGGCGAAGGCCTCCGCGGTGTCGGTGGTGATCGCCTGCGCGACGATCTCGACCGCCTGGTCCTCGAGCCCGTGCTCGCGGACGAACTTCTCGCTGACGACGATCGCGGCGCCGGCGCCGTCCGAGGTCGGCGAGCACTGCGACCGCGTCAACGGTGCGTGAATCATCTTGTCGGCCAGCACCTGGTCCAGGGTGTACTCGTCCTGGAACTGCGCGTACGGGTTGTTCACCGAGTGCTTGTGGTTCTTGACCGCGACGGCGGCGATCTGCTCGGCGGTGGTGCCGTAGCGCTCCATGTGCTCGACTGCGGCATTGCCGAACAGCTGCGCGGTCATCGGGCCCCGGCCCCAGCCGAACTTCTCGATCATCACCTTCAGCTGGTCGTCGAGGGTGGTGACCTTCGGCATCTCGCCGGTCCCGGTCATCGACGTCTTCGTCATCTTCTCGAAGCCGACGGCCAGCGCGCAGTCGACGAATCCCGCCTGCACCCATTCACGGGCCGTCAGCAGGGCGGTGGAACCGGTCGCGCAGTTGTTGTTGACGTTGACGATCGGGATGCCGGTCAGCCCCGTCTCGTACAACGCCCGCTGCCCGGCGGTGGACGCCCCGAACACGTACCCCGCGGCGGCCCGCTGAACCTGCGAGTAGTCGAGTCCGGCGTCCGCGAGCGCCTTGCCCACGGCCTCGGTGACCATGTCCGGGTACTCCCAGTCCCGGGACTCGATCTTCTCGAACTTGGTCATGCCGACGCCGACCACGAAGGTACGGTTCATGGGATACGTGCTCACTTTCCGGGTTCAGGATCGCGCGGCAGACCGAGGATCCGCTCGCCGATGATGTTCAACTGAACATTCGTCGTACCACCGGCGATCGACATGCACTGCGAATTCAGGAACATCTGCGTCGCGGACCGGCGATCCTGCTCGCCGAGCAGCGACGTCGGGCCCGCCCAGTCCATCGCGACCTCCCACACCTGCTGGATGTGTTCGACACCGAGCAGCTTGGCGATCGACGACTCGGCACCCGGCTGGGCACCGGTCAGCGAGCGCAGGGTGGTGCGCAGGCCCATCAGTCCGCCGGACTGCGCGTCGCACAGCACCTTGCCGAGGACGGTCAGCTGCTCGTCGTCGAGCCCGCCCGGGATCTCGGCCGCCAGGTCCAGCAACGCCTCGCCGCCGGAGCCCAGCGAGGAGTCGTGCGAGAGCGACACCCGCTCGTTCGCGAGGGTGGTGCGGGCCAGCTTCCAGCCGTCACCGGGTTCGGCGACCAGGCACTCGTCCGGAACGAACACGTCGTCGAAGAACACCTCGTTGAACAGGGCCTCGCCGGTGATCTCGCGCAGCGGGCGGATGTCGAGGCCCTCGGAGTTCCTGATGTCGATCAGGAAGTACGACAGGCCCTTGTGCTTGGCCACGTCGCCGTCGGTCCGCGCCAGGCAGATGCCCCAGTCGGCGGTGCGTGCCATCGACGTCCACACCTTCTGGCCCTGCAGCCTCCAGCCGCCGTCGACCTTGGTCGCCCTGGTGGACAGTCCGGCGAGGTCGGAACCCGCGCCGGGCTCGGAGAACAGCTGGCACCAGGTGATGTCGCCGCGCAACGACCCCGGCAGGAAACGCTGCAACTGCTCCTCGCTGCCGTGCGCGATCAGGGTCGGCACGACCCAGTTTCCGATGATCATGTCGTGCGGCTCGAGCGCCGCCGCGCGCAGCTCCTCGGCGATCACCAGCTGGGTGACGGCGTCGGCGCTCTTGCCCCACGGCGTGGGCAGGTGCGGTGACGTGTAGCCCTTCTCGGCGAGGTATTTGGTGCGGGCCGCCCCCTCGAGCGCCATGGCGGGCGCGAGCTCGGCCCGGACGTCGGCCCGGATCCAGTCCGCCTCCGCAGGCAGATCGATGCCGAGAACGCGGCGGGTACCCCCGAGGGTCAGCTTCGCGACCCGACGCTTCCAGGACGCGGTGGAGCCCAGGAGGATTCGCAGGGACTGCGCCCGCCGCAGATACAGGTGGGCGTCGTGCTCCCAGGTGTAGCCGATGCCGCCGAGAATCTGGATGCAGTCCTTGGCCACCTGGAACGCGGCCTCGGGCGCGACGGCCGCGGCGACCGCCGCCGCCAGCGACGACTCGCCCGCCGAGGCGCCCTCGCCCAGCGCCCGGGCGGCGTCCCAGGCGGTGACACGGGCCTGCTCGGCCAGGCTCAGCATCCGGGCGGCCTTGTGCTTGACGCCCTGGAACTGGCCGATCACCCGACCGAACTGCTGACGGACACGCGCGTAATCCGCCGCGGTGGTGGTGGCCCAGTCCGCGAGGCCGGAGGACTCGGCCGCGAAAAGCGTTGCCGCAACGTCGATGACCCGCTCCGCATCCAGGGACACCACGTCGCCGTCGGCGAGGGTCAGACGGTCGGCGGCCACCTCCGCGTTGCGGCGGACCACGTCGTGGCTCGGCAGCTCGGTGACCTGGAGTCGCTCACGGTCGACGACGACGAACACGAGTCCACCGGCGTCGTCGGTGGCGGCGAGCAGGAAGAGGTCACCGACCTGGCCGCCGAGGACGGGGCCGGACGTGCCGGACAGCGTGACCGTGCCGCCGTCGCGGGTGAGGCGAAGCCCACCCGGCAGCAGCGCGACCGCGCCGAACGTGGTGCCGTCGGCCAGGGCCGCCAGCTCGGCCGTGCGGCCGGCCTCGTGCAGAACCGCGGAGACGATCACGGTCGGCAGGAACGGTCCGGGCACCATCGCCCGGCCCAGTTCCTCGGCGACGATCGCGGTCTCGAGCAGGGTGAAGCCGGCGCCGCCGGCCTCTTCGGGCAGGTGCAGGCCGAGCATGCCGAGCTCGGCGAGCGTGCCCCAGTACTGCGGCCGGGTCTCGATCTTGGCCTCGACGGCCTCACGGATAACGGCCGGGGTGGCGTGCCGTGCGGCCCACCCGCGCACCGAGTCGCGGAGCTCGCGGTCCTCGTCACTCAGTCCAATGGTCATCACAGGGTCCTTAAGTAGAAGAAATTCTCGTGCCGAGCCCGGACTCGTCCGAGTGATCGCTCCCGGTCACTCGGGGGGAGGGCGGTCAGATGCGCTCGATGATCGTGGCGGTGGACAGGGCGCCGCCCGCGCACATCGTGATCAGCGCGGTGGACCGGTCCGAGCGCTCGAGCTCGTGCAGGGCGCTGGTGATCAGCCGCGAGCCGGTCGAACCGACCGGGTGCCCGAGCGCGATCGCACCGCCGTTGACGTTGACCTTGCTCATGTCGGCCTCGTGCACCTGCGCCCACGACAGCACGACGGACGCGAACGCCTCGTTGATCTCGACGATGTCGATGTCCGACAGCGACATTCCGGTGCGGTCGAGCACCGCCCGGGTGGACTCGATCGGACCGTCGAGGTGGTAGTAGGGGTCCGAGCCGACCATCGTCGACGCGACGATCCGGGCACGCGGACGCAGCCCGGCCTCGTGAGCCTTCTCCTCGCTCATCAGCAGCACGGCGGCCGCACCGTCACTGACCTGGGAGGAGTTGCCCGCCGTGTGGATGCCGCCCTCGACGACCGGCTTCAGACCGGCGAGCCCCTCGGCGGTGGTCTCCCGCAGGCCGCCGTCGCGGGTCACGGTCGCGATCTCGCCGGTGGGCTCGCCCTCCTTGGTGACGACGGGGGCCTGGACCGGGACGATCTCGCGATCGAATCGCCCCTCGGCCCAGGCAACCGCCGCGCGGCGCTGCGACTCGAGACCGAGGGCGTCGACGTCGCCGCGCTTGATGCCGCGACGGGTGGCGATCCGCTCCGCGGAGGTGAACTGGTCGCCCATGTCGATGGTCCAGTCGTCGGGGTAGGGGTTGCCGGTGCCGGGTGCGTTGGCCTGACCGAGGAAGACCCGGCTCATCACCTCGACGCCGCAGCCGATGCCTGCGTCGATCTGCCCGGACGCGATCAGGCCGGCGACGACGTGCACGGCCTGCTGGGAGGAACTGCAGGCGCAGTCGATCGTGGTCGCGGCGGTCGCGTAGGGCAGCCCGGCGTGCAGCCACGCCTGCCGGGTGACGTTGTTCGACTGCTCGCCGGCCTGGGTGACGGCACCGCCGACGATCTGGCCGATCCGGTCGGCGGGCAGCCCGGTGCGGTCGAGAACGGCCTTCTGGGCGGCACCGAGCAGGACCGCCGGGTGCACCCCGGCCAGCTGGCCGCGGCGGCGGCCGATCGGCGTCCGTGCGGCCTCGACGATGACGACGTTGCTCATGTTTGCTCCCCTGACGAATACGATTTCTGAAACGTATTCTATTTAGCAGGGCGGTGCCGTGGCCGTGTCGTCCCACCGAGCGAGACCGACCGCGTGAACGCCGCGACCGGCGGTCCAGTCAGGCGGGCGGACCCGACAGGTCGCCGAGCAACAGGTCACATGCGATGCGCAGATCGGACTCGATCTCGGGGATCGAGGTGCGACTGTTGAGCCCCGACTGGATCAGTCCGAACCACAGTGCGACGGCCAGCCGCAGCACCGTCACGTCCCGGATCGTCGGCTCGTCGATGCCCGCCGCATCGAGGAGCAGCCGGTCGAACTGCTGGTCGATCTTTGCGACATCGGGGATCGTCGCCGCGTTGGACGTCGCGGCGGACTGGATCATCGCGGTGGCCAGCAGCGGGGTCCGCAGCAACGCCCGGGTGGCCTGCAGCAGCGCCTCGTACACGGCGTCCGCCGGCGACCTCAACCCGCGGGACCGGCGCGCCAGCTGGTCACCCATCCGCCGGATCTGATCGACCATGACCGCGACGAACAGGTGCGTCTTCGACGGGAAGTAGCGATACAGGGTGCCGATCGCGACACCCGCGAGTTTCGCGACTTCCTGCATCTGGACCCGCTCGAGCTCCTTCTCGGCGCCCAGCTGAGCGGCGACCTTCAGGATGCGTCCGTGGCGGGCCCGCTGTTCCGCCGAACTCGGCTCGGCCGCGTCGCGTGCCTCGGCAAGTCTCGGCATGTCGGTTCCCCCACTTCGTCCACTTCTGTCGAACTGAGCCTAGATCCTGGCATCCACCGACGGCCCCCGGAGGAGGGTTCCGCTCAGTGGGAGCCCGGCCACCTCCCGGACCCGGCTGCGATTGCCTGTCTGCACATTCGACGCGATGGAGGTTTGGGGACACATGCAGGACTGGACGGACGAATACGACGTGGTGGTGGTCGGGTCCGGCGGCGGGGCGCTGACCGGCGCCTACACCGCGGCCGCGCAGGGCCTGCGCACCGTGGTGCTGGAGAAGACCGACCTGTTCGGGGGCACCTCCTCGTACTCCGGTGCCTCGATCTGGCTGCCCGGCACCCGGGTCCAGGAGCGGGCCGGGCTCGCCGACTCCACCGAGAACGCCCGCACCTACCTGCGCAGCCTGCTCGGCGAGGCCGAGGCCGACCGCCAGGACGCGTACGTCGAGACCGCGCCGACGGTCGTCGAGTTCCTCGAGCAGGACCCGAACATCGACTTCGAGTTCCGCGCGTTCCCCGACTACTTCAAGGCCGAGGGGCGTCTCGACACCGGTCGCTCGATCAACCCGCTCGACCTCGACCCCGCCGACATCGGCGATCTGGCCGATCGGGTGCGGCCCGAACTGGACCGGGACCGCACCGGCCAGGGCCACGTGCCGGGCGCGCTGATCGGTGGTCGCGCGCTGATCGGGCGCCTGCTCGCCGCGGTCGCCGGTACCGGCAACGCCGACCTGCGCACCGGCATCCGGTTCACCGGGCTGGTCGTCGAGGACGGCCGCGTCGTCGGGGTGACCGCCGAACACGACGGGCGGGCCCAGCGGATCAGGGCAACCCGCGGCGTGCTGATGGCCGCCGGCGGCATCGAGGGCAACGCGGACGCGCGCGCCGACAGCGGCACCCCCGGCCGGGCGGAGTGGTCGATGGGCCCGATCGGTGCCAACACCGGTGACGCGATCGCGGCCGGTGTGGCGGCCGGCGGCGCCACCGCGCTGCTGGACGAGGCGTGGTTCTGCCCCGGTGTCGAGCAGCCGGACGGCACGGCGGCGTTCCTGGTCGGGATCCGCGGCGGCATCGTCGTCGACGCGAACGGCGAACGCTACCTGAACGAATCGCTGCCGTACGACCGATTCGGACGGGCGATGCACGCACACAACGGAAGTGGCGCGGCGGTCCCGTCGTGGATGATCTTCGACTCCCGCGAGGGCGGCGGCCTGCCCGGCATCAGCATCCCGAACACCCCGCCGGAGACGCACCTGGAGGCCGGCACCTGGGTGCGGGCCGGCACGCTCGAGGAGCTGGCCGCGCAGGCCGGCCTGCCCGCCGACACGCTGCGCGCGACCGTCGAGCGGTTCAACGACTACGCGAAGCGCGGGGTGGACGAGTCGTTCCACCGCGGCGAGGACCCGTACGACGACTTCTTCTGCCCGCCGAACGGCAACCCGAACAAGGCGCTCACCGCGATCGAGACCGGCCCGTTCTTCGCGGCCCGGATCGTGCTCGCAGACCTCGGCGGCAAGGGCGGTCTGGTCACCGACGTCGACGGCCGCGTCCTGCGCGCGGACGGCACCGCGATCGACGGCCTGTACGCGGCGGGCAACACCTCCGCATCGCTGAGCCGGCAGGTGTACCCGGGCCCGGGTGTTCCGCTGGGCACCGCGATGGTGTTCGCCTTCCGGGCCGCCCAGCACATGGCCGGCTGACGGACGCCGAACGGCCCCGCCCGACCATGCCATCGAGCGGGGCCGTTCTCCGTTGTCCCGCAGCCGATTCCACGATCAGCCCGGCATCACGGCCGGCAGGATGCGGCCGCGTACCTCGCCGAAGCCGATGCGGGTACCGTTCGGTCCCGGCGCCGTCGCGGAGATCGCGACCTCGTCGCCGTCCTCGAGGAACGTGCGTCGCTCGCCTGCCACGGTGACGGGTTCGGCTCCGCCCCATGTCAATTCGATGAACGCCCCGCGCTGGTTCTGCTCCGGACCGGAGACGGTGCCGGACCCGAACAGGTCGCCGGTGCTGGCAGCGGCTCCGTTGGCCGTGGTGTGCGCGAGCATCTGCGCCGGTGACCAGTACATCCGGCCGTACGGCGGCCGAGTGACGACCTGCCCGTTCCACTCGACCTCGAGCTCGACGTCCAGGCCCCACTTCTCCTCGCCCCGCAGGTACGCCAGCGGGGTCGGGTCCTGCACCGGCGTGTCGATACGGGCCGCCTCGAGCGCCGCGAGCGGAACCACCCACGGCGAGATCGAGGTGGCGAAGCTCTTGCCGAGGTTCGGGCCCAGCGGCACGTACTCCCACGCCTGGATGTCACGCGCGGACCAGTCGTTGAGGATCACCACGCCGAAGCAGTGTTCCGCGAACTCGTCCGGGGTGATCGAGGACCCCATCGGCGACCCGACACCGACGACGAAGCCCAGCTCGGCCTCGATGTCGAGACGAACGGACGGACCGAACGTCGGGGCCGCGTCGGCGGGGGCCTTCCGCTGGCCGCGCGGGCGCACGATGTCGGTGCCCGAGACCACGACCGTGCTGGACCGGCCGTGGTACCCGACCGGCAGGTACTTCCAGTTCGGCATCAGCGGCTCCGAATCGGGGCGGAACAGGCGGCCGAGGTTGGTGGCGTGGTTCTCCGAGGCGTAGAAGTCGACGTAGTCGGCGACCGCGATCGGCAGGTGCATCGTCACGTCGTCGACCGCGACCACCGCCTCGGCGGCGATCTCGCCCCCGACGAGTTCGGTGATCCGTGCGCGCACCGCGGCCCACCGCCGGCGCCCCTGCGCCATGAAGGAGTTCAGCGTCGGCTGCGCGAAGACGTCCTCGCCGAGCAGCTTCGCGAGATCGACGACGTGGTCACCGACACGGACACCGACTCGCGGATCCGTTCCGGCGGTGGAGAACACACCGTAGGGCAGGTTGTCGATGCCGAACAGCGAATCGCCGGGGATCGAAAGGGCGGTCATGCGCGGGTTCCTTCACGTGCGGCGGCCGAATCGGTGGCGGACACCAGGCCGAGTGCGGTCAGGTCCGCGAGCGGGTCCGCGATGCTGCACGTTCCGTACGACCGGAAGCGGGCACGCAGCGCGGCCACCGCGTCGGCGGGCAGCGCGCGGAGGGCGGCGGCCAGCCGCCTGCCGTCACGGTCCGCGAGCACAGCGGCGAGGTCCTCGACGCCCGCCCCCGCACCGGCCTGGTGGGTGGCCACCATCAGGTTGAGGAAGCCGTGCTGCTCGAATCCCGTGTCGGGATCGGTGTTCCGTACCGCATGGTGCAGCCCCGCCGTCGCCTTGAACGGGACACCCAGCGACACGACCGTCTCGATCGCCGCGGCCAGTTCCGCTTCGTCCGGGTACGCGTCCGCGACGACTCCACCGGTGCGGAACTTCGCCCGGTGGTCGGTGCCGGACAGGCCGGCGAGAATCTCGGCCCGGCGACCGCCCCTCGGGACCTCGATATAGATATCCACTCCCGGTGCGGCCGAGTCGATCTCGCGCAACGCGGCGACGAGGTCCGGGACGGACTGGTCGATCGGCACGGCGATCTCCAGGGACACCAGGCACACGCCGTCGATCGCGCCCAGCCGGCCGAGTGCCGCCGGCACCGCGTCGGTGCCGCCCGGCACGGTCAGGCTCAGCCGGAGCGTGCGACGGTCGCCGTCGGCGAGCACGGCGGGCAGCTCGGCCACTCTGTCCGCGGGAAGGACGAACGGCCCGACCAGATCGGCGTGCCCACCGTCCTCGTGTGCGAAGTGCGCAGGTACCGCGTCCTCGAGCGGGGCGTTGCCGGGCGGGAACAGCGCGGCGTCGTCGCAGAGCCCGACGAACAGCGGCGAGATCGCACTCACTGCGCCGACCCCTCCCCCGGTCCGCGTCCCGCCCAGGTCCACGCGTAGGCGTGATCCTCGCAGGCGAGGGCACCCTCGCCGAGTTCGAGCGGCCGGAAGGTGTCGACCATGACAGCCAGCTCGTCGAAGAACTCGACACCGATGCTGCGCTCGTAGGCGCCCGGCTGCGGGCCGTGCGCGTGGCCGCCGGGATGGATCGAGACCGAGCCCTGGCCGATCCCGGAGCCCCTGCGCGCCTCGTAGTCGCCGCCGCAGTAGAACAGGATTTCGTCGGAGTCCACGTTCGAGTGGTAGTACGGCACCGGAATCGACAGCGGGTGGTAGTCGACCTTGCGGGGCACGAAGTTGCAGATCACGAAGCCCGCGCCCTCGAACGCCTGGTGCGCCGGCGGCGGCTGGTGCACGCGTCCGGTGATCGGCTCGTGGTCGGAGATGTTGAAGGTGTACGGGTACAGGCAGCCGTCCCAGCCGACGACGTCGAACGGATGGGTCGGGTACACCATGCGGGTGCCGACGATGCCGTGGGAGGTGCGGTGCTTGACCAGCACCTCGACGTCGGAGCCCTCCACGACGAACGGCTCGGTGGGCCCGTGCAGGTCACGCTCGCAGTAGGGCGCGTGCTCGAGCAGCTGACCGAACCGGGAGAGGTACCTCTTCGGCGGGGTGATGTGACTGTTGGCCTCGATTGCGTATGCGCGCACCGGTTCCGAACCCTGGGGAAGCCAACGGTGCGTGGTCGACATCGGAAGCAGGACGTAGTCGCCCTGTCGCGCGCGCAGTGTGCCGAAGACGGTCTCGACGATCGCCTCACCGGACTCGAGGTACACGATCTCATCGCCGATCGCGTTGCGGCACAACGGCGATTCCTTCGACGCGACCACGTAGGAGATACGAACGTCGGCGTTGCCCAGGATCAGCCTTCGGCCGGTGACGATGTCGGTGTCGGGCCAGATCCGTTCGGGGAACAGGTCGTGCAGCCGGAGATGCCGCGGCTTGAGCGGGTGGTTGGGGGTGGTGCTCTGATCGGGCAGTTCCCACACGGTCGAGTCGACGATCGCCGACGGGATGCGGCGGTGGTAGAGCAACGACGAATCGGAGGTGAAGCCCTCCTCACCCATCAGCTCCTCGAAATAGAGCCGGCCGTTCTCGTCGCGGTGCTGGGTGTGACGCTTCGGCGGGACACTGCCGAGCTGTCGATAGAACGCCATGACCGGCCTCCTTGGTTCGAGAACTCCCGGCTTCCACTCTGATGGGTCACGGTCTGCTTTGTCGACGTTCCGAGGGACTGCGTGCGCCCCCGGCCGTCTCACCACCTCCTGAGGTGTGTCACCGCAGTGACCAATCCACGGGCCTGCGCGGAACCATCGGTCGCGTCTGCTCTCCACCGCCGTACTCGCAATTTCCGACACTCGACGCACCGGACCAGAGCAGGACCGACCGCTGGTCCCGGGCACCCATTCCGTCCCGAAGCTCGACCGAAGTTCCTCTGATCCACGGTTCGGGGTGGGCGCCTGGACTCATTCGAGTGGCCGGCCTGGGCTGATCATCGTCGGCTGTGGTTCCGGTCGGACGAGCTGTTTGGGGCTCAGCGCGTCGTCGCGGTTCCAGAAGTCGGCCGGGACAGTCTCGGCCTCCTCGAGCACCTCGGTCGGCGTCCAACCGGACTCCGACTCCGGGGCGAAGAACAGGTGATCGCCCGCCGGGCGGCAGCGCGCGGACCGGCGCCGGCAGCGCGGCGGTGTCGTCACGACCCCGTGACGGGGCCCTGGACCGCGGCGGTCGCCACCGCTGCGGCGACCGCGGGCGCGACCCGCTCGTCGAGCGGGCTCGGGACGATGTGGTTCGGCGCCAGCCGTTCCGACGCGAGCTCGGCGATCGCCCGGGACGCGGCCAGCTTCATCGCCGGCGTGATCCGGGTGGCCCCGGCGTCGAGGGCGCCGCGGAAGATCCCGGGGAAAGCCAGCACGTTGTTGATCTGATTCGGGAAGTCGCTGCGGCCGGTCGCGACCACCCGGGCGTGCGCGCGGGCGACGTCGGGGTGGATCTCGGGATCGGGGTTCGACAACGCGAAGACGATCGCGTCCTCGGACATCAGGGCCAGGTGCTCCGCGGGCACGGTACCCGAGGACACGCCGACGAACACGTCGGCGCCGTCGAGCGCGTGGGCGAGGGTGCCGGTGCGCCCGCGGGGATTGGTGCGGGCCGCGCAGGCGGCCTTGGCCTCGGTCAGGTCGTCGCGGCCGGTGTGCAGGATGCCCCGCGAATCCAGCACCGTGACGTCGACGATGCCCGCCGCGAGCAGGATCTCGGCCACGGCGATACCGGCCGCCCCGGCCCCCGACACCACCACGGTGAGCCCGGCGAGCTCACGGCCTACCACGGCGGCGGCGTTGGTGAGGGCGGCGAGCACGACCACCGCCGTTCCGTGCTGGTCGTCGTGCATGACCGGCACGTCCAGCGCCTCGACGAGGCGGGCCTCGAGCTCGAAACACCGCGGGGCCGAGACATCCTCGAGATTGACGGCACCGAAGCTGGGACGCAGGCGCACAAGGGTTTCGACGATCTCGTCGACATCCGTGGTGTCGACGACGAGCGGGATGGCGTCGAGGTCGGCGAACCTCTTGAACAGCGCGGCCTTGCCCTCCATCACCGGCAGGGATGCGGCCGCGCCGATGTCACCGAGACCCAGGACCGCGGTGCCGTCGCTGACGACCGCGACGAGACGACCGGCCCAGGTGTAGGCGCCCGCCGCTCGCGGGTCGGCGTGGATGGCGCGGCTGACCTCCGCCACGCCCGGGGTGTACGCGATCGACAGATCGCGCCGGTCCTCGAGGGGTGCCGTCGGCGCGATCGCCAGCTTCCCCCCTCGGTGCGCAGCGAAGATCTCGGCGCTCGTCAGGGTGATCCCGGCCGGGTCACGGACTGGGTCGCTCATGGGCAATTCCTTGTCCCGGCATGCCCGTACGGGTGTGCCGATCGGTGGGGCCGGCGGCTCGTTCAGATGCCGGCCGGTGCGAGAACGATGTCGAAACGCACTCGGGACCAGGCGATCCCGCCGAGGTCGCGCCCGCCCGGGGTGGGACTGTCCGCAGGCTGCCGCACGAAGTCCTTGACCAGCGAGTCCTTCACCCCGAACACGCTGTCGCGGGCGAGCAGATCGTCCCCCGCGACGAAGATGTGGGTGACGAGGGTCCGCAGGTTCTCGGCAGCGACCATGAAGTGCAGATGGGACGCGCGCATGGGCGATCGGCGCACCGCCGCGAGCAGGGCGCCGACCGGCCCGTCGTGGGGGATCGGGTAGGGCACCGGCGTCAGCCCCCAGAAGCGGTAGCGCCCCTCGGCGTCGGTGTACAGGTGCGCCCGACCTCCGACGCGGCCGTCCGCGTACTGGACGTCGTAGTGTCCGTCCTCGTCGCACTCCCACACCTCGATCCGCGCGCCCGGCACCGGCTCGCCGTCGATGTCGGTGACGGTGCCCTCGACCCAGCAGGGCTCGCCGACCGCGCCGCCGGCGATGTCGCCGCCGAGCGGGATCCGCGGTGCGTCGTCGACGAAGAACGGGCCGAACACCGTCGCCTCGGTGGCACTGCGGTACGCCCGGTTGTTGACGGCGATCGTCTGCATGGATGCACCGAGAACATCGGAGAGCAAGATGAACTCCTGCCGTGTGTCGTCGGTGATGTGACCGACTGCGGTCAGGAACTCGATCGCGGTGTTCCACTCCTCCTCGGTGAGCCGTACGTCCCGGATGAACGCGTGCAGGTGCCGGGTCAGCGACCGCATCACCGTCCGCAGCCGCGGATCCGGGGTTCCGTCGAACGAGGCGACGACCTCGGCCACGAGTGCGTCTTCGACCGCCCGCTGCTCCGGCGGGACCGTGGCAGTCGTCGGCGTCGTGCCGGGTTCGGTCATCACTGGATCTCCCTTTCGCTCGTGATCGTCCGGGCGTCGGTACCGCGCCACGCCGCGTGCAACAGCCGGGTCAGGTCGTGGGCCGTGACCGGGCGTGGGTTGCCGGCCGGCAGCACCGCTGTGATGGCCTCGACCGCCTCACCGATGTCGGATCCGTCGAATCCGATGTCGCACAGTGCCTGCGGTGCACCGATCCGGTGTCGCAGACGCTGCAGCCCCCCGAGCGCGGTCGGCGCGTCGAGGGCGGCCGCGATCCGACGTTCCGCCTCCGGGTCCGCCGGCGCGTTGAACGCGAGCACGTACGGCAGCACGATCGCGTGCGTCTGCGCATGCGGCAGGTCGAACGCGCCACCGAGGACGTGACAGATCTTGTGGTGCAGCCCCGACCCTGCCGAGGAGAAAGCCACCGCAGACAGGTACGCCGCGTACAGCACGTGCTCGCGCCCGCTCAGACCCCGCGGATCCGAAACCACCTGCGGCAGGCCGGTCCGAAGGGCGGTGATCCCCTCCTGTGCCAGGGCCCGGTCGATCGGATCCGTGCGCGGTCCCCACATCGCATCGATGCAGTGCGCCAGCGCATTCAATCCGGACGACACGCTGAGGGGCACCGGCAGCGAGAGGGTCAGTTCCGCGTCGTAGATCACCGCGCGCGGCAGCACCCGGGCGTCCACCCCTGTGCTCTTGCGGCCGGCCTCGGTCAGGCCCCACACGGTGGTGGCCTCGGAGCCCGCGTAGGTGGTCGGCACCGCCACGATCGGCAGCCCGCTGGTCAGGGCGATCGCCTTGGCCAGACCGGTGGCCGAGCCGCCTCCGATGCTGACCACGACGTCGGCCGAGCTCACGGCCGCGGCGGCGCGGGCTCGCTCGGCCACCTCCGCAGGCACGTGCATCACCACCTCCTCGTGCCGGTGCACGACCGGCAGGGAGGCGGTGACGTCCCGCGTGCGCGCGGCCTCCGCGGGTGACGCCACGACCATCACTCGGCCGGCGCCCAGCCGCCCGACCTCGTCGGTGAGCATCGTGGCGGCGCGGCCCGAGCCGAAACGCACCCGCTGCGGCAGGCTCTCGTGCTCGAAATCGAACATGTGCATCCTTCTCACGATTCAGCGGTTGCGGGCGCGGGCCCCGCGAGCCGCTCGGCGAACCAGTCCGCAACGAGGTCGTTGCGTTCGTCGGCGTGGTTGTAGAGGGTGTGCTCGCCGTCCTCCCACACGCGCAGGCTCGCGTCGCCGTCGGCGCCGTCGAGGAACGGCTGCTGGTCGGCGAGCTCGACGAGCGGGTCCGCCCCGCCGTGCAGCACCAGCAGCGGGCACCGGATCCGGTCCACGGACGGGTCGAAACGCAGGCGGTCGAAGTTTGCCGTGACGGCGGCCGCATCGGTCGTGCCCAGCATCGCCGCGGCCTGCTCGCCGAAGGTGCGGAAGGGCAACAGCCGCGGCGCTGCGAACGCGCCGTTGACGCAGCAGGCCGCGACATCCGGATTCCGCGCCGCGGTGAGCGCGGCGAACAGACCACCGACACTGTTGCCCCACAGACCGACCGGGCCGCCGGTCTGCTCGCGTGCGTACCGCACGAATACTCCGTAGGCGGCCGCGATGTCGACGTCGAGGTGGATCCCGTACCGCAGCCGAGTCTCCCCCTGCCCAGGACCCTCGGCCAGGATCGTGGCCAGGCCTCGCGCTGCGAGTGCGTCTGCATAACGCAGATAAGTTGCACCCCAACCGCTCTGGCCCCCGAACACGATCACCGTCCCGGCCTCGGGAACGCGGTCGGGCCGCACGTGCCAGCCCACCAGCGCGCCCCCCTCGAACGGAAGCTCGACCCGGCGCATCGTTGCGGGCGTCATCCGCGCCGCGGCCGCGACGGCGCCGACGAACGCCTCGTACAGCGCCTTCTTACGGTCGGTGTCGAAGTTGATCGACATCTGCGCGAACAGGAAGTCTCCGGCCGCCGCGCGACAGGAGCGCAGCGCGGTCACCCGGTGCCCGGCGGTGACCGCCGCATCGGCGAGCTCGAGCCGATGACGGCCGAGCCGTTCGGCGGCCACCTCCCAGCGCTCACCCGCCTCGGTCGCGCGTTGCAGCAGAACGACATCCGCGTGGATCATGCCCCCGTCGAGCAGCCGGGTCGCCGGCATCGCCCGCCAGTGCGCGGCGGACTCCGCCGACAGCGTGTCGCCCATGGCGGTCATGCGGTCACCTCGGCCCGTCGCGCCGGGGCGTCCACGAAGCAAAGGTCGGCCCGCAGGGCATCGACGAGCGCAGGCAGTTCGGTCAGCGTCCCCGCGCCGTAGAGATGGAAGTCCGGGCGGGCGATGTACGCCTCGATGCCGTGGGCCGCCAGGTAGTCCGCGTAGGTTCCGTCGACATCGTCGAAGGAGGCGGGTCCGCCCGGCTCGGTGGTGACGACGACGGCGCCCAGTTCGTCGAGGAACGCCCGCTGGTCGGCGTCGAGCACCGATCGGGGGTCACGGGTCGCGACCACCACGAATCCCCAGCCGAGCACGTCGTCGAAGCGGCCCCGCCGACCGGCTGCGGAGACGACCCCCTGCGGTGACAGGGTTCCCGCAGGCGGACGCGGTGATCCGTCCGGGCCGGCAGCAACGACCCCGGTCGTGATCGTCGGGAACGGCGGCAGCGGCGGGACCTCGCCGCGCCGGAACGCCTCGTCCCGGGCGGCGGCCGCCTCCGGGTCCTTCAGGTTCGCGACCCGGCCCAACTCGACGGCGCACTGCTGGATCACCTCGACGTGAGGGCGGCGCTCGGACTCGTAGGTGTCGAGCAGGTCCGCGGTGGCCCGCCCCGACAGCACGAGATCCAGCTTCCAGGCCAGGGTGATGCCGTCCCGCATCCCCGAACAGGCCCCCTGCCCCATGTAGGGAGGCATGGTGTGGGCGGCGTCGCCGGCGAGCAGTACCCGGCCGCGGCGCCAGGTCTCGGCGCTGCGGGCGGAGAACGTGTAGACGATCTGCCGCAGGATGCGGATGTCGTCCGGGCCCAGTCCGTGACGGCCGCGGAACCACTCCCACGCGAACTCGGGGGTCTCCATCCGCTCGACGTCGTCGCCGGGCAGGACCGCGAGCTCGAAGCGCTGGCGGCTGACGCCGATCGGCATGAACATGTTCGGATGCCCGGGATCGCAGTACTGCCGGGTGACCTCGAAGTCGGGACCGAGTGGGCGCAGACACTCGGTGTCGATGTTCAGCCAACGGTCGTCGACGCCGAGGTCGGAGCGTTCGATGCCGAGCGCGTTGCGAACGAAACTGTTCGCGCCGTCGGCACCGACGACGTACCGGGCGGTGATCGTCCGGTCGGCGGCACCACTGGACCACTGCTCGTCCCGGTCCCGCGACCACGGCCGCACCACGAGGGCAACGTGGTCACCCTCCTGCTCCAGCGCCACCACGCCGACAGCCTGGTTGATCTCGACGTTCGGGTAGGTGCGGGCGCGCTGGTCGATCGCCGACTCGATGTCGGGCTGGTACATCGAGTAGTGGGCGGCGAACCCGCTGGACCGTCCCGACCAGTCGACCTCGATCAGCAATTCGCCGTCGCAGCCACGCCACTCGTAGACCTGCTTCGGCGAGGCATCCCGCAGTGCGAACTCGACGTCGCCCGCCGCCTGGATGATGCGCGCGGTCTCGCCGTCGATGTGGGTCAGTCGTGGCAGTCCGTACAGATCCGGCCAACGCTCGAACACCGCGACCCGGTGCCCGCACCGGCCGAGAAGCGAGGCGAGAACGAGGCCGGTCGGCCCGTACCCGACCACTGCGACATCGAAATCCGTGGACACAACGACTCCTTGCTACCCGTGGGCCACCTGTGGTTCCGGTACCCGATGCGCAAGGACGGTAGGAGGGTGTGATCTGCGTCGCTATCCGGATCGCGCCGCGATCAGCCGGATCGCGCCACGGGATCCGGGAACCCCGGACGGGCTGGGATAGCCTGGAGTCTCCAGTGGTCACGGGTTGACCGAGGTTGACGTGGGCGAGAGTGCATATACCGACATCCGGGAACAGCGGGACGGCGCACCGGCGCCGGCGGGCCCGCTGGCGAACCACGACGCCCTCAGCACCGCGGACATCGACGAATTCCGCAGCCGCGCATCGGAGTTGCTCAGCACCCACAGCATCCGACGCAGCGACACCGGGGCGGCGCCGTTCGACGGACACGTGCGGGTCGCCGGGCTCGGCGACCTCCGGTTCGTCTACCTCGAGCAGGGCGTGGGCATGGACGTCGACATCCTCGAACGGATCGACTACTACGACCTGATGCTGGCGGTGTCGGGAACGAACCGGCTCACCGCCGGCGACGATCGCGCGTGGGTGGGCGACGGGCGGGGCGCGGTGCTGTCGCCACGCATGCGAGCACGAATGCAGATGGACGCCGACTACCGACAGATACACCTGCGGATCGACCCCCGGGCGCTCGATCGGCGGCTCGAGGCCCTGCTCGGACGTCCACCGCACGCCCCGCTGACCTTCGACCTGCCGATGGACCTGACCTCGCCCCGACTGTCGACGTGGACGTCGTCGCTGCGGTTGCTGCTGCGGGACCTGGACCAGGCCGACGGCCTCAGCCGGCACCCGCTCGCCGCCGCGACCTGGCAGGACATGGTGCTGACCGGGCTGCTGCTGGCGCAGCCGCACAGCTACTCGGCGGCGCTGGCCGAGCCGGGGCGACCGCAGGTCCACCGACGCGAATTGCGGGAGGCGATCGACTTCTGCGAAGCACACCTCACCGAGCCGCTCACCATCGGCGAGATCGCCCGGCACGTTGGGGTCAGCGTGCGCTCCCTCCAGCGCGCGTTCCAGGAGGGCCTGGGCACCTCGCCCGGCCGGTACCTGCAGTCGCTGCGGCTCGCACGCGTCCGCCGGGACCTGCTCGACGCCGATCCCGGCTCGTCGGTGCCGGTGACCGAGGTCGCGTACCGCTGGGGATTCGTGCACCTGTCCCGATTCGCGGCGGCCTACCGCAGGCAGTACGGCGAGCTGCCGTCCGACACCAGGTCCCGCGCGATCCACGGGTGATCCGCGGCGACTGCGGGAACCGGGATTCTCGAACGAGGGTGCCGCCTCACGGCTGGCTCGGCAGACCCGCCACGGCGTCCCGAATCCTTGTTGCCGCGCAATGCAGTTCGGAACCGACCGCGGCGAACGCCGGCCGAGACCGACTACCCCGCCGGTAGGCGATCCGGGTGCGTCGCCCGATCGGCAGGGCGGTCAGCACCACCCCCGCCGGGACGTCGGTCGCACCGAGCTGGGGCACCAGAGCGACACCGGCCCCTGCGGCGACCAGCCGCAGTACCGTCGCGAAGTCGTCGATGCGATGGGCCACACGCGGCTCGAAGCCGTGGGACTGGCAGGTGCGTACGGTCATCGTGTGGCAGAGGGTGCCGGGATTGCCGACGATCCACGGGCTCGCGGCATGACTGCGGATCACGGCGGCGCCGGACGTCGTCGACGCCTCCGGGGTGGCCAGGAACACCACCTCGTCGAGGAGCGGCTCGAGTTCGACGCCCGGGCCCATCGTCGAGGGGACGTTGTCGTACTCGTGCACGAGCGCGACGTCGAGCCGGCCGCTGCGCAGCAGGTCGGGGACGTCGGCGGGGTCGACCTCCGTCACCGTCAACTCCAGGTCCGGTTCGGCGCGACCGAGTTCCAGCAGCGCGGGCAGGACGAGGGTGGGCAGTGCGGTGGGAAATGCCCCCAGGCGAACCGACCCCGACAGGCCCGACTCGCTCGCGGCCAGGGCCGCCGCGGCCCGTTCCAGGTCCGCGAGAACCACCTCGGCGTGCTCGACGAGCACGACCCCGGCCGGCGTCAGATCCACCCGGCGCCCGGTGCGCGTCAACAGCGGCCGACCCGCCTCGCGCTCGAGCGCCGCGAGCTGCTGTGACACCGCCGACGGCGTGTACGCGAGCGCCTCCGCGACCGCCGCGATGGTTCCCCGGCGGGCGAGTTCGCGGAGAAGCCGGAGCTTGCGCACATCGAGCATCAGTTCATCTTACGAGCAAACCCAGAGACCGTAACTGGATCTTGATGGTGGCGGCGCCGAGACTGGGCACATGACACTCCACCTCACCGGAATTCACGTCCCACTGGTCACGCCCTTCACCGACAGCGGCGAACTCGCGGCCACCCACCTGGAACGGCTCGCGCACACCGTGATCGACGAGGGCGCGGCCGGCATCGTCGCGCTCGGGACCACCGCGGAGCCGGCCACGTTGAGCCCACAGGAACGTCGGGACGTGCTGCGGATCTGCAGCAGGGTGTGCGGCGAACGCGGTGTTCCGCTGCTGGTCGGTGCGGGCTCCAACAGCACCGCCGACACGGTGCGCGCCATCGACGAGGTGGACCGGCAGGCCGATGTCGCAGCCGTCCTGGCCGTGGTCCCGTACTACACCCGCCCGTCCGAGGCCGGGGTCGTTGCGCATTTCGAGCACGTCGCGGACCGCAGTCCCCGTCCATTGGTTCTGTACAACATTCCGTACCGCACCGGCCAGCACCTGGGCTGGGAGTCCGTCCTGCGCCTGTCGGAGCATCCGCGAATCGTCGGGGTCAAGCAGGCGGTCGGCGCCGTGGACACCGACACCGCGTTGCTGCTCTCGCAGGCCGCCGACACGTTCTCGGTGCTCGCGGGCGAGGACGCGCTCGTCTCGCCGCTGCTGGCGATGGGCGCCGCGGGCGCGATCGCGGCCACCGCAAACGTCTGCACACCCGAACTCGCCGAACTGTTTCGGTTGTGGCGCAACGGAACGCCGGCGCAGGCCCGAACCCTCGGGCAACGACTGGTCCCCCTCGTCTGCAGGCTCATGTCCGAACCGAACCCGACCGTCGTCAAGGCCGTCCTCCACGCCCAGGGACGCATCCCGACCCCGGACGTCCGGTTGCCGCTCCTGCCCGCCGGGGAGCCCTCGGCGATCGTCGCCGCCCTCGAGCAACTGCGCCTGCAGTACGCCGCGTGACACCGCGTCCGCGCGGCCCGATCGGCACGTCGCCGCGGTGACCGACCTCGACAGGGGGTTTCGCG
This sequence comes from Rhodococcus olei, assembly GCF_039540555.1. NCBI lineage: Bacteria > Bacillati > Actinomycetota > Actinomycetes > Mycobacteriales > Nocardiaceae > Rhodococcus > Rhodococcus olei. Next base: position 8,413 of record NZ_BAABFB010000050.1, on the reverse strand, counting down.
CGAGCGCCGCGAGGGGAATACTCGCGAGTAGCTTGATGAGTGTCGCCCGTCGAGGAGGCGGATCATGGTGTCACCGGCTCAGGTCAGCGAGGAACAGGCACGCGAGGTCGCCGAGGAGGCCCGCGAGAGCGGCTGGGAGAAGCCCTCGTTCGCCAAGGAACTCTTCCTCGGCCGATTCCGCCTCGACCTGGTCCACCCGTATCCACGACCGGCACCGGAGGACGCCGAGCGGACCGAACGGTTTCTCGTGAAACTTCGCGAGTACTGCGCGGACCTCGACGGATCGGTGATCGAGCGCGACGCGCGGATCCCCGACGAGTACGTCCGCGGGTTCGCCGAGCTCGGCTGCTTCGGACTGAAGATCCCCGAGGAGTACGGCGGGCTCGGACTCTCGCAGGTCGCGTACAACCGGGTGTTGATGCTCGTCGGCTCGGTCCACCCGAGCATCGGCGCACTGCTGTCCGCCCACCAGTCGATCGGCGTCCCCGAACCCCTCAAACTCGCCGGCACCGCGGAACAGAAGCGAGAGTTCCTGCCCCGCTGCGCGAAAGGTGCACTGTCCGCGTTCCTGCTCACCGAACCCGACGTCGGGTCCGACCCGGCACGGATGGCGTCGACCGCGACACCCGTCGAGGACGGTGCCGCCTACGAGCTCGACGGCGTCAAGCTGTGGACCACGAACGGCGTGGTCGCCGAGCTGCTGGTCGTGATGGCCCGGGTGCCGAAGAGCGATGGGCACCCCGGCGGCATCAGCGCGTTCGTCGTCGAGGCCGACTCCCCCGGCATCACGGTCGAACACCGCAACTCCTTCATGGGCCTGCGCGGCATCGAGAACGGCGTCACGCGACTGCACCGGGTGCGAGTCCCGGCCGAGAATCTGATCGGACGCGAGGGTGAGGGCCTGAAGATCGCCCTGACCACGCTGAACGCGGGCCGCCTCGCGTTGCCGGCGATGTGCACCGCGGCAGGCAAGTGGGCGCTGAAGATCGCCCGCGAGTGGTCGGCGGAGCGCGTGCAGTGGGGGCGGCCGGTCGGTGAGCACGGTGCGGTCGCGGCGAAGGTCTCGTTCATCGCGGCAACCACGTTCGCCCTCGAGGCCGTACTGGAGCTGTCGAGCCAGATGGCCGACGAGGGACGCAACGACATCCGCATCGAGGCCGCGCTGGCGAAGCTGTGGGCCAGCGAGATGGCGTGCCGCATCGCCGACGAGCTGATCCAGATCCGCGGCGGCCGCGGCTACGAGACCGCGGCGTCGCTGGCCGCGCGCGGCGAACGGGCGGTACCGGCCGAACAGATGCTGCGCGACCTGCGGATCAATCGGATCTTCGAGGGTTCGAGCGAGATCATGCGGCTGCTGATCGCGCGGGAGGCCGTCGACGCACACCTGACCGCCGCGGGAGACCTTGCGGACCCCCACGCGGACCTGCAGCACAAGGCGAAGGCGGCGGTCGGCGCCAGCGGGTTCTACGCGAAGTGGCTGCCGCACCTGGTCTCGGGCAAGGGACAGCTGCCCAACTCGTACGGCGAATTCGACGCCCTGGCAACACATCTGCGGTTCGTCGAACGCAACGCCCGCAAACTCGCGCGGTCCACGTTCTACGGCATGGCCCGCTGGCAGGCCGGCATGGAGAAGCATCAGGTGTTCCTCGGCCGGATCGTCGACATCGCCGCCGAACTGTTCGCGATGTCGGCGGCGTGCGTGCGCGCGGAACACGAACGCACCACCGACCCGGCCCGGGGCGCGGGTGCGCTCGAACTCGCCGACGTGTTCTGCCAGCAGTCGCGGCTGCGCATCGACCGCCTGTTCGCCGGACTGTGGGAGAACACCGACGAGATCGACCACCGGCTCGCGTCGAACGTCCTCGGCGGCGAGTACACGTGGCTCGAAACCGGGGTACTCGACCAGAGCGAGGGCACGGGGCCGTGGATCGCGTCCTGGTCGCCGGGACCGTCGACCGAACCGAACCTGGCCCGCAGGTTCGCGACCACGGCGGAGCCGACGAGCGTTCCCGAGAGCTGACGCGGTGTCCGGCGAGTCGACCCCCCGGCCGCCGACGCCGACCGTGACGAGATCATCGATTCTCTTGTCGGGCAACGGACGTCGCTCCTGGTCGCACCGCGCTCAGATCATGTTGTCCTCGACCGGTAGCCCGAACGCGCCACGGCCGTAGAGGGCGAGGGCACGTTCGGTGTCGTTGGCCACGTGCGCGCCGCCCGCGTGAGCGTCCCGCCATCCCCGTTCGATCGGGTTGCCGGTGTCGAGGGAGGCGCCGCCGGAGATCTTGAACAACTTGTCGATCGCATCGAGCGCACGTTCCGTGCCCATCACCTGATCGCGGCGCGCCCGCAGCCGCATCTGCATCGGGATCTCGTTGCCGGCCGTCGCCGCCTCCATCAGCGCACGCACGTTGCGATCCATCTGCAGGATCGAGGCGTCGATCTCGGACGACGCCCGACCGACCGTGACCTGCGCGAACGCGTCCTCGACGAAGCGGCCGCCGCCGAGGCTGAGTCGCACCCGGGACCGCATCCGCGTCAGGAACTCCTCGTAGCAGCCCGCCACCACCCCGAGCACCGGGGCGGCGATCGCGGAGCTGAACACGGTGGCAAACGGAATCCGGTACAGCGGACCGGTGTTCACCTTCTGCCCGGGCCCCCGCAACTGGGAGAACTCGTAGTTGTGCATCACCCGGTGGTCGGGCACGAAGGCGCGCTCGACGACGATTTCGTTGCTGCCGGTGCCGCGCAGACCGACGCTGTCCCAGACGTCGCGGATCTGGTAGTCCGACCGGGGCACCAGCAGCGTGGTCGTGTCGACCGCGTCGCCGCGTTCGTCCACGAGCAGCCCGCCGAGCAGCGCCCAGCCGCAGTGGTCGACACCCGACGAGAACCGCCAACACCCCATCAGCTCGTAGCCGCCGTCGACGCGGACCATCGTCCCGACCGGGGAGTACGACGACGCGATCAGCGTGTCGGGGTCCTCCCCCCACACCTCGGCCTGCGCGGTGTCGTCGAACAGGGCGAGGTGCCACGGATGCACACCGAGCACGGCCGTGACCCATCCGGTGGACCCGCACTCCGCGGAAATCGCACGGACCGTCTCGAAGAAGTGCACCGGGTCGGACTCGAGACCCCCGTGCCGGGCCGGCTGGAGCATCCGGAACACGCCGGCCTCGATCAGCGACCGGATCACCTCGTCCGGTACCCGGCGGGCCAGTTCCGTCTCGCGCGCACGTTCAGCGATGGTGGGCAGCAACTCCCGCACCCGGCCGAGTACCACGTTCTCCATTGTTCCGATGCTATCGGCTCGCGGACACGGACCGCAGCGTGCGCCGGATCCCACGGTCCCGGCCAGTGAGACGTCGCCGATGCCCTCTGACCGGCGTCGTTAGCGTCGCCCGAAGTGATCGTGCCGTCCGGTGGCGGCACCGCCCGAACGGAAGGATGAGCCCGTGACACGCACGCAGTCCGACGAAGTCCGCGTCATCGACGCCGGCGTCGCGCCCACGAGGTTCGCCCGAGGCTGGCACTGCCTCGGGCTCGCGAAGGACTTCGCCGACGGCACGCCGCACGGCATCGAGGCGTTCGGCACCAAGCTGGTGGTGTTCCAGGACAGCGAAGGCGCGCTCAACATCCTCGACTCGTACTGCCGGCACATGGGCGGCGACCTGAGCCAGGGCACCGTCAAGGGCGATTCGGTGGCGTGCCCGTTCCACGACTGGCGCTGGGGCGGCAAGGGCAAGTGCACCTCCATCCCCTATGCGCGTCGGGTGCCGCCGCTGGCCCGTACCCGTGCCTGGACCACCCTCGAGCAGGACGGGCTGCTGTACGTCTGGCACGACCCCGAGGGCAACGCGCCGACCGACGCGGACATGTACATCCCGCGCATCGAGGGCGCGCTGAGCGACGAGTGGTCCGACTGGGTCTGGTACACCACCGAGGTCGACACCAACTGCCGCGAGATCGTCGACAACATCGTCGACATGGCGCACTTCTTCTACGTGCACTACTCCTTCCCGACGTACTTCAAGAACGTCTTCGAGGGGCAGGTCGCCAGCCAGTTCATGCGCGGTCAGGCGCGTGAGGACGCCCGCCCGCACGCGGCAGGAACGCCGAAGATGCTGGGCAGCCGATCCGACGCCTCGTACTTCGGGCCGTCGTTCATGATCGACGACCTCACCTACCGGTACGAGGGGTACGACGTCGAGTCCGTCCTGATCAACTGCCACTACCCGGTCTCGCCGGACAAGTTCGTCCTGATGTACGGGATCATCGTCAAGAAGTCCGACAAGTTCACCGGCGACGCCGCCGCCGAGATGGCGAAGAACTTCGGCACGTTCATCGCGAAGGGCTTCGAGCAGGACATCGCGATCTGGAAGAACAAGACCCGCATCGAGAACCCGCTGCTCTGCGAGGAGGACGGCCCGGTCTACCAGCTGCGACGCTGGTACGAGCAGTTCTACGTCGACGTCGCCGACGTCACGCCGGACATGGTCGACCGGTTCGAGCACGAGATGGACACCACCAAGGCGGTCGCCGCCTGGCAGAAGGAAGTCGACCAGAACCTCGCAGAGAAGGCGCGGGAGAATGCAACCGCTGGAGTGTGACACCTGCGGCGCGCGCGTGCGGGTCCTCAAGCACAGCTGGGAGCACACCGCCGTGCAGTGGGACGCCGAGGCGCGGGAGCGATGCCGGGAGATCCACGAGTGGACCGGCAGGGAGGGCCGTCCCGGAGCTCCCGTACCCCGCTGCGAAGCGTTGAGCGCCACCATCGATCGGGCGGCTCGACACGGCCGGCTCCCGATCACCAACGAAGAACCCGTGCCCGGGCCGACAGTCGCCCACTGACCCCCTCGAGGGAGAGGATCACCGATGATCGACATCACCCAGTACGGCCCGTGGGCCGTCATCGCCGGCGGCTCCGAGGGCGTCGGATCCGCCTTCGCGGACGAGCTCGCCGCCGCGGGCGTCAACCTCGTCCTGATCGCCCGCAAGCCCGGCCCACTCGAGGAGACCGCCGCGAAGGTGCGGTCGCACGGCGTCGAGGTCCGCACGCTGTCCCTCGACCTGCTCGTCGAGGATGCGCTCGCGCAGATCCGGGCCGTGACCGACGACATCGAGGTCGGGCTGCTGATCTTCAACGCCGGCGCCAACTCCTACGGCCACGAGTTCGTCACCGGCGACCTCGACGGCTTCCGTGGCGTGATCGACCTGAACATCACCCGGCAGCTGGAGCTCTCGCATCACTTCGGCGGGCTGATGAAGGACCGCGGCCGCGGTGGCATCGTGCTGCTCGGCTCGCTGGCCGGCTACATGGGCTCCGAGCACCAGAGCATCTACGCGGCGTCGAAGGCGTTCAGCCGGGTGTTCGCGGAGAGCCTGTGGCTCGAACTCGAGCCGTACGGTGTGCACGTGGTCGAGCTGGTTCTCGGTGTCACCCGCACGCCCGCCATGATCCGCGCCGGCCTGAACTTCGACGTCCCCGGCATGATCGTCCAGGAACCCGAGGACGCCGCCCGGGAAGGCCTCGAGCACATCACCGACGGCCCGGTCTGGGTCGCCGGCGGCAACTACGAAGGCGCCCGGAAGCGCGCCGGGTTCCCGCGCGACCGGCTCGTCAAGGGCGCCGCCGAGACCATGCGCAAGCTGCTGAACCGCTCCTGACCCCCGTCTCGACCCGATCGGCTGTGGCCGCGACCTCCAGGTCGCGGCCACAGCCGATCGGCGCCTCCTCGTCGGCGAAGAGCACAGGACCGACCCTCGTCCGGCTCACCGTGGCGTCTCCCGCCCTGCGACGTGACGTCGGCGTCAAAGTTCTTCCGCCGAAGGACAACACGATCCCAGTCCGGCGCTCTCGGCGCTCGGGGGGTGTCGACCCGAGGGAGGACACCCCCGCCGGTCCACGATCGGAGAAGTCCCGGAGTTCTTCGCGGACAAGGACGTCGATGTCGTGATGATCAACGGTGGCGTGCCCGGCGTGACGAGCGCGAACCCGTTGCCGCGCGAGTTGGGACCGCACGGCAACGGATTCGCGGTCTCCTATCCCCCGGACCCGTACGGCCGGGTGAGAATCTCCAGGTAATGCCCGTCCGGATCCAAGAAGTACACCCCGCGGCCGCCGTCGTTGGTGTTGAACTCGCCCGGCCTGCTCTGCCGCGGATCCGCCCAGTGGTCGCGGCCCTTCGCACGAATCCGGCCGTAGATGGCGTCGAAATCGTCCTCCGACACGAGGAACGCATAGTGCTGCCGCGCGATGTCCGCGTCTCCCGGTGGCTGCGCGTAGTCGAGAGTGACGCCGTTCGCCAGTGTCACGGACAGGAAGTGGCCCGCCGGAACGGGATCCGGCAGTCCGAACAGCGTGGTGAGGAAGGTGGCCGAGCGCTGCTTGTCCCGCGCTGCGACGATGGTGTGGTTGAACGAGATGGTCACGAAGGAACCCCTCAGGTACGACGCCTCCATGCCTGACGCAGTCCGCCACCGGCACGCGACGCTCCCCCCAGAATGCCGAGCGAGTCTTCCCCGCGCAAGTCGGATCAGCGGTAGTCGGGGTTCGGGAAGCTCGGATGACAGCCCGCGTCCCACAGCGAACGCTGGTTGCCGTGGGCGGGAATTCCGCCCGCCGCCTTGAGCATTGCGGCCAGGTGCATGAGGTTGTACGTCATGAAGGTGGTGTTGCGGTTGGTGAAGTCGTTGTCCGGGCCACCGGAGCCCTCGTCGAGGTAGGACGGTCCCGGACCGGCCTCGCCGATCCATCCGGCATCGGCCTGCGGCGGAATCGTGTACCCGAGGTGCTGCAGGCTGTAGAGCACGTTCATCGCGCAGTGCTTGATGCCGTCCTCGTTGCCGGTGAACAGGGCACCGCCGACACGGCCGTAGTACGCGTACTGTCCCTTGTCGTTGAGGATCGCCGAGCATCCGTACAACCGTTCGATCACTCGCTTCATCACGGAACTGTTGTCGCCCAACCAGATCGGACCGGCGAGCACCAGGATGTCCGCGGCCAGGATGCGTTGGAACAGCCTGGGCCACTCGTCGCTCTCCCAGCCGTGCTCGGTCATGTCGGGGTACACCCCGGTGGCGATGTCGTGGTCGACGGCCCGGATCTGGTCGACCGCGACCCCGGCGTCCCGCATCAACCCGACGCTGCGGTCGATCAGTCCCTGGGTGTGACTTCGCTCAGGTGAGCGTTTCAACGTGCAGTTGACGTACACCGCGAGCAGGCCGCTGAAGTCGGGACGCGGGTCCGTGGCCGGGAAGCTGGACATCGACGACCTCCGTGGGACGGTGGGCACTCGTCAGTCCACGATAGGCGTCCCGACCGGCGCGGGTGGGCCGGAAACGTCGAATGCGGCGGCCGCCTCGTGAGCGGCCGCCGCATCCGGCGGTGGTGCGGCCTTCGGTCAGACCTGCGGGGTGAACGCCGCGAGAGGCTCGGAGCCGGACCAGTCGTGGCCCCAGTAGCTGTCCGCGGTGATCTCCTCCGCCGTGAAGTGGCTCTCGTCCACCAGCATGCCCTCGGTGCCGAACTCGAGGTCCCAGCCGCCGGGGGCCCGGACGTAGAACGAGACCATCTTGTCGTTCGTGTGCCGGCCGAGGGTCGAGGAGAGCGAGAAGCCGAGCTTGTTGACCCGGTCCAGAGCCTGGCCGACGGCGTCGAGGGTGTCGACCTCCATCATCAGGTGCACCAGGCCGGGCGCGTCGGTCGGCGGCGCCGGGCAGATCGCCAGGCTGTGGTGCCGCTGGTTGACACCCAGGAACCGCACCCGGCGGGCCGGGCCGGGGGCGTCGAGGCCGCCGAGACGGATCGCGCCGCGCGGCAGGAACCCGAGCACCTCGGTGTAGAAGTCGAACGTCTTCTCGAAGAACGGTGTCGGCAACACGACGTGCCCGAGCCCCTGGGGGCCGGTCACGAACCGTCCGCCGTGCGGGGTGACGATCGGGCTGTGGTCGAGAACCGGCCCGAAGAACACCTCGAGCACGGTGCCGGCCGGGTCGGTGAACGTGATCGCCCGCTCGACGCGGCGGTGATCCGCCTCGTCCTGCGTCAATTCCCGCACCTCGACACCGGCCTTCTCGACCTGCTCGCGCACCGCCTGCAGGGCGAACTGGTCCCGGACCTCCCAGCCGACGGCGAGGACCTTGTCCACGTCGCCGGGCAGCACCTGCAGCCGCGACGTGCGCTCGTCGACCCGCAGGTACAGCCCGTCCTCCTCCGGGCCCGATCCGACGGCCATGCCGAGGCCGTCGACCACCAGCTCGCGCCAGCGCGGCAGGTCCCGCGACTGGACCCGGAGATACCCGAGGGATCGGATGTCGGTCATGTTCTCTACCAGTCCTTTTCGAAGAATCAGATCATCGAGCGGTGGATGCCCTGCGGCTCGCCACCGAGCTGGGTCAGCGCGGAGGCGTGGAA